>URND01000138.1 GCA_900549105.1 uncultured Eubacteriales bacterium
CATGCGTCTGCATAGCGTCTTGCTGTGCGGGCGCTTTTTTGTACTTCGAGACAAATTGTCCCGAGGTGCGGGGCGGCTCCCCGGGATGCCGTTCTCCGCCGAGCCCCGTTTCGGTCACTCATCCACCCAACACCGAAACGGAGGTTTATTTATGACTACAATCAATCTGAAGGATTTTTATTATTGGTACGCACAGGATCAGTTTATCGAGGTTTCTGACGAGGTAGCCGAAGTGTTTGTGTCCGATGCCCGGCACGAAATGGCCTACCAGCGGCGGCTCTCCCGGCATAAGGCGCAATATTCTCTGGACTGCGATGACGGGATCGAATATTCCGCCTGCCTGCATGAGCCAACGCCCCAGGAGCTACTGGAGCGTATGGAGCTGTTCATCCGTCTATGGAACGCCCTCAACTCTTTGCCGGAGAGCCAGGGCCGCAGGATTGATGCCCACATCATTCTTGGAAAGAGCATAAAAACGATTGCCGAGGCTGAAGGAGTACATGAGGAGTCTGTCCGCCAGTCTATCAAAAGAGGGCTGGAACGCATGAAAAAAACTTTTTGATTTTTCCTCTTTCCCCACTTGGAAATGATGAAAAAATGTCTCGGTTAATAAGAGGAGGATAATTCTCTACGTAACGGAACAACGACGGCCCCGAGCATAGCGCGGGGAGCCAGGCGGCGGGTGCGCTGTGACTTCCCCCACGGGAATGAGCGATCAACACCTGCGCCGCAAGTGGGATGGGCTATCCCACGGCCACGATCCGCCACAGGGCAGGCTGGCCGCCTGTCCCTCCGGGCCGCCGCTCTCCCTTGCGTGGGAGCGCCGCGCTGAGTCATGTTGTCTTTGGGCAGGTCAAGAAAATGGGCGCGGCGTTCCCTAAATCTTTATGATAGGAGGCGATTATTTGAAAGCGGTTATATACTGTAGGGTGGCTGGCCCGGAAAATCCTTTTGCTATGGACGCAATCAGAGGGCAGGAATTGGAACTACTGAATTATGCAGAAAAAAACGGAATAGTGGTTACAGGCGTTTATCTGGATGTCGGCTATTCAGGCCGGACGCTGGAGCGCCCGGGCTTGCGTTCTGTGATGCAGTCTGTGAATGACGGCAAAGCCGACACGATCTTGGTGACAGACCGTTGCCGCCTGTTTCGGGGATTTTTCCCAAAAGAGTTACAGCGGCTCCCGGTTCTTGCACTCAAAGAGCAAAACTTAATAAAAGAGCGAGGAGGAAAAGGCTATGAGCTTTGATCCCGAATTGGCGGCCATGCTCTCCGAACCGTGGAGCAACGGCGCGTGCCGCGGCTATATCATCATGGCGATGGAGAACTGCGGTTTTTCTGATAAAGATATTCGCCATGTCATGGCAGAACTTTACGAACTGTTTGACTTTAAGACTTTGGAAGAGGCCGAGGCTCATTATCAAAAAAGCTTTTACTGACTTCGAGACATTTTGTCCCAAGGTGGAGTGAGGCAAGAGGGCGGCACCCTGGCGGTGCTGCCCTCTTGCGTTTCCCCACAAGACAAGCGGGAGGCGTTTTATCAATCTGAAAAGGAGGTTTTACCGTGAGATTATCTGCACAGGAACTTGAACAAATGAAAAGCGTTGACATTGGCGCGGTGGCTGCCGAGTCTTTACCCGATGTGAGCGGTATGGCCTTTAATAATGCCCTCCCCCGGATGGAGCGTATCGCCCTGTTTCTACAGATCGTCAAAAATCCGTACTGCTTTAGTATCGGTGGTGTGGGCGTGAAAATTGAATTTGCGGAAAGCGGGCCGTCCCTCCAGGACACTCTGACCGACTTCCTTATTCGTCAAAAAAGCGGGCTGTAACTTCGGTTACGGCCCGTTTGTCACTTCGAGACAAAGTGTCCCGAGGCGGAGACATCCTTGTTGTCCCACCCGGACAGAGTTATAATATAAGTGTAATGTGATAGGGAAGGAGGAACAATGGCAAGAACAAAAAACAGAGGGTATCAGCAGAGTTTCTCTCCCTCTTATACTATCCGGCGCTGGCGGCTGGGCGCGTATATCCGGCTCTCTAAAGAAGATTTAAAAAAAGCTAAAGAAGGCAAAGACGACAGCAACAGCGTGAAAAATCAGCGTGACCTGTTAGGCGATTTCTACCAACGCAACATAGACGAGTTTGAAAGCATGACCGAATATGTGGACGATGGACACACAGGAACAGACGCCAACCGCGAGGACTTCCAGCGGCTCTTGGCCGATGTTATGAGCGGTAAAATTAACTGTGTGATCGTCAAAGACCTTTCCCGGTTTGCCCGAAATTATAGCGATGCAGGAAGTCTGATTGACAACCTGTTTGTGCAAATGGGTGTTCGCTTTATCAGTCTTGCCGAGAATGTGGACAGCTACAAGTCCCCGGATAGTGTTTCAAGTATTATCGTTCCGATCACCAATGTTATGAACGATCAATACTGCTATCAGACTTCAAAGAAAATTCGGCAGGTATTTGACTACAAGCGGCGCAACGGCCAGTATATAGGCTCGTTTGCTCCCTATGGATATGTCAAAGACCCAAAAGACAAGCATCAGTTGATTGTCGATCCCGATGCGGCTGAAAATGTCAAGCTCATTTATGATATGTGCTTGAAAGGTATGACAAGGCGGGCTATCGTGTATTACTTGAATGATCACGGCATCCCCAGCCCTACGACATACCGAAGGACAAAGGGCTTGCCTAACTCCTGTTCGGTGTCCGACAATCCTATGTGGGGAGATCGAGTCCTTACAATCATTCTAACCAATCCGATTTATACCGGGGATTTGGTACAAGGCCGCCGCCGGGTAAAAAGCTACAAGGTACATGAAATTGAGGCGGTGCCAGAGGATGAATGGGTACGGGTGCCCGATACGCACGAGGCCATTATTGACCGGGAGACCTTTGAAAAGGTGCAGACCCTCTTAAAGCGGGATACCCGGACAGCTCCACGGAAAAAGGAACTCCACCTGTTCAGCGGTTTCCTCCGCTGTGCGGATTGTGGGAAGTCCGTCACCCGGAGCCAGAGCGGGAAAAATGTATATTATGCCTGCTCAACTTACAAGAACCGCTCTCGGCTGGCCTGTTCCATGCACTCAATTAAGCATGAACGGCTGGAGGCCGCTGCCCTGTTTGCGGTACAATGCCAGGTGCATTTGGCGGTTTCCTACTCCGAGGCTATTTCCCGTATCAATACAGCCCCACTCAAAAAAAGCCAATCTTTCCGGCTGAATGATCAGATTACTCTGAAAGAGCGGGAACTGGCAAAAATCACCCGCTATAAGCAGTCTCTTTATCAAGACTGGAAAGACGGGGAAATTACCCAGCAGGACTATCGGGATATGAAAGCCGATTATGAACGGCAGATCGCCGCTCTCTCTGATGTACTGGCCCGGTTGACCGCTGAACGGGCGGAACTGGCAAATGGTGTTGATACCAAACATCCCGCGCTGATAGCTTTTATGAAATATCAAAACATCGACAAACTGAGCCGGGAAATTCTGATAGAGCTTGTAGACTATATCAAGGTTTACGAAAACGGCAATATCAGCGTAAAGTTTAAGTTTGCTGACGAACTCCGCAAAATTGCTGAGTACATTGAAATCAATACAACCGAAGATCCCGCCGTAGCGGGCTAATCCCCGCTACATATCTTTCCGGCAGTGTGTTTTCCTAATATGAAACATTCATAGGAAAAGGGTACCCTTTCCGTAAATCTGCCCGTCTGCGTCCTACGGCTTGCCGGACAGATTTTGCTTGTTGTGAAGTCTCCCAACCCCTCTTGATTTTCTTTTCGATACCTACTACGCTGTACAATGTGATTTTGCCAAAGTTTCAGCAAAATTTTTTGAACTATTGACAAATTCCTTGATTTGCTGTATCATATAACAGTGATATATAACGGTGTTATAGGAGAAAAAGAAAATGAGTGAAGCAGAACAGACAACATTAAACTTAATACTGACAGCCGCTATGCAGGAATTTCTTGAAAAAGGCTTCAAGTCTGCTTCTTTAAGGAATATTGTCAAAACAGCGGGTGTGACAACGGGCGCGTTTTATGGCTATTATGACAGCAAGGAGGATTTGTTTGAAGCACTGGTAGGAGAACACTACAACTTTTTATTGGAACGCTTTTACAAGGCGCAGAAAGAATTTGCAGATATGCCGCCAGAGGAACAGCCAAATAACCTTAGCACTACTTCCGGCGAATGTATGTATGAAATGCTTTTGTATGCCTATGAACATCTGAATGAATTTAAGCTCATACTCTGCTGTTCGGAGGGAACACGTTTTTCAAAATTGATTGATGAAATGGTTGAAATAGAAACAAAAGGCACACATGATTATTTAGTGGTTCTTGAAAAATTAGGCAGACCTGCGCCGCCTATTGATGAACGATTAGAGCATATCTTGATAACAGGAATGTTTAATACTTTTTTTGAGCTGATTATACATGAAATGCCACTTGAAGAAGCAAAGCATTATCTGAAAGAAATGAGGGCATTTTATACTGCCGGGTGGATAAAAATTATGGGGCAATAAAAAATCGAGCTTTGACCGATTAGGATAAATCATTAAGGCAATTTGTTCTATCATTCTTGATAATGGAAAGTGCAAACTTTCCATTATATTTGGCACATAAGTTAGTTGTTGCTAACCAAATAAAGATAGCACTAACTAAAATGAGGATATTCGAGGACAGATATTTTGTCCTCATATCATAAAAATATTTTCAAGGAGGTTTTTTTCAATGAAAAAACAGTCTAATCTATCAAGATTGATGGGCTATGCCGGAGGGCATAAGATATTGACCTATCTTTCTTGGGTACTGTCTGTAATGAGTGCGCTGTTAGCCCTTGTGCCTTTTTGGTATATATGGCGTATCATTCACGACATACTGAAAGTTTCCCCGGATTTCTCACAGGCGCAGAATGTCACACGTTATGGATGGTCTGCTGTATTGTTTGCGGTTATATCTATTGTCGTTTATATAGCCGCCCTGATGTGTTCGCACATGAGCGCGTTCCGGGTTGCCGCGAATATCCGAAAGGAGCTTATGCGGCATATTACAACCTTGCCGCTTGGGGTAACGGAAAAGTATGGGAGCGGAAAGCTGCGACGAATAGTAAACAGTTCCAGTGCTGCTACGGAAACATATCTTGCACATAGACTGCCGGACAAAGCGGGAGCGATTGCAACGCCCATAGGACTGCTTTTCTTACTGCTTGCGTTTGACTGGCGGTTAGGGCTTTTAAGCCTTGTTCCCGTTGTACTTGGTTTTTTGATTATGATGAAAATGACTGGAAAAAACATGGAACAAAAAATGAAAGAATATCAAAATGCGCTTTCCGATATGTCAAATGAAGCGGTTGAGTATGTAAGGGGAGTACCTGTTGTAAAGACTTTCGGACAGACAATTTTTTCTTTCAAACGCTTCAAAGCTACGATTGATAATTATGAAAAGTGGGTCATTGCATATACAAAAGCGTTACGACTTCCTATGATGTTCTATACAACTGCAATTAACGGTGTATTCGCGTTTCTGATTGCCGGAGGTATTCTCTTTACAAGGGGTGGCGTGACAAATGAATTGCTGCTAAACCTGATCTTCTACATTGTGATTACGCCTGTTATCGGAACAACATTGACTAAAATCATGTTTATGAGTGAGGACGCAATGATTGTGAATGACGCAATAAACAGAATTGACGAGGTGCTGAATGAAAAACCGTTGTCTGAAAGCCAAGTAAATAATGTGCCTTCCGATCATTCTATTACATTAGAACACGTTAGTTACAGCTATGATGGGGAGAAAAATGCACTCAATGATGTATCTCTGTCCATCAAGCCGGGACAGGTTGTGGCATTAGTCGGCGCATCCGGCGGCGGCAAAACAACCCTTGCAAACATTGTCACAAGATTTTTTGACCCGCAAAAAGGCCGCGTGTTGATTGGAGGTATTGACATACGTGATATTCCGAAAGAAACGCTGATGGATAAGGTGTCTTTTGTATTTCAGAACAGCCGCCTGATCAAAGCGTCCATATTGGAAAATGTGCGTATGGCAAAGCCTAACGCTACACGAGAGGAGGTTGACCATGCGTTAAAAGCTGCTCAGTGTACGGATATTATCGAAAAGCTGCCAAAGGGCGTAGATACGATTGTCGGTACAAATGGGGTGTATTTGTCCGGCGGTGAACAGCAGCGAATAGCGATTGCCCGCGCGATTTTGAAAAATGCGCCTATCCTGATTCTTGATGAAGCGACGGCATTTGCCGACCCGGACAATGAAGTGCGCGTACAACAGGCTTTATCTGCTCTCTCGAAAGGGAAAACGGTTATTATGATTGCACACAGGCTGTCGTCAATTATAGACGCAGATTGTATTTATGTACTGCAAGACGGTGAGATCGTCGAAAGCGGCTCACATAGTGGGTTGATAGAGAAAAACGGCATATTTACAAGAATGTGGAAGAATTATTCCGAAGCGGCAGAATGGAAAATTTTGAATGAAAATAAGGGATGGGAGGTAAGAGCATGATCAAGACATTGCAAAGACGCTTTGCGCTATCAAGACAAGGAGCTGTCGATTTGATAAAAGGCTGTATTGCCTGCGTTGCACAGGATATATCCTTTATGCTTCCTGTTGGGCTTCTCTATTATTTTGTCATTGATACTATAAACGGGGGCGTAACCGGAAACCGCATTGCTTTCTATATAATTGGTGCTTTGGTTTGCCTTGCGCTTATATTTATTGTCACTTGGTTTCAATATAATGCAACCTATTTAGCAACCTATGTGGAAAGCGGTGTAAGACGTATATCCTTAGCGGAACAGCTCCGTAAAATTCCGCTGTCCTTTTTCGGTAAAAAAGACCTTGCCGATTTAACAAATTCCATTATGGGGGATTGTGCAACACTGGAAACAGCGTTTTCCCATTTTGTACCTTCTTTAGCAGGTTCTCTTATTTCAACAACTTTGATTGGAATTTGCCTTTTTGCCTATGATTGGCGTATGGCTCTTGCGGCGGTTTGG
>URND01000139.1 GCA_900549105.1 uncultured Eubacteriales bacterium
CCGCCTATGGTAATCTTCCCGGCGTTCACATCCCAAAAGCGGGCAATCAGGTTGCACATCGTTGTCTTACCTGCCCCAGAAGGGCCTACAATGGCCGTAGTCGTTTTTTCAGGGATAGAAAAACTAACATGGTCTAAAATCTTTCGAGTTGAATAGGAAAAATCCACATTATCAAAGACAATATTTGTGTCCTGCGGCGTAATATCTGTACCCTTTTCGTCCATGACTGGCGTATTATCCACAGAATTTGCGGTATCAATCGAAGATGCCAGCATCTGCAACATCGTAATCTGACTACCAGCGCTTTCAAGATTGTTGAACACAGTGAAGGACAGAACAACAAAAAGGATGCCATACACAAAAGAAAATGCGTTGATAGTATAAAGATAAATGGACAGTATCAGTAAAATCGTGCTAAAAATCCGCACTATAAGCTGTTGCAGCGCAATGTAAGGAGCTACTGCATAAACCAGCTTCAAATTGCCTTTGTTGCTATCCCGAATAGCAGCAGCAATAGATTGGGAACTATCCTTTTCAAAACCAAAGGATTTTACCACACCCATGCCTTGGATGTATTCCAAAACAGCTTCTACTAATCCCCTCTGTGCGCTCTGCCTTTTTTCTGCTGTGGAAGTCGATTTTCGAGTAGCTGCTTCTGTCACCAGCAGATAGCAGACAACACCAACCAGAGCGACAAGTCCAAGCTGCCAATTAAAAAGAAGCAGGAACAGAATAAGAACAACAGAATTGAAGAAGCCTCCAATCATATTGACTAATGCCACGGGTGCTGAACTTTCTACATCCCCTAATGTCGTGGTTACAATGCCGGTTATCGTGCCGATATTATTCTTGTTGAAGTAGCCCATCGGAATATAGCGGAGGCGATCACCAATCGAAATACGCTTATCAGCTACCATGCCATATCCTACTACCGTCTGCTCATTCATGGAAAAGAAGGATGAGAAAATCCGTCCGGCGATGGAAAGCATCATCATACCCAGCGCCAGCCATACAGAAGTAAGACTGTGGTTATCCGAAGCTAAAGCGTCTACAATGAAGTAGAGCGCGCCAAACTGAAATGACGCAAAAATACCGTTAAGAAAGGAAAAGAACAATGATTTTTTCAAAAGCCCTTTCCGATTGCCTGCAAATGCAAATATTTTCTTTAATGTGCCAAGCATGAGACCACCTCCTTACGCTTCATCTCTTGCACCAATGTGCGCCTGCCACATATCCTTGTAAAGCGGACAATGAGCCAGTAATTGTTCATGGGTGCCTTGTGCTTCAATATTTCCTGCATTGACTACCACAATGTTATCTGCGCCTGTGATTGTAGAAAGCCGATGGGCAATTACAATCAGTGTCTTTCCGGCAGTTAATGCAGAAATTGCTTTCTGGACGATTGCTTCATTCTCTGGATCAATGAAAGCTGTTGCCTCGTCTAAAATCACGATGGGAGCGTCTTTCAGCATAGCGCGGGCAATGGCAATTCGCTGGCGCTCACCGCCGGAAAGCTGGGAGCCGCTGCTGCCGACAATCGTTTCATAACCTTTATCCAGTCCACGAATAAAGCTGTCACAGCCGCTTCGGATTGCTGCTTTTTCAACTTCTTGATCAGATGCGCCAGGTTTTCCCATACGGATATTTTCACAGATACTGCGGTTAAACAGGTAGTTGTCCTGGGATACATAGGAAATTTGTTCCGAAAGCTGTGACAACGGAACCTCTGTCAGCTCATGACCACCCAAAGTAATGCTGCCGCTGGTAACATCCCAATACCCGGCAATTAGTTTTGCAATCGTAGACTTGCCGGAACCGGAAGGCCCCACAAAGGCGGTCATCGTTCCGGGGCGGATGGAAAGATTTATGCCATGCAAAACTTCCTGCTGTTTATCATAAGAAAAAGATACATTCTTGAGTTCAATTTCTAAATCACCAAACGCAACAGGCTTATTGGCATGGTGAAGTTCTTCGGCATTTAAGATACTGTCGATTTCCTCTGTATTTTTTCCCAGCATAGCCAAAGAGCCGGTGAAAGAAAAAGCCTCCATGATTGGCCCTACAAGTCCAAGGGAAAAGATAACCGCCGCCATAAAGGTCACGGTTTCCAAACTGCCGGAAAGCCAAAGAGCCATACCGCCTGGAAGAACGCTTAAAAGTACGGATGGGATCACTGCATTATAAGAACACATGGTTTTCTGGCTGTTAGCCATCCATTTTATGTAGTAATCTGCATTGCCCCGGACAGCATCCGCATATTTCTCATAGGAACCTGCCGACTGGCTGAATGCTTTGACTACCTCAATACCGCCGATATACTCTACAACAGCGTCGGCCATTTTCTTGCTGGCGGCCATTGCACCTGCGCCTTCTGTGGCATAGTTCCGCATACCGATGGACATAATGACCAACCCGATAAACAGGGTTGCCAGGGAAAGGAGCGCCATCCGCCAATCCAAAACGAACAGGTACACAATGATAAACAGCGGCACCAACATATTTGAGGTCATTTCCGGCAGGAGATGGGCAAACGGCACTTCCATACCTTCTATCCGGTCAACAATAATGCTTTTATAGTGGCCGGATGGGGTGTCCAAAATCGTTCCCATTGGAACCTTTGCGAGTTTTTCCACAACACGCTCCCGCAGATCCCGCAGCGTACTATACGCCGCATTATGGGAAATTACTGTTGACAGGTTTGAAAAAAGCACCTTCCCGCAATATCCGGTCAAAGCCACAAGACATACAGGCAGATATGCAGAGAAGGCAGTCTCTCCTGCGAACATTTTAGAAATGACATTAACAACACAAAAATACGGTATCATCTGGCAGGCCACACCGAGAATTGCCAGGATAATACTGAAAACAAATTTGCCGTGATGAGCCTTCCCCCAGCTCCAAAGAGTGCCGAGGGGAGAACCCTTTTTCTGTTCTTTCACAACTTATCAACCTCCTTCTGAAATATTAGCCGACTTCCTGCGCCCGCCCCTCAGTGATTCGGATAATCTTATCACAGCATAAAGCAATCAGTTCCGGGTCATGGGTCGATACAAATATTGTCTTTCCTTCGGCCGCCAGTCTTTTCAAAAGTTCCGCTACCTCACGCATGTGGCGGTAATCCAGTCCAGATGTAGGCTCATCGAAAAGTAAAATCTGCGCCTGTGCTGCAATCGCAGATGCAATCGCTACCCGTTGCTTTTGTCCTCCTGACAAAGCCATTGGATGTTTTTCCTTGTATTCATCCAGATCAAGGCTTTCTAAAATTTTTTCGGCTGCCTTCTCATCAGGGTGTTCCATTGACAGAAGCACTTCGGAGAGAACACTGTTTGTAAATAGCTGATGGTTTACATCCTGCATAACCATATAGCAAATCTTTGTCATCTGCCGCCCATGATATGTTCTGCCTGAGACTTCAACAGTTCCTATACAGGTCTTTTCTAACCCGCATAAGCAGCGAAGAAAGGTTGATTTTCCAGAGCCGTTATCCCCAATCACTCCGACGATTTTCCCTTTTTCAATTTGAAGATGTGGTATCCGTAAATCGCAAATTTCTTCATCTTCTGGTGTCAGCTTTTTCTTTACAAAAAGATATTTTCGCGGTGTGTAGGTGAAATAGAAATCCGTAAGGCACAACAGTTCATCTCCGTCAATGCCTGTTTCCAGATTTCTCTGGTCTGCGGGATTTTCATCGCCTGACTTTGAAACATTAGAGAATTGCCGGATATAGCGTTCCTCCAATGTAACAGGCCGAAGTTCATAGGATTTCAATTCCTTTTCTGTAAGCTGAGAAAATTCCTGCCTTGTCCATTTGTTGACGATACGGCCTTTTTCCATATAAACGGCCCGGTCAATAATATCTTTCAGATACCATAGGCGGTGTTCTGAAATGATGATCGTCTTGCCTTGAGATTTCCAAAGCTGCATAGCATCACGCAGATCACGGATTGCCGCCCAATCCAAGTTTGAGGATGGCTCATCCAAAATGATGATGTCCGGTAAGAGAGCCGCCACCGATGCACAGGCAATCTTTTGTTTTTCACCGCCAGATAAGTCGAAAAGGCTGCGTCCCAAAAGATCATTTAGATTTAACTCCTGGACTACCTGCTTTTTTCTGGTTAAAATTTCCGGCTTTGGCAAGCCGATATTTTCAGGCCCAAAGACCACTTCGCCGTCTGTGTCTACGGAAAAGAATTGGCTGCGGGGATTTTGGAAAACAGACCCGACAATTCCGGCCAGATTATAAAGTTCCTGCTGCTTGATGTCTAATCCATTCACATAAACATCCCCGGTAAGCTCGCCCTTGAAAAAATGGGGGATAAGACCATTGATAAGCCTCGTCACAGTTGTTTTACCACAGCCTGATGCACCGCACAAAAGAATACATTCTCCGTCTGTAACAGACAGATTAAAATCACAAAGCCCCGCTTGGTCTAATCCTGAATAATGAAAGGTTACATTTTTTATCTCAATCATATCATCCCACTTCCACTCACACCGAAAGGTAAATATATAAAATTGACAACACTAAAGTTACTGCAATTACCACATAATCTTTGCTATGGAACCCAATCTCACAAACATTCGTCCTTTTTACCGGGGCTCCAAGACCTCTGGTGACTGCCGCCGCTGATAACTCGTCCCCGATACTGATACAGGAAAACAGCAGAGGAACTAAGCGATATTCAATCATTTTAGTTACCTTGCCGCCGCCAAAAGTAATTCCTCTCATACGCATAGCATCACGGATTGACCGGTATTCCTCTGACAATGTAGGAAAAAAGCGCATCATTACGGCAATAGAAATTGCAAGTCCTTGTGGCAGGCGCATCCGGTTCATAGCAGCCATAAATTCACTAATTTTTGTTGTTGAAATGCAGTACCAGACCATAATCATCGTTGGTGCAAACTGCGTAATCATGTAGCATAGAAATAGTATTAACATGCCCGCTATGCCCCCGATGTTTTCCTGCGTAATTTCCATAAGCCATGTAGCCAAAATGAAAAGAACAGTAAATCTTGCGCCTACATGGGGTTTCCCTTCCAGGCAGACCAGAACCACAGGAATGTAGGTCATGATGGCCCGGACAATATAAGCCGGGCCATCCGTTATATCAATCATCACAACAACGGAAAACAAAATCAGCAAAAGTAGTTTTGTTCTCGGATCAAGATGGAAGCGGATATTGAGGCTTTTTCTATATCCATTTTCCATTTACACAATTCCCGCCTTTTCAAAGTTCTTCCGTACAACGGCCTTACCAATAAACGCACCGATTACTCCGCACACAAAGCAGAGCAGAATAATGACTGGATATGTAGCGGGAGTTACGAGCGTAAACAGAGTATCGGCAAAAGAAGCATCAAATCCGCCTTCAATCAGACTTTGCTTATAAGAATCTGCCGTGAGGACGAGAGGAAGATAACTTGCACTAACCCAAAGATTGAATACGCCGCAGCTGATAACGGTTTTTTTCCAGCTTTTATATTTCCCGGACTTGGCAATCAAATCTGCAATCACTCCTGCTGCAATACAAATAGGTGCGCCAAGAAATCCCATACCAAAGATAAACAACAGAATTGCAACAATAACCGATGTTATTGTAAGCATCCCAAACTTCTCGATCCGCGCATAGTAGAGCATCATCGGAATACCAGTGACAATCGGGATGAGAACCGCATAGCCGGCGACGATAAACGGGGACAGAAATCCGAGATACATGATAACCATCTGCACAACCCACAGGATCGCGGTAAAGATACCAATGGTTATGAAATCTCTTGCCTTTAGTTTCTTTTCATTCATGAGAATGTCCTCCTAACCTTTTGTTGTGGTTAGACTTCGCTAACCACAATGAAGTATAACATACCTGGCTTCTGTACTTCTATCCCTATATCAGTATTTTAGCCCCATATAGCAACGAGTTTTCAACTTGACAAGAAATCAAAATAAGACGATAATAGTTGTGACGATTGCATATCACAAGAAATAGTAGCTGAAAAAGGGGCGGTGTAATGGGTGAAATATTAAATCAAATGCTTGAAAACTATTTGGTTTCATCAAATGTGCAGTTGCAAAAAGGGCCGGATAGCCTGTCATTCACAATCAATTCGGCAGAGGGCATCAGTAAAACAACCCTTTTCAATATTCTGCCATATATGCACCTGATTTTCTTTGACATTCACGCTCGTTCTTTGCCGGGAGAAATCGCAGAAAATGCTGTGTATCACCCTATGCAGTTTAATTATTGTGTGGGTGGCCGGATTGAAATGCTTTTGGATGACAATTCTTATATTTATCTCAAAGAAAAAGATTTTTGCATCAGCAGGCAGACCTCGCAAAGCGAATCTTATTTCCCTACGAAGTATTATCACGGTATTACCATGTATTTTGACCCTGATTTTTTTACAGAAGCCAACTCCAATGTGGATAATCTTTTTAATTTGAACTTGTCGCAACTGTCAGAAATCTACTTTGAAAAAAAGGATACATACATCGCAGAAGCCAGCAGTGAAATGGGAAAACTCCTTGAGAGTTTATGGCAGGTCTATGAAACACCGTCCCCTTTTCACATGAAACTTTGCGTCTTAGAGTTGCTGCATCTGCTGTTAGATGCTGGAAATGTTATCCAGGAAAAAACTCTTACCTTCTATACCAGCATACAAGTAGAAATTGCGAAAAAAGCAGAACAGATATTAACCGCTGATTTGAAACAGCATATTCCCATGAAGCAGATTGCACAGCAATTCGGCGTTAGTGAAACAAGTCTGAAAAACTATTTCCGTGGAGTGTATGGGAAAAATGTTTCTGATTATCTGCGCGATTTGCGTATGAGCATGGCAGAAAAGTTATTGACTGAAACCACGCTATCCATATCTGAAATCGCTGCACAAATTGGATATACAAAACAGGGTAAGTTTGCCGAGGTATTCCGTCAACAATTTCAGATGAACCCGCTGGAATATCGGCGCTCAAAAAAATTAAAAAATATTTAGGTAGGAGCCGAGAAATCTCTTTCGAGATAATGTCTCGGCT
>URND01000140.1 GCA_900549105.1 uncultured Eubacteriales bacterium
AAAGAGGCGCCGGACAAGGCGAAGGGGAATACGGAAAGCGTAGGAAAATTTGAAACAAAGGATATTGATGGAAATATCTGTACAGAAAAGATTTTCGAAGATGCAGAATTGACGATGGTTAATGTATTTGCAACCTGGTGTACGCCATGTGTTCAGGAATTGCCGGATTTGCAGAAATTATCCGAGCAAATGGCCGATAAGGGTGTCAAAGTTGTCGGCGTTGTTATGGATGCGGTGGATGAAAATGGAGATTCCAGTGAAGAGGGTATCGAAAAAGCAAAAATGCTGCAGAAGCAGGCTGAAATTACCTATCCGCTGATTGTACCGGATTCCGGCTGGATGAATGGACGTTTAAGTGATATTCAGTCATACCCGGAGACATTTTTTGTGGATAAAAACGGGAACATTGTCGGCGAAACATACGGTGGAAGCGCCGGTTTGGAAGAGTGGACAGAAGTTGTTGAAAAAGAATTGGCAGCATTGGAAGGAGAAACAAAATGAGAGTGAGTAAATCCTGGATGGGGCCGGCAGCAGCCGGTGCAGGACTTCTAATGATGTGTTATGGAATTTTCAGGGGTGAAGCGGCGGTGGTGCTGACGAAAGCTATCAACATATGTATGGAGTGTATTGGAATTGGATAGAGAGAAGATAAAAGTAAATGAATGGCCGAGACATGGCATACAGGCAATCTGGGCGCTGCTCACCAACAGCCATTTTGCAGGCTTTATTCATGGGAAAATATATACAGGCGGTACAAAAAAAGTCTGCGTTCCCGGGCTAAACTGCTATTCCTGCCCGGGAGCAGTGGGAGCCTGCCCTATCGGGGCGATACAGGCCGTGGTTGGAAGCTGGAACTTTAAATTTGCGTATTATGTTATCGGTTTTTTGATTTTTATCGGGGCTCTTATCGGAAGGCTTGTCTGCGGCTTTTTATGTCCTTTTGGACTGATACAGGATTTGCTGCATAAAATCCCTTTTCCTAAAAAAATTCGTACATTTTGCGGGGACAGGTGGCTGAGAAAGTTGAAATATGTGATTTTTCTTGTGTTTGTCATTCTTCTTCCGATGTTTGTGGTGGATATTATGGGTCAGGGAGCGCCGTATTTCTGCAAACTGATTTGCCCGGCCGGGACGCTGGAAGGGGGTATTCCGCTCGTATTATTGAGCAAAGTTATGCGGAGTGCGATTGGATGGCTTTTTGTTTGGAAAAGTTTTATACTTGTTGCGGTCATTGTACTTTCAATGATTATTTATCGGCCGTTTTGCAAATACATTTGTCCGTTGGGCGCATTTTATTCTGTTTTTAATCCCATATCGGTTTTCAGATACAGCGTGGATGAAAATAAATGTGTCCATTGCGGGAAATGTGCCGCGGTATGTCAAATGCAGGTAGACCCGGTTAAAAACGCTAATGATGTGGAATGTATCCGGTGCGGACGATGCAAAAAGGCGTGTCCGACAGCAGCTATATCTGCCAGATTGGGAAATATGCAGCTGCATTAACCATTCATACCTGCCGAAGTTGTTTCATACATTGTAAAAACAGCGTCTTCGGAGGCTTATCCTTGAAAGATTATATCGAAGAGCGGGCAGTGGAGATTGCCAATTATATTATTGAAACAAAAGCAACTGTGCGGCAGACGGCAAAAAAATTCGGAATCAGTAAGAGTACGGTACATAAGGATGTCACAGAAAGGCTGCTCATCATTAATCCGCCGCTGGCCAGACAGGCCAGATCGGTGCTCGATGTGAATAAGTCGGAGCGGCATATTCGCGGAGGCTTGGCAACGCGGGAAAAATACAGGCATATTCGGGATGAAAAGTGTTTGTGAAAAATGTAGAAATTCTATGGAGTTTTCACAGCAGGATGTGTTATAATAAAAACAGGTTTACACTTGATTAAATCAATAATTGGGGGCAGTGATTATGGTAAAAGAAAAAGTGCTTGTGAAAAATCCAATTGGTGTTCATTTAAGACCTGCAGGAGATATCGCAGAGGCAGCAATTAAGTATAAAAAGTGTGAGGTCTATCTGGCATCCGGCGGTCGAACGGTGAATGGCAAGAGCTTGTTGAGTATTCTCAGTCTTGGGATTAAACAGAATACGGAATTTGAGATTATTTGTGACGGTGAAGATGAGGAAGCAGCTATGAAGTCCATTATGGCAGCTTTGGGACCGGAATTGTAGAAATCTTATAAATTTGAGGTACAGAAGAAAAGGCTGTACCTCTTTTTGCGATTGTAAAATATTTCCAATGCTGAAACATAAAAAAATCGATATTTTCAAATATCGATTTTTTTTATGAGTTTATTATTTGTAACTATATATGAATATATAGGGGAAGGCGAGGGGGCCTGGCAGTTGGCAATCTGCCAGGCAGATGTTATGAAAAAATCAAATCACTTCATAGTAATGATTAATTACTATGGTTTTATTATAATTGGAAAATGTGTCCAAAATTTGTCTTTTAGATTAAAGAATTCTAAAGTTTCAAAATGGTGAATTTATAGTTTATTTATTTTTTCTTAACTATTTTCTCTTATTTAAGTAGTTATAAACAAGAATCATGGCATAGAGCAGGCATGGAACAGCGATGGTCAGCAGTATGGCGGCTTTGAATAAAGTAAAAGCCAGTGGAGAATCAATTAAAGCAAAAATCAGGGTGGACAGGTAGAGTCCGGCCAAAAGAATAATGCCGATGATGGCTAATATACGTTTCATAAAGGTTTTCCTCCTCTTTATAAATTTCCAATATAGATATGATAGAGCTTTTTTCCGGGCTTGTAAAGAAAAAGCACATGGAAATGATAAAATAAGAATAGATATGATAAAAAATGATTGGAGTTTTTATGGAAAATCAAAAAATAGAAAACCTTTTAAACCTGGCTCTTTCGGCAACAGAGGAAGAAAGAGAAAAGTCATATATTTTAAATGTGGGCTATTCTCAGGAGGAAAAAACATGGGAATTAATTGTAAAATATACGGGAAATCTGCAGAAGTATGCGGATGAAAGGATTCAGATTGTCGAGTTATATAATGAGTACGCCATAATCACCGTGCCTGAAAATATGGTGACGACTGTTTCTGAATGGCCGGAGGTTGAATATGTGGAAAAGCCGAAACGGCTTTATTTTCAGACAGCACAGGGAAAACGGGCTTCCTGCATTTCTCTGGTGCAGGTGCCGCCGTTGGGACTGACCGGCCGGGGAGTGCTTGTGGCAGTGATAGATTCGGGAATTGATTATCGGCATGAAGAATTTCTATATCCGGACGGGACTTCAAGAATTTTATATATATGGGACCAGGCAGCCAGCGGAACACCGCCGGAGGGATATGCAGTAGGGAGAGAGTTTACCCGGGAGGATTTAAATCAGTCGCTGGCCGAAGGCGGGGAGGCGCTTACCGCGGACAGAAGCGGTCATGGAACCGCTGTGGCAGCGATTGCCGCGGGCAACTCGGGGGTAGCCTATGACAGCGAATTGATTGTTGTGTCTCTGGGACAGCCCAGGGAGGATTCCTTTCCAAGGACCACTGAATTGATGCAGGCCGTCAATTATGTTATTGAAAAAGCTGTAGAGCTTGGACGGCCGGTTGCCGTTAACCTAAGTTTTGGGAATACCTACGGTTCCCATGCAGGAAACAGCCTGGTGGAAACCTATCTGGATGATATGTCCAATTTCGGAAAGAGTGTTTTTGTCATAGGCATGGGAAATGAAGGAAACGCGGCGGGACATACGGAGGAAGTCTTACAGATGGGAAGGGAAGCGGAAGTCCCTTTCTTAATTCAATCTTATGAGACGTCATTAAATATTCAGATTTGGAAGTCTTATGTGGATGATATATTGTTGGAGTTAGTGAATCCGGAAGGAGTACGCGTTGGATATTTTCAGCCGATATTGGGGCCGCAGCGGTTTACCCTGGGACAGACAGAAATTCTGATTTATTATGGAGAGCCAAGTCCCTTCAGCCTGTACCAGGAGATTTTTGTCGATTTTATTCCGAAGCAGGATTATCTGGACAGCGGACAGTGGCGTTTCCGCCTTATCCCGGAACGGATTGTCGATGGACGGGTCAATTTATGGATGCCGACTCATACTGTGTTAAATAACGGAACACGCTTCCTCTATCCGTCGCCGGACCATACCCTGACTATTCCCTCAACAGCTGTAAGAGCTGTTTCCGTCGGTGCCTATGACAGTATACGAAACGTTTATGCCGATTTTTCCGGCCGGGGAAATAATATCAATGGGATTGGCAAACCGGATTTGGCGGCCCCGGGGGTTGGAATTCGGACGGCAGCCCCGGATGACCGGTATGTTACCGTGGATGGGACATCTTTTGCGGCCCCTTTTGTCACAGGGAGCAGCGCCCTACTTATGCAGTACGGCATTGTGGACGGCAATGACCCTTTTCTCTATGGGGAGAAAGTCAAAGCCTATCTGCGGCGCGGGGCCAGACCGCTGCCGGGGATTACGGAGTATCCTAATCCACAGATTGGTTGGGGAGTGCTGTGCGTGAGGGATTCACTGCCGGTGTAGGGCAGACAGGAAATGCAGATGATTGTGTATGGGGGTAAGTGGGGTTGCGTAAAAATAGAGTTGACATGTGTAAGTAAAAATGCGATAATATGTGTAATAAAAAATGCATAAGGGGAATTTGCTTATGAGAACCAATACATATGTCAAATTAGAAAGGTTATATAAAAAATATAGAGGCTATGTAGGAACAAAAGTACTTCTTGAAGAAGGCTTTTCAAATCGTCAGATAGCTGCTTTGGCAGAAGAGAGATATTTAGAAAAGGTATGTCATGGATGTTATTGGCTGGTGGAAGGACAAGATAAAAAACCACAGGATTACAAATGCATTGAAGTATGCCTTAGCGACCCCCGGGCTGTTATCTGCATGGAAAGTGCCCTTTATTATCAAAAAGTGATTGCGGAGGAACCGGAATATATATCAGTTGCTACGGAGAGGACAGATCGCAGTGTACTAAAAATGAATTTCCCGACAAAAAGGCACTATTTTTCGGGCACTAATTTCCAAATTGGACAGAGAAAGCAGGAGACAGAATTTGGCAGTTATTATATTTATGATATTGAACGGAGTATCTGTGATGTGAGGCGTTTGAAACCGCAAATGACATTAGAATTCATAGATTGTGTTAAGGATAGTGAACCGCAATATAAACGGTTACTCAAATATGCAGAACTGTTTAGAGTAAAGCAGCTTTAAAGAAGGAGAGTACTATGGATGAGAAAATGATTGTAAAGTTAAAAAAACTTTTTGACGATATTATTCATATATCAGAAGATGGAGAAATGGAATTTTGGTATGCAAGAGAATTGCAGCCTTTATTGGGATATTCCAGATGGGAGAATTTTGAATTAGTTATAAAGAAAGCTATGGTATCCTGTGAAAATGCCGGAGGAAATGTAGAAGATCATTTTCGTGGCGTCACGAAAATGATTAGACTAGCTAAAAATGCGGAAAGAGGTGTTAAAGATTATGCTTTGACCAGATATGCCTGTTATTTGATCGCTCAAAATGGGGATTCAAGAAAAAATGAGATTGCTTTTGCACAGAGTTATTTTGCTGTTCAAACGAGAAAACAGGAAATTATTGAAGACAGGATTCAACTGATTGAGCGGTTAAGTGCGAGAGAAAAACTAAAGGAATCTGAGAAAAGATTATCGCAGAATATTTATGAGCGAGGGGTAGATGATGCAGGCTTTGGGAGGATAAGATCCAAAGGAGACCAAGCACTTTTTGGTGGCTTTACGACCAAGGATATGAAAGCACGGATAGGAGTAAAAGAAAGCAGACCTCTGGCAGATTTTCTTCCAACATTGACAATAGCGGCAAAAAATCTGTCAACAGAAATGACAAATTATAATGTTGAGCAGAAAGATTTATATGGTGAGTCACCTATTACAGAGGAACATGTACAAAACAATTTAAGTGTCCGGGAAATGCTAAAACAAAGAGGAATAAAACCGGAAAATTTGCCTCCGGCGGAGGATTTGAAAAAGCTGGAGAGAAAGGTTAAGAAGGATGAGAAAAAATTAATGGGAAAATAATAGAAGAAACTTGACAGCACTATATATCGGGAAGGTGAAGATGCATCTGCGGCGTGGGGCAAGCCCCACAGCCGAGGGTTATTTTTAATCATAAGTGTTCTATATGAATGACATACAAAACATCATTTTCCACCCGAAATTTAATTTCCATTCCGGCAAAGCGAAGACCATAAATTCTTTCCGGGTCATTTTGATAAGAAGGTCTTGGGTCCTGGGCTAAAAGGGCAAGAAGAGCATTCCGTTTGTCTGCTGGCACTTGTTCCAGAAGTTCCGGCGGACATTCGATGCGGAGAGCGTAATTTTTCAGCGGACCGGCAAAACCTTCAGAAGCTTCCGGGTGGCTGTCCACATAAGGAAGATAAGGTTTGATATCAAAAATCGGTGTGCCGTCCATTAAATCTGCTCCAAGGATATGGAGTATCGGGCCGTGCTCTGAATGAAATTCGATGCGTTCGAGGCGCACTGAAGAAAGCCCTATGGGATTTGGACGGAAAGGGGAACGAGTTGCAAAAACGCCCATACGGGTATTGCCGCCGAGGCGGGGCGGACGCACGGTAGGCGACCAGTTGTTCCGCATACTTTCGGAGAATCCCCAAATCAGCCAGATGTGTGAATAATCTTCCAGCCCACGGAAAGCATCCGGGTTTCGATATTCCGGTTCAAAAATAATTTCAGCTTTCAAGGCATCGACCAGTCCGCTCTGACGGGGAATACCGAATTTATCAGGGAAATCATTGTGGATATGGGCAATGGGTTTTAGGATATATGTGGATTGCATAAAAGATACCTCTGATTTTGTCAAGATTAGTTGACACATTTTCCTCAAAGATTTTATATCCTATGCA
>URND01000141.1 GCA_900549105.1 uncultured Eubacteriales bacterium
GCTCAGGGGTGGTAGCCCGGACGGGGGTAGGAATACCGGCCTTCAAGGAAACCGGCCAGCCCGAAGGCTGCCCCGCCCGGACCACCATTATCTGACAGAGGCTACGGTTTAAAAACCACAGCCAGAAAAACAGGTGTGCCGAAGCAACGACGTAAAAAAAGACGCATGGCGCGTCATATGTCGCCTTGAAGTAACTCGGGTTCCTACGCCCGGCTGCCGATTTTGCGGCAGCGGAAAAACTATATCCGCAAATGCCGGAAAAAGGCAAGCCAGAAAAAGGGAGTTTTTGCAGAACAGGCATCATCATGCGTCGTACCCCCGTTTGCGTCCGGCAATGCGCCCGGCCATCCATGCGGTGACTTCAGAGTGCAGCCAGGCCACATTTTTACCGCCAAGACTCACCTGCGGCGGAAATTCCCCCTTACGGATAAGTTCATAGATGGTCGAGCGTGACAGGCCGCACAGGTGCATCACTTCCGGCAGACGTAAAAAACGCTCCTGCGTGATGTCCGGCAGCGGCATCAGTGGCGTCACTGGGGCGGGAGACGGGGAAGAAAAAACAGATTGCATCGGGCTACCTCGTTAATGTCCATACAGCACCGGATAAGTCCGTCCGGCTTCGGGTAGCGCTTTATTTTGTGAATATTTTCAGCAGACGCAACAGGGGGGATTTGTTCCGGCAGCCTTACAATGCTTGTGTGTTTTTTGTTCATTTCCACTTAAAGTCATTTAAAGCCACTTAAAGCAATTCGTAATTTTTATAGTGAAATACAAATCGTTTCTTCTTATTCATTCCCGGCGAATTAATAAAAACAAACAGTAGTAAACAGCACAAAAAGTCCATGAGCGGGTGAGCAGTGGTGAACAGACGGTGAACAGTCATTACTGCGATTGTTCACCCTTTAACTTACTGTATTAATTATCTTTTTTCTTATGGTGAACAGAGGTGAACAGTAAAATATAAAAAAACAAACAGTAAGCCGGTTTTTCCTGCGACCTTTTCCTGGCTTGCCGGTCTGAGGATGAGTCTCCTGTGTCAGGGCTGGCACATCTGCAATGCGTCGTGTTGTTGTCCGGTGTACGTCACAATTTTCTTAACCTGAAGTGACGAGGAGCCGGAAAATGTCTGACAACACCATCCCTGAATATCTGCAACCCGCGCTGGCACAACTGGAAAAGGCCAGAGCCGCCCATCTTGAGAACGCCCGCCTGATGGATGAGACCGTCACGGCCATTGAACGGGCAGAGCAGGAAAAAAATGCGCTGGCGCAGGCCGACGGAAACGACGCTGACGACTGGCGCACGGCCTTTCGTGCAGCCGGTGGTGTCCTGAGCGACGAGCTGAAACAGCGCCACATTGAGCGCGTGGCACGCCGGGAGCTGGTACAGGAATATGACAATCTGGCCGTGGTGCTGAATTTTGAACGTGAACGCCTGAAAGGGGCGTGTGACAGCACGGCCACCGCCTACCGGAAGGCACATCATCACCTGCTGAGTCTGTATGCAGAGCATGAGCTGGAACACGCCCTGAATGAAACCTGTGAGGCGCTTGTCCGGGCAATGCATCTGAGCATCCTGGTACAGGAAAATCCGCTCGCCAACACCACCGGCCATCAGGGCTACGTCGCGCCGGAAAAGGCTGTCATGCAGCAGGTGAAATCATCGCTGGAACAGAAAATAAAACAGATGCAAATCAGCCTCACCGGCGAGCCGGTTCTCCGGCTGGCCGGACTGTCAGCGGCAACACTCCCGCACATGGATTATGAGGTGGCAGGCACACCGGCACAGCGCAAGGTGTGGCAGGACAAAATAGACCAGCAGGGAGCAGAGCTTAAGGCCAGAGGGCTGCTGTCATGATTTACTGCCCGTCGTGTGGACATGTTGCTCACACCCGTCGCGCACATTTCATGGACGATGGCACCAAGATAATGATTGCACAGTGCCGGAATATTTATTGCTCTGCGACATTTGAAGCGAGTGAAAGCTTTTTCTCTGACTGTAAAGATTCAGGAATGGAATACATTTCAGGCAAACAGAGATACCGCGATTCACTGACGTCAGCCTCCGGCAGTATGAAAGGGCCGAAAAGAATGCTTGTTACCGGATATTGTTGTCGGAGATGTAAAGCCCTTGCACTGTCAAGAACATCGCGGCGTCTGTCTCAGGAAGTCACCGAGCGTTTTTATGTGTGCACGGATCCGGGCTGTGGTCTGGTGTTTAAAACGCTTCAGACCATCAACCGTTTCATTGTCCGCCCGGTCACGCCGGACGAACTGGCAGAACGCCTGCATGAAAAACAGGAACTGCCGCCAGTACGGTTAAAAACACAATCATATTCGCTGCGTCTGGAATGAGGGCTGCCGGTTAACACCGGCCGTCGCCGCACACCGTATTTTTATTCTTCAGCATGATGAGAAAGAGATAACGATGGAAAGCACAGCCTTACAGCAGGCCTTTGACACCTGTCAGAATAACAAAGCAGCATGGCTGCAACGCAAAAATGAGCTGGCAGCGGCCGAACAGGAATACCTGCGGCTTCTGTCAGGAGAAGGCAGAAACGTCAGTCGCCTGGACGAATTACGCAATATTATCGAAGTCAGAAAATGGCAGGTGAATCAGGCCGCCGGTCGTTATATTCGTTCGCATGAAGCCGTTCAGCACATCAGCATCCGCGACCGGCTGAATGATTTTATGCAGCAGCACGGCACAGCACTGGCGGCGGCACTGGCACCGGAGCTGATGGGCTACAGTGAGCTGACGGCCATTGCCCGAAACTGTGCCATACAGCGTGCCACAGATGCCCTGCGTGAAGCCCTCCTGTCCTGGCTTGCGAAGGGTGAAAAAATTAATTATTCCGCACAGGATAGCGACATTTTAACGACCATCGGATTCAGGCCTGACGCGGCTTCGGTGGATGACAGCCGTGAAAAATTCACTCCTGCGCAGAACATGATTTTTTCGCGTAAAAGTGCGCAACTGGCATCACATCAGTCTGTGTAAAATTCCCCGAAAATCCGCCCGTTTTTACTGAAAAAAGCCATGCATCGATAAGGTGCATGGCTTTGCATGCGTTTTCCTGCCTCATTTTCTGCAGACCGCGCCATTCCCGGCGCGGCCTGAGCGTGTCAGTGCAACTGCACTGAAACCGCCCCGCAAAGCGGGCGGGCGAGGCGGGGAAAGCACTGCGCGCCGGCGTAGTGATTTATTTGTTTAGCCCTTGAGTTCGTTGTGATGGTTTTGATTGAAAATTGCTGCTTTTCTGCACGATTTACTAAGAATGATCGTGCGGGAAGTTAAAGTATTAATTGTATGCTTATAGCAAATGTATAATAACACCGCCTGTCGGCGGCGTTATTGTATATTACTGGTCTTTATTACGATGGCGTTCGTAAGCAATAATTTTTACGCTTTCAAGTGTTTTCATGATTTCTGATTTTATCCTGTTGATTTTAGCGTTGGACGCACCTTTACCATTGAAAGATTTGAAGTCAATTACTAACTCTGCGGCTTCATTTTTTTTAGATGTATATTCGGGAAATTCATATGATATTTTACACTCAGCATTATAATCTATATCCTGCATAGTGTAGCTTGCGACTAGTTTTGCTATTTTTAGACTTGGGTGAATGCTTTTATTTCTAAAGAAAATTGAATCGCCAAGAGTCCCTTTGAGTTTGAGTTCTTCTATATTTTTTTTCTAACCACTCCATGCCCTGAGGGAAAGTGGCATTTTCATCTGGATGAAAATCAACATCAATAATTTTATTGAAATAGAATTCATTCTCACGATGACTTTCAGAGATGTCTTTAAGGAAAGCTATGCGTCCTTCATTGTTGAAATGATTAAATTGTATTTTTAATATTTCAGCGCTTTGTTTAATGTGATTGTTTTCTTTAAAATGAGTGTTTAATCTTCTAAGGATTTTATCAGCAACAAGTTTTGTTTCATTAGATGTATGGTTTATAGATATGTTTACTTCAACTTTGTCAGGTTGTTCATTTTTTTTCTCAAGTTCGATTCTACCTGAGAAGAATTGCTCCGTTTCATTCCATCCACTCATTAAATCGGTGCGTTTAACTTCAAAGTCTAGAGCAACAAGATTTTCTTTATCATCTTTAGCATAAAAATCAGAAATAAAAGATATTTCGTAATTGCTAAATGGATCATCTATTAATCCTGTTAGATCTATATCTCCACCAATTGCATCAATTAGTGTATCTTCAGAATCCCATTCTAAAGTTCGCATGCTTATTTTGGAACTGTGCTCTTTAGTTTTTATTTTTTCTACTAGTTCATTAAACTCTAGTGGCGAAATTAATGCTTTCATAAGCAAAGGGACAGTATTACTCTTCTCATCGCTTGAACAAAATACTCCTCTCTGTCGCAATATGGATTTAATATCAGCCTTTGTAATTTTACTCTGGGAAAGAAGAGTTTTTAAGTTATCTCCGCTTGGTAATATGATGTGGTCCATTTTTTACCCTCTGAAATCGCTATTGTAAGATGTAATTTTAATGTTTATATTTTTATCAGTTGCTAGCCTAATAGCATCTAAAGACTCTTTGTTATTAAGTTTATTATAATGCTCAAAAACAAACATTAGATTTTGGGAAATATCAGCAACTAAATCTCTTGTACAGCTTATTAATCCATCCAATAAATTGCTTGAATAAGGTTCAGAGCAGACCATGCATATAATGGGTTGTTCGTTATTTTCTTGCTCAATAAGGAAAGGGATTATTGGAGATGAGATATATTCAACTGGAAAGATTTTTCCATAGTACCTTTTCTTTATCATCATTAAATTTAGGGATGTCGGTGGGTAGAAGAAGTTAACTTTGTCTTTACCATATTTATTTCTAATGAATGTTATACTGTCAAATAAAAAAGCGGCTCTTTTATTATCAATAACATGAATTGTTCTATATTTTAACGCACTGTTACTTTGTGTGTTTTTTATTTGATTAATGATGCTTTGTTTTTCAGGAGTGTCATCGTTATTAATATAAAACAAAACTCCTGTCTCAACTTTACGATATGAACCATTAGTACTGAGACGCTCATTAATCTCTTTTTTAAGCGTTGATTTGTTGTAGCATTCTATCGCTAGTGCAATGTCTTCAAAGTGTGCCTTAAACGTAGATGGTACGCTAGAATAAGGATTTGAGGAGTATTTTGATGATACTATGACATTTTCAATAGTTTTACTTTCTAAGGGGGAATGATAGGCGAAAAGCGCATCAATTCCATGAGTTTCTTTTTGATGCTTCTGGGTATGGCATTTAACATATTTATTTGTTACGTGATTTTCCCATCCAAATAAATATAAAAAGTGCGTGACAATATTTTCACCAACATCACCAACTAATTTTGAGAACTCACCCATAATTTCATCCTTTCAATTTAGTTAGATAATCAGAATACCATTGTATCATTTCTCTACGCTTCTCAAGATATAGAGCATGATTATAAGTACCTCGAATGCTATTTTTGTCCACGTGTGCTAACTGCATCTCAATCCAAGCACTATCAAACCCTTGCTCGTGCAGAATTGTCGACATTGTATGTCTAAAACCGTGACCTGTAGCACGGCCTTTGTAACCAAGTAACTCAATCACTTGCGACACGCTTTCCTTCGAGATCGGTTTGCTGTGATTGTTCCTGCCAATAAAGATGAAAGGATAATGGCCTGTAATAGGTTTAAGCTGTTTAAAAAGGTCAACTACCTGGATAGATAAAGGAACAATATGGGGCCTACGCATTTTCATCCGTTCAGCTGGGATCTCCCATATACCTTTCTCAAGGTCAACCTCTTCCCACGTAGCAAATCGCATCTCCTGTGTTCTTACACCAGTTAACATGACTATCTTTGTAGCATTTTTGGTGATAAGGCTACCGGTATACGCTTCAAGGTCCCGAATAAAATGAGGTAACTCTTCAGCAGATAAAAAAGGATGGTGTTTTTGCTTAGGAACGGCTAGAGCGATAGCTAAATCAGGCGCTGGATTGTATTCAGCGCGGCCAGTTATGATCGCATAGCGATAGACCTCACCGCATCTTTGCCGCACTTTTCTGGTCTTCTCTAGTGCTCCACGCTTCTCTATTCGTCGCAATACTTCAAGTAGTTCTAACGGTTTGATTTCACTGATAGGGCGTTTACCAATGAACGGGAATACATCTTGTTCAAATGTTTTAATGATTTCTTCGCGATAGGCTACTGTCCAGCGGTCCGCTTTGTTAGTGTGCCATTCTCGACATATGGCTTCGAATGAGTTCTCTGTTGAGAGTTTTTGTGCCAGCTTTTGGGCTTTACGTTCTTCCACTGGGTCTATGCCGTTTGCTACCTGCTTACGAGCCGTATCGCGTTTCTCACGTGCTTTTGCGAGGCTTACTAAATCGTAGCTGCCAAATGACATTAACCGCGCTTTCCCTGCAAACCGGAAACGGAAACGCCAGCCTTTCGAGCCATCGGGATTGATAAGCAATGACAGACCTTGTCCATCGTTCAATGTGTATGGTTTGTCTTGTGGTTTTGCACGTTTGATCTGTATATCGGTTAGAGCCATGTGTATAACTGAAAACTACGTATAAAAAATCTATACACATTACTATACATATTTTTCGCGGATTCAGGGAGATGATCTCGGACTATTACGGACAAGTTTATTATTCATCGTGTTGAATATAAAGGATTTTATGGAGTATCTCGGAACTGGCTGGATGATGTTTGGCGGAAGATCACAGGAGTCGAACCTGCCCGGGACCGCTGGCGGCCCCCA
>URND01000142.1 GCA_900549105.1 uncultured Eubacteriales bacterium
ACCGGGATTGCATTGTCACCTCCCAGCGGGAGGCCCTTCAAATGCTCCGGTGCGTGATCTCCAACCTGGAATACCGCTTTTATAAAGCCTACAACATGGAATTTGAGGATAAGCGCACAGTGTATTCCGAGTGCGCCTTCCGGCTGATCCCGCGGGAGGACGAACCCAGCGTGTGCCTGATGCACGATTGGGTGTACCTGCCTACGGCGTAAAATATGTGCTCTGCTTCTTTTTTCTAACCATCAATCTAACCACCTATTAACAATGATGGTTAGATTGGTTAGAATAGCCGCTTGAATTGCGGCAAATATTCCGGCTAAACCAAAATCACAATTTAGTTTAGCCAGAGATTTCATTGACAAGGAGGATAAGCGCACGGTGTATTCTAAGTGCGCTTTCTGGCTGCTCCCGTGGGAGGTCAAACCCGGTGTGCGCCTGATGTACGATTGGACTTATCTGCTGACGGTATAAAACACAACGAATACTGTATGGAAGCCGTTGCATGATATTTTTGATTTGTCCCGAATGTTATACGGCACCGCAATTTCGATAGGGTCCTTATGGTGTTATTTATCGGTTCAATCGTGTCACTGCCTGGTTAGAAAACTGAATAGAAATGATTGGATATGACAATATTATGAGCGGAAAAGCACCTTTCTGTGTTAAAAGCTGCTGCAATGCACCCGTTTTTGTGAACCTCATAAAAGTATCGGTTCATAATCGGTTCACAATCGGTTCAGGCTCGTTGACACGATTGAACCGATTTGCTATAATAGGAGCGTTAATATGAATGAAGGAGATGGCAGTATGCTTTTTCGGGAAAGTGAGACCATAGAACTGAAAGAAGTTGTTGTGGACGAAATCAAAAAAGAGATCATTGCTTTTGCTAACTGTGACGGCGGAAAACTGTATATTGGCGTCCAGGATGACGGCACGGTAGTCGGAGTGGATGACCCGGACGGTGTATCTTTGCAAATCAGCAATATGGTACGGGATGCCATCAAACCGGATGTAACAATGTTCGTGCATTACAAGACTATCGAAGAAAATGGAAAAGAAATTGTTGCTGTGGATATTCAGCGCGGAACAGACCGGCCTTATTATCTTGCAAAAAAGGGGATGCGTCCAGAAGGCGTATATGTCAGGCAGGGTTATTCCTCGGTTCCGGCCACCGATACGGCAATCCGCCGTATGATTAAAGAAACGGATGGGGACCGCTTTGAAGCCATGCGCTCTCTGAACCAGGAACTCACATTTGAAGCTGCGAAAAAAGAATTTGACCTTCGGAATGTAGAATTTGGTCCGCAGCAAATGCGTACTTTGAAGCTGGTCGATCAGGATAACCTTTATAGCAACTTAGGGCTGCTTCTGTCCGACCAATGCGTCCATACGATTAAAGTTGCCGTTTTCCAGGGGACAGACCAAACGGTATTTAAGGACCGCCGGGAATTTAGCGGGTCGCTGCTGCGCCAGATGAACGAAGTGTATGATTTTATTGACTTCCGCAATCAGACCCGTGCAACCATAGAGAAACTGCTAAGGATTGATGTCCGGGATTACCCTGAAATCGCTGTCAGGGAAGCATTGCTGAATCTGCTGGTTCATCGAGATTATTCCTTTAGTGCCAGCGCATTTATCAGTATTTATGCGGACAGGATTGAATTTGTGTCCATTGGCGGCTTGATGCCGGGAATTGACCTGGAAGATATTATGGTAGGTATTTCCGTATGCCGGAACCAGGACCTTGCGAATGTGTTTTATCGTTTACATTTGATTGAGGCTTATGGTACCGGAATGGGAAAAATTATGAAGGCATACGAAGGCATGGTGGAAAAGCCTGTGATTGAAACCACAAAAAACGCCTTTAAGATCATACTGCCGAATATTAACGCCAAATATGAAAAAGGCGCTGAATCTGTTCTTCCAGCAGAGCCATCCGCACATACTCCTGTTGGCACGCCATTAAGTGCCGGAGAAGAAAAAGTGTTGGAATATGCCCGGACACATGGTGCTGTTACAAGAAATGAAGTCATGGGACTGCTCGAAGTGAGTATCTCTACTGCTGCCAGAGTCCTGAAAAAGCTGGTAAAAAGCAATCTGCTAAAGCAGAATGGAAAAGGCAGAGGCACCAACTATATACCATTATAAATAAACGATATGCTGCACAGCCGATTGGAAAAATCCAGTCGGCTGTTTTTAGTTAGGAGGGATGCTATATTACACAAACAGAAGTCAACGCCGTATTTGACGAGCAGGTGAGGCTTTGTGCTGACACGCTGCAGAAGAAAACCAAGGAATATACCGGGGATGATACGGACCGGCTGGGGGCATTTAAGGCGGCTGCTGCTTTGCAGCACGCAACACCCCAGCGGGCGCTTGCCGGTATGATGGCAAAGCACATCATCTCCATTTATGATATGTGCTTTTCAGACCGGAAAACTTTTGAGCTGGCTGTCTGGGAGGAAAAGATCACCGACAGCCTCAACTATCTGTTCTTACTAAAAGCTGTGATAAAGGAGGAATTGGAACATCAACCAGATTGAAACAAAAATTTTGAACTGCACTGCGGTACAGGAAGCGGAGAAAAACATGGTGTTTGCGGCCAGGCTCACCCAGCGGGGCCATAAGATCCATTCTATGGATGACCTTCTGGCTCTTTATGAGAAAGGCTATACTTCCGAAACGGTCAAACGGATTGCCTCTCTGCCTCATCCTGCCGTACAGAAGTTTTCGGTTATCACGGTGGCGGTTGTGGGCGCCAGCAGGCGTTTTCTGGCGCAGATCACCCGGCACCAAAATGAAGTCAAATTTATCAGCGCGTCCCTGCAATACAGTAATTATGCGGGGCAGGCCGATTTTGTGGTGCCTTATGAAATCCTTACGGCCAGCCAGTGGGTGCATGATTTTTACCTGAAAAAATGCCGGGCTGCCATGGAGCATTACGCGGATATAGGAGCCTGTGGGATTTCCAGGGACGCCGCGGGGTACCTTGCCCCGCAGAGCCTCCGCAATGTGCTGATAATCAGCGCCACGCCTTACCAGTGGAAGCACATGATCGGCCAGCGGACTTGCCGCCGCAATACGGATGAAACACGCTTTGTCCTGCTGAAAATATGGGCGGACCTGTATGCGCTGGACCCGGAACTATTTAGCCCGGAACTTGCCGGTCCCTTCTGCCAGCGGGAGGGATGTCTGGAAAAAGATATGTCCTGCGGCTGCCCGTGTGAAAAAGGGGCGCTGCCTCTTGACCTGCTGCGCCAGGATTATCCTGCCGCGCTGGAAGGAGGCCGCCAGTGAAAATCAGGATCATTGATTTCGGGCTGCCGGAGAACCACCGTCCCCTCCGCTCCCACGCCAATGACGCCGGGGCGGATGTCTATATGCCATTTGACTGTACCCTGGAGCCTGGCGGGATCGCTAAAATCCCGCTGGGCTTTGGCCTGGAGGTGCCGGACGGCTATGCTGCCTATGTGTTCCCAAGGAGCAGCCTTGCGGCAAAAGGGGTGGTCTGTGAGCTGCCCCCTGTGGATTCCGGCTACCGGGGCGAAATCCATGCCATTGTCAGCAATGTGGGAAATGAGGCCCGGACGCTTCCGAAAGATTCCAGGATCGGGCAGCTTATCATCATGCCCGTGGTGATCGCGGACTTTGTAAATGACCTGGGCGGCGAACGCGGCAAGGGTGCTTTCGGCAGCACGGGGAAATAACTTTTGTCTTTGTATAAATATTTTCTGTGTGGATAACTTAAAAATAGGGCCAGGTACTATACAGATGTAACCAATCCTATATAATATTGGTTATATCCGGGAGCAAAATACGATTTTAAACCGTTTTATTCCTTGCAAAGAATAGAAAGTGGCCAGCCTCCCTTTTATGTGACTGACCACTTCTATTTTTTGCTATTCAGTTCTTTCATAATGCCGAGGATGTAAGACATTGTTTTGGAATCCAGCTTCTTTGCTTCTGTGATAAATTCCTTTAAAGCGGCGGGATTCGGATTGCCTTCATCGAAAAATTCCTGTGGTGTTACGCCCAGGTATTCACAGATATAAAAGAAGGACTGCATAGAAGGAAGCGTTTTCTTGTTCTCCACGTTGTTGATATAGTTGTTGGCCTGTCCAAGCGACAGCGACATATCCCGTGCGGAAACACCCTTCTGCATCCTCAGTTTTGCCAGCCTTTCCGGGACAAAATCTTCGTACACCATAGTCACCTCCCATTCTGTAATAGATTGTACCTTACAGGCTGGCTCTATTCGCTAAATGAAAAGGGGTATTTCTGTTGACACGCTAAATGTAACCTACTAAAATAAGAAATACAGTAGTTTTTAACTATCAGCCATAAGGGAGGCAGGTATCATGGAACAAAAAATATGCGGAGTAACCGGGCACCGGGAGATCCCCGCTGAATATATGGAGCAGGCAGAGCAAGGTCTGCGGGGCGAAATCGAAAAAGCTATTACGGACGGCTATACCTATTTTATTTCCGGCTTTGCTGACGGCGCCGATCAGCTATTTGCCCGGATTGTTCTGGAAAAGGCAAAAGAAAATCCGGCGCTGCGCCTGGAGGCAGCAATTCCTTACCGCAACCGCTATAAGCGGCTGATGGAGGATGGGCAGACCAAAGCCATGCTGGAGGCATGTGCGAAGGTTGCAGTTATCAGCGAGGAATGGGCTTCCAATGTCTATATGAAGCGCAACCGTTATATGGTAAGCCAGGCAGACCGGGTGATCGCTGTCTATGATGGGCGGGAAAAAGGCGGCACGGTGTCCACGATCCGCATGGTTCATGCCCAGCGTAAAGAAATGCGGGAGGTCCCTGTGGGGTCTTATCTTCCTGAAAGCATGATAAATCTTGGATATTTCAGGAACGCTTCGGGTAGATAAGGATTTGCTTGTGTGGTAAAATAGTGGGTGTATAATGGGTAAATCGCCATTCGTATAGACATTGTTGAGTTGTAATGACGTCTTTAGTTAGTAGAGCATCTTTACAGGGAAGGATTGGATATGAAAAAATTTCTAAAAATTTTCATTATTCTTGAAATATTGCTGTTTGCCTATATATTTAACAGCTCGATTTACAATATTTACGAAAAAAACAATATTGCTGCTGATAATTTAAGTGGTTATGTGATTGAAGAAACATCTCCAGAAACCCTTAATCAGTTTTATTCTATATTCACTGAAAATTATCCAAACAACAAGATAGAGCTTATAAATAACACATTAACTTCGACAGATAATTCAGTTTATGATTTATACTGCTATCCTTTAGATAAGTTTGAACAAAAACAACCTGTTTCTCAAACAATCGAATTTAAGTACCATGAATTGACAAAAGAAGATTTTTTGGATAGTGTCGGCATATTCTATACGGATTTGTCTGATGATGAAATAGATCAGCTTGCAACGCAGTTATCTACACCAATAATCGAATATGAAGATACGTCTATTCCGTATAGCATGATATTAGAGTTAAATCTGTTTAATTTTATTATCTTGTTCATTGTCATTCTAATAATATACGGTATCTATACTTCTTATAGCCTGAAAAAGATAGGCATAAAAAAGAGTATGGGTTTCTCCACTCTGCGTATATTGAAAGAACAAATCATAAGTGTAGTAAAGTATTACTCTATTGTGTGTTTAGCTCTGTTGGCTGTATTGAACCTGTATTACGCATTTACAAACCGCTTTGATTTTTCCTATTTAATAATGGGCATATTCTTCTTTGGGATCGTCTTAATTGTAAATGTGCTTTGTATGCTTCTAACAAGTGCTTTAATAAAATTTGTTCGTTTGGAAGCAATGATAAAAAATAAAACATTAAATAAAAGTACAAATGTGATTGTACAATTTATAAAAGTTGCGTTTTCTGTTGTAATCGCTATTACTATCATTTCTTTACTTCAGCAAAGTGGAGATTATATGAAAAGTCAACAGGCGGTTTTAGACTATAAATACCTTGATGGCTATTATACATCTAATGGCTTTAATTCAGCGGAATATAATTATGCCATATCAAACCCGGATGTATCGGAGCGTTATTCAAATTCAGTTTTAGAGCTATATAGGAACCATCATTCATTGTTATGTGATTATACAGGTAGTGATGAAGCTCAAGGCCCAATGGGGGCTTCACGCCCATATTATGTCCAACAAACTATTATTGCAAATGAAAATTATATAAAGGAATTTTCCAATATACAGATCAATGGAACTCCTTTGGACGAAAATGTATTTAGCATACCAACGGTCTTAATTCCTGAAATGTATAAGAATGACGAAAGCCTTATAAAAGAACATCTTGCCGGAGAATATGATTTGCTGCTGAATTATAATCAAAATTACGGGATACAAGAAGAAACACGCGCAAATGAATTTAATATTGTTTATATTGATGATAGTTCCACTATTAAGGTTAATACAGAGAAAGGGTTTTCAGATATAACTGGTGGTATTATCATTGTTGATACAGGAGATTTTGGAGGACTTTATTATTTAGATGCTTTAAATAATAGAAATTTGTTCTTTTCAGTAGAGTCAAGAGAAGAATTTTCTGCCCTGTTAACAAAATATGATCTGGCACAGTTAGTCGTGGCAGGAACATTGCTGACTCCTTACTTAACACAATTAGAAAGCGTGACGTTTGTTCTTAAAACCCTTACGATGTTCGCTATCGTATTTGTGGTTTCACTGGTGTTTATTCTATACATCTCAAACTATGTAGATGT
>URND01000143.1 GCA_900549105.1 uncultured Eubacteriales bacterium
AGAGCCGAAAACGGATGATGGAACTGATGAGCGGGGGGACGACGGTGCTGTTTGTCAGTCATAGCATGGAGCAGATACGGCAGATGTGCAATCGGGTCGTGTGGCTGGAAAAGGGACATATACGGATGATTGGCGGTCTGCAGGAGACGTGCGATGCGTATGAAAACAGCTAATCTAGAGGCAAAAGAGAAGAACATCGGTCAGGAAAAAACGCCCAAGGTATTGTCGCAGCCTATGGAAAGAAAACCGCACATTCTACTGATCTATCGGGAAATGATTCCTTCTATCCGGTTGTGTGGCCATTGTCAGATGGAATACTTGGCTAGACAAGGGGCAGTAGAATACCGCGCCATCCAAGAGATGAAGCTAAAAAACAGTGATCTCAACTGGGCAGATATTGTGTTGCTTGGAAGGCTTGACAGCTGGTATGAATATCAGTTGTCAAAAAAGCTCCATGAGTCGGGACGATATTTGATCTATATAATTGACGATGATCTGCTGAATGTTCCACCTGAGATTAGTAGCGCGTCATACTATAATCAGCCAAATGTGCGAAAAAACATTCATACTATGATTGAATTGAGTGACGCAATTCTTTCACCTTCTCCCATTCTTCTGAATAAATATACAATTGTCGGAAAACATGCTATTCAAATCGAGGAACCAGCAATTGACCCAATGCCTTATAAGCCACACAGCCCTGATGGACCGATAAAAATTGGATTTGCCGGTTCTATTGATAGAACGCAAGATTTGGAAAGTATTCTGAAAGAGGCGTTGAAGGCGATTAAACAGCAATATGGCGATAAGGTACAGTTTGAATTCTTTGGCGCAATTCCTTCTTTTGCTAAAGACCTGGATGCAAAATGCATCCCGTACTGTAATTCTTATGATGAATACCGTAGCATACTCAACAAGCTGGAATGGGATATCGGCCTCGCGCCGATGCCGGAAACACCATTTCACGCCTGTAAACATTACAACAAGTTTGTGGAATACGGTGCAGCTGGGGTAGTGGGAATCTTTTCTGATGTTGAGCCATATAAGCAATTAAAGAAATTACGGGGGACTCAAATGCTTTGCGAAAACACTCCGCAGGCATGGGAACTTGCCATTATTGCTTTGATTGAAGAACCCAGAATCCGAGAGGAAATGAGAAGGAAAGTTTGCTCTTATTTGCAGGGTAATTTTTCTGTGGCAGTTAGCGCAAAGAGTTTGGAAAGTTTACATCAAATTTCAATAAGAATGGATATGCCGACTGAACAAAGATTAAACTTGCCAATTCTTAAGCTCCAAAATATGCTGTTGCGTTTTTACAGAGGAATACTCAGCTATCGCATGGGCTTGTTTAAGAAATTATGGAATTGTTTCAAGTGTCATAGTAAAGGATGATCGTAATGAAAAAAATAGTTGTTGTAGGAACCGGCTTTTCAGGGGCCATTATTGCAAGGAAAATTGCCGAGGAATTAGATCAGCATGTCATTATTGTCGAAAAGAGAGCGCATATTGCCGGAAACATGTATGACGAGGTTGATGAACATGGGATATTGGTACAAAAATACGGACCACATGTACTGGTAACCAATCGTTGGTGTGTTATCAAATATTTAATGCGCTTTTCAAAAATGTTTCAGCATACAGTAAAAGAGATTAGTGTTATTGATGGAAAGTATATTCGCCTGCCTTTTAACTTTGAATCAGTACAACAGCTGGTAGGTTTTGAACAGGCAGAGGGACTGATCTCCAAGATGCGCACTTGTTTTGCCGGTAGAGATAGAGTGCCAGTTTTAGAATTGGTAACTTGTGGAGACGAAGATATAGCTTCATTTGGCAACATGTTGTTTGAAAAGTCTTATCGGACATACTGTGCTAAACAGTGGGATATTCCAATAGAACAGTTGGACAAAACTTCTATTTTGAATCGTGTGCCAATGGCAATGAGCTATGACGAACGGTATATGAATAAAGATTTTCAGTTCTTGCCGCAAAACGGTTTTACTAGTCTTTTTGAAAATATATTGAACCATTCTAATATCGATTTACATCTGAATGAGGATGCATTGGAAAACCTTGAACTCAACGAAGAAGAATGCAAAATCTACTATTGTGGCGAGCCGATAGAACTACTTGTCTTCACAGGGCCTATTGATGAGCTCTTTCATGAGAAGTATGGTGAACTTCCTTATCGCTCCCTCCGGATTGAATACGAATGGAAAAATGTAGAACGAGTATATCCTGAAAAAATCATTTCTTTTCCACAAGCTGATGGATATACTAGAAAAACAGAGTATAAGTTCATGATGTTTGATCATAGCGGTGTAAAGGGAACAACTATAGCAACAGAATATCCGGTGGCCTATCAAAAGGGTCTATCTCTTGCACCATTCTATCCCGTTATTACAAAAGAGAATCAAGAAAAATACTCCAAATACGTAAAGGATGCTCATCGTTTTGGAAATATTTTTTTATGCGGTAGATTGGCTGAGTTCAAATATTACAACATGGATGATTGTATTTTACATGCATTTGAAGTATTTGATGAAATAAAAAAACAATTCAACTAAGGAGAAGGGGAGCATAAAAATGAGTGAAAGAATGTCAATGGCCGTGTTGAAACAGCAAAATAAAAAGAAAACTGGACAACCAAAACGCATTGCAATATATGTCATTTATGATAAAGATGGAATTCTAGATAATTATAGAGTATATTACCTCAAGGAATTGAGGAAAGTAACGGATACCATTGTTGCAATTGTCAGTGGAACACTGACACCAGAAAGCCGTGATCAACTTGAAACGTTGGTCGATGATATTTGCGTACGTGAGAATAAGGGCCTACTAGCAGGAAGCTGGATTGATGGAATTAAACATATTGGCTGGAATGAGCTTGACAACTACGACGAATTGTTAATGCTCAATGATAGTTTTTTCGGCCCTTTTTTTCCTCTATCCGAGATGTTCGACACGATGGAAAAATCTAATGCTGATTTTTACGGAGCAATAAAAAATTTCGAGGAAAAAAGCTATCATGAAATTGCTGGGAGGAAGTTAAAACACGGATTCTTCAGAGGTTCGATTTGCTATTTTTATATAATACGAAGCAGACTGCTTCATTCTGCTGAATTTAAAAAATACTGGACCTTAGTACCAGATATAAAAGAAGATTGGGATACCTATTTCTTTGCTGAAATCAATTTCTTTGACTATGTAAAAGATTGCGGATTTCGCATTGATGCTTTCCAAGGTGACCGCTTAAAAGGATACTTTTTTGATAATCTAAGCCATAATATGCATAAGCTCATTGAAAATGAAAGAATACCATTCGCACGAATCAGACCATTTTGTACTGAAATGCAAGACCAAGCCTTACAAATTGGATATGGAATGGACCCCAGAAAAACCTTGGAATACATCGATAATAATACAGATTATGATATTAATTTGATTTGGGATTATATTCTTCGAACGAAAAATCTATCAAATATCTGGTATCAGCTTCAATTAGAATATGTAGTTCCTAAGTTCTGCGTCGAAAAGCCATTTGAGTATACAAAGAAAATTGCTGTCATACTTCATATTTTTTATCCCGATTTGGTAGATACAATTGCAAACTATTGTCTAAATTTCAGTGAGAATACAGATTTTTATATTACAACGACAGAGGAAAAAACAAAAGAACTAATTGAAAAAGAGTTTAAAAAAAGGCAGCTACATTTTGTCTGCAAGACTCGAAGAAATGTTGGCGTTGCCATGTCAACTCTCTGGATAACCTACGCTGATATTGTGACCAATGGAGAATATGAATATATTTGTTATTTTCACGATAAAAAGTCGCCCTATGCACAGTTCGCTATGCATGGTGAACAGTTTGCAAGACGGTGCTATGAAAACTTATTTGGCACAAAAGAAGTGGTGATGAACATAATCAATTTATTTCAAAGTAACCCTAGACTGGGCATATTAGGCGCGCCAAGACCGTATCATGGAGAATATTTTGGAGTATGCAATAGGACTTGGTCTCAAAACTATAACAATACATTCAACTTAGCTCAAAAGTTGGGACTACATGTGGATATCAATCCACATATAGTCCCTGTTGCTCCTTATGGTGATATGTTTTGGTTTAGGTCCAAAGCACTAAAAAAAGTCATTGCCTATGGATTTAATTATGATGATTTTGCCATTGAATATAAGCCAGACAACACCTTTCTTCACGCGATCGAGAGAATTTATGGCTTTGCTGCACAAGACTCAGGATACTATTACGCAGACGTTGTCACCTCGGACGAAGCAAGGAGTGATTTGGTTAATTACCAATATATTATTTATTCGTTAATAGACATTATGCTTAAGAATCAGCAGTATCCCCATACTCTTGAATATGCAAAGCAAATCATCTATTATCATACGGCTTCTAAAGACCAAAACCCTTCTCTTTGCTATGGTGAAAGCCGTCCTAGAATCATTGTAAAGAACGCGATCAAAAAACGAATTCCCAAACCGGTTTGGAACGTATGCAAAAAAACCTACCACCTGTTTGGTGGAAAGAAGTGGGTGGGGTAATGAGCGAATCAGCTCTAAAGAACAGAAAAGAAAGACTGACTTGCTTTGACCTAATCAGAGTATTTTCCTGCATTTGCGTATTACTTGTACATTTTAATGCAACGGTCAGCGGATACAATGCTGGTGTATTCATCTATCCAAACAGCATTTTTACAAACTACCTCTTTGGTGGAAGGTATTATGTGGGCGATATAGGGGTCAGTTTGTTCTTCATGCTTTCCGGTGCGTCGCTGATGTACACATGGAGACAGGAAAGAATCACAAAGTTTTATATAAGGCGTTTTCGCAGCATTTATCCCATGTTCTGGATTGCCTGGTTTGTAGCGACGGCTGTTGACTTTTTGAGTTACAAAGGGTTGAATAGCGGCGATATTCGCTATATGCTGTTCAGTGTATTGGGCCTGGATGGATATCTTTGCAGTCAGGGGCTGATACCATTTGATTTCTATAAGTTAGGCGAATGGTTTCTGGGCTGCATTATCATCTTATATCTGATTTATCCGCTGATTCGAAAAGCTGTCGACACATTTCCTCTTCCGGTAATGATCATAGCCATCGGGTTGTATACCGCATGCGTTCGAATGACGTCTGAAATCGGGTCATGGCATTTTTTTCTTAGAATACCTGAAATGATGATGGGCATTCTTTTTGTTAAATACCGTGTGTGGGAACGCAGGCGTTTGTTGCTGGGAATTGGGATTGTTTCGCCAGTTGCAGGTTGTGTATGCCGGGATTTCATTCATCCTTTAACATTGTGTATCAGCTTGTGCATTGGTTTGTTTGCATGGATGGCGCTTCTTGCCAGGGTGGTACGTTCTGCGGTAGTGAAGCAGTACCTAAAAAAGCTGGCAGATTTAACATACCCAGCTTTTTTAGTGCACCATTGGCTGATTCAGAAAATGTACATTGGATTCCCTGAAGGCATCCTGCCGCGCAGAAGCGTTTGGATGCTGTTTGTGGTTTATTTAGGATTGACAGTGGTTCTGTCCGAAATGCTATCAGTAGGCGCAGGGAAAATGCTCCATTACTTTGACGGGTTACGAAGGAGCAGCAAAACAAAGGTATAGTCCATCTAGTCTCGTACATAATAATATTAAGAAAGGAAAAAGATCATGCGAATCGTTATCACCGGCGCTGCGGGCTACATTGGCCGCCATGTTGTCAAACAGGTATTGGACATGGGGCATGAGGTAACCGCGGTAGATTTCCGTTTTGACGGCGTTGATGCCAGGGCTACGCGGTGCAATATTCCCATCTTCAATAATGCGGAAGATATCTATTGCCAACTTGGAAAGCCTGACGTCTGCATCCATCTGGCCTGGAGAGACGGCTTTATTCACAATTCACCGGCACACATGGGTGATCTGTCCAACCACATTACCTTCTGCAACAACATGATGCAGGGCGGATTACCCTATTTGTCTGTGATGGGAACCATGCATGAGGTTGGTTACTGGGAAGGCGCGATTGATGAAAATACGCCATGTAATCCTCTGTCACAATACGGGGTTGCAAAGAATGCCATGCGTCAAAGCTTGATGCTCAGTGCAGCAGGAAACAGTTGTCATTTGCGTTGGTTAAGAGCTTACTATATCACGGGTGATGACGTGCGCGGAAATAGTATATTTTCAAAAATTATCAAAGCAGCATCGGAAGGGAGAAAAGAGTTCCCGTTCACAAGCGGCAAAAATCTTTATGATTTTACAGATGTGCATGATCTTGCACGGATGATCGCTGCGGCAAGCGTACAAACCGAAATGGATGGGATCATCAACGTGTGCACTGGTCGACCCATCACACTTGCCGAACGTGTTGAAAGGTTTATTTCGGACAATCATTTCCACATCAAACTCATTTATGGTGCTTACCCGGACAGGCCCTATGACAGCCCGGGCGAATGGGGCGATGCGACAAAAATCCACGATATCCTAACAAAGCTGAAAATGCCGGATTATGATATGGAACAGTATACTCATTAAACAACCAAAGGAGGGAATACCCTATGCGTGGCATCATCCTAGCCGGAGGTGCAGGTACACGCCTCTATCCGCTCACCATGGTCACAAGCAAACAGCTTCTGCCTGTCTACGACAAACCTATGATTTACTATCCGCTTTCAACCCTCATGCTGGCGGGCATCC
>URND01000144.1 GCA_900549105.1 uncultured Eubacteriales bacterium
GAAAGAAAATTATTGCCGGAAACTGGAAAATGAACATGACTCCAAGTGAGGCAGTTAAATTAGTAGAGACTTTAAAGCCATTAGTAGTAAATGATGAGGTAGACGTAGTATTCTGCGTACCTGCAATCGACATTATCCCTGTAGCAGAGGCTGTAAAGGGAACAAATATCCATATCGGCGCTGAAAATATGTATTTTGAAGAAAAGGGTGCGTTTACCGGTGAAATCGCACCGGATATGCTCACCGATGCAGGCGTGGAATATGTCATTATCGGTCATTCGGAACGCCGCGAATATTTTGCTGAAACCAATGAAACCGTGAATAAGAAAGTATTGAAAGCCTTTGAACACGGCTTGACACCGATTATCTGCTGCGGTGAATCTCTGACACAGAGAGAACAGGGAATCACGATTGACTGGATTCGTCAGCAGATTAAGATTGCCTTCTTAAATGTGACGGCAGAACAGGCGGCAAAAGCAGTGATTGCTTATGAGCCAATCTGGGCCATTGGCACAGGAAAGGTAGCCACAACCGAACAGGCCCAGGAGGTTTGTTCCGCAATCCGTGTCTGCATTAAAGAGCTTTATGACGATGCGACAGCAGAAGCCATCCGTATTCAGTACGGCGGCAGCGTATCTGCATCCAGCGCGCCGGAACTCTTTGCCCAGGCGGATATTGACGGCGGACTTGTCGGCAGTGCCAGCCTTAAAAAAGATTTCGGAGCTATTGTAAATTATACCTTGCCGCGCGAAGCCTGACGAAGCGAGCCCCTGCGAAGCTGCTGACATGCGGGATGCCCGGAGGGTATAAATAAATAAAAACTAGCAGAATCCATTGAAGCGGTTCTTCTGTGAATTGACAGAAGGGCCGCTTTTTTTGTGTATTTTTAGCAGCGCAGTTTTCTTAACACAATCTTAATGTGAGAGCCATTACGTTAATGCGCATTTTATGCCCGGTATGCCATAATCATAAATAAGAAAATCAAAAGAAAACTCAGACGGAGGCATTTCTATGGGAAAAATTGTGAGGCGATTGTCCTCATCGCAGATTATTATTTTGGGTTTTGCCGGAGTGATATTCCTCGGCAGCCTGCTTCTCATGCTGCCATTTGCCACGCAGGATGGGCGGGGCGCGGCTTTTGCGGACGCGCTGTTTACATCCACTTCCGCCGTATGCGTGACGGGGCTTGTCGTACAGGATACGGCAGCTTATTGGACAGGTTTTGGCCAGGCCGTGATTCTCCTGTTGATACAGATTGGCGTTATGGTGGTGATTACCGTGGCCGCGGCAATTTTTATTGCTTCCGGAAAGAAAATCAGCCTGAAGCAGCGCAGCACGATGCAGGAGGCCCTATCCGCCCATAAGGTCGGCGGCATTGTCAGGCTGACCGGATTTATTATTAAAATGACGATTTGCTTTGAACTTTTTGGAGCTGTCCTTATGTTTCCTGTTTTTTCTCGGGAATTCGGCCCGGGCAAGGGCTTATGGTATTCGGTTTTTCATTCGATATCCGCCTTCTGCAATGCAGGCTTTGATTTGATGGGATGCAGGACGCCCTATTCCTCGCTGACACATTTTGCCGCAAATCCCGTTATTAATCTGGTTATCATGGCGCTGATCGTAATCGGCGGCATCGGCTTTATCACCTGGGATGATGTGAAGACAAAGGGCTTACATATTCATAAATATCGGATGCAGAGCAAAGTTATTCTTATGACGACTTTTTGTTTAATCCTGTTTCCGGCCTTATATTTTCTGGCCTTTGAATTTTCTGAAGGGCCTTTGGGAGAACGGATTTTGAACGCCCTGTTTCAGTCAGTGACGCCGAGGACTGCCGGCTTTAATACGGTAAATCTGAGGGATATCAGTGAAACGGGCATTGCGATTATGATTCTGCTGATGCTGGTGGGTGGTTCTCCCGGGTCGACGGCCGGAGGTATGAAAACGACAACCCTTGCCGTTTTATTTTCTACGGCGATATCTGTTTTCCGGTACAGAGAGCATACCCATTTTTTTGGACGGAGAATCGATGATGATACGGTGCGGAACGGAGTTGCGGTTCTAATCATGTATATGACGCTGTTTTTGGGCGGCGGCCTTTTGATCAGCCGAATCGAGGGGCTTCCGATACTGGATTGTCTTTATGAAACCGCATCGGCGGTGGCGACGGTCGGATTGACTTTGGGGATTACGCCGGAGCTCAGTTTATCATCCCGGACTATTTTGGTTTTATTAATGTATATTGGACGCGTCGGCGGCTTAACGCTGATTTTTGCCGCATCTTCAGGAGGAAGGAAGGGCAATACATCAAGGCTGCCTCAGGAAAAATTAACGGTTGGATAAGGAGCGGATAGAATGAAAACAATATTATTAATCGGACTTGGAAGATTTGGAAGGCATATTGCCATGAAATTAAATGATTTGAATTATCAGGTTATGGCTGTGGACAGCGATGAAGAACGGGTGAATTCAGTACTGTCCTTTGTGACAAATGCCCAGATTGGGGATAGTACGAATGAAGAATTTCTTTCTTCTCTGGGGATTGGAAATTTTGATGTTTGCATTGTGGCAATTGGCGATGATTTTCAGAGTTCGCTGGAAACAGCTTCCCTTTTAAAGGAACTTGGGGCAAAAAAGGTTATTGCCAGAGCTTCCCGGGGCGTGCAGGAAAAGTTTCTTTTGAGAAATGGGGCGGATGAAGTTGTGTATCCCGAAAAACAGCTTGCAGCCTGGACTGCAGCCCGGTGTACATCCGAACATATCCTTGATTATATCGAGCTGGATGCGGATTATTCTATTTTTGAGCTGACCATTCCTGACAATTGGAATGGGAAAACGATTGTTCAACTGGATATTCGTAAAAAATATGGAATTAATATTCTGGGGCTTCGGGAAAAGGGCGAGCTGACGATGGATATTAACCCGGATACGGTTTTGAGCAAAGACAAATCCATACTGGTTTTAGGAAAACAAAAAGCAGTTCAGAAATGTTTCCATATTTAATGTACGGATACCATTCAGAAAGAGGTGTTCCAAATGAAAGAAATTATTTTAATTTGTGCCGTCATCATCATTTTTATCGCTGTCTTTTTCCTTTTGAAGAAGTTGGATGTATTTCTCAGGAAGGAAGAAAAAGAAGAAGTTGATGAAAAGGTGGAAGGACACTATCATTTGCCAAGGTAGCAAAAAAGTTATTTCTGTGGTAGAATCCATTGTGAGTACAGGAGGTGGGCGTAATGGCTCAGACACAGAAAGGACGCCTGAAAATCTTTTTCAGCTATGCTGAAGGCGCGGGCAAGAGGACGGCCATGCGAAAAGCCGGGCTGCAGGAAAGAAAGCGGGGAAGAGATGTCCTTGTGCTTGACGGGCAGAAGGAAATGGACCTTGAGCAGGTATTGGAGCGTCGGCCGGATTTGATTTTGGTGGATGCATTGGCCCATGAAAATAAAATCGGCAGCCGTCACCGCAGAAGATATCAGGATATTGAAGAATTATTAAAAACGGGAATCGATGTTTATACAACGGCAAATGTGGAAAATATTGAGGGTTTATACGATACAGTGTCGGCCATTACCGGCAGGGATGATTGGGAGCGTATCCCGGATGAGATTTTTGACCGGGCAGACCGGGTGGAACTGATTGATATAGAACCTATGGAATTGCTTGAAAGGCTGAAAAAATCCGGAAAAGCGTTTTCTGCTTTTACGGTGGAACAGCTCACGGCGCTGCGGGAAACGGCGCTGCGGCGCTGTGCGGACCGAATGAAGCATCTTTTCCTCCGGCAGCAGGAAAATAATGCTTTTCAAATTGGTGAGCATATACTTGTCTGTCTTTCCTCGGCCCCTTCAAATGCAAAAATTATCCGCACGGCGGCGCGGATGGCAGCGGCCTTTAACAGCCAGTTTACGGCCCTGTTTGTCGAAACGCCGGATTTTGGGGCGGCCACCCCGGAGAACAGGCAGCGGCTGATAGAAAACCGGGCCCTGGCCGAACAGCTTGGCGCTCAGACAGAAACCGTGTATGGGGAGGATATTCCCTATCAGATTGCAGAGTTTGCCCGGCTTTCCGGGGTCACTAAAATTGTTCTCGGGCGGAGTATTGTCACCCGGAAACATTTATTTGGAAAAATGACTTTGACAGAAGAGTTAATATCCTATGCGCCGGAAATGGATATTCATATTATCCCTGACAGCAATTCGGACAGAGCATACCGGCCGGTGAGAGCGAAGAACCGTGAAAAAAGCCGCATTTTTAAAAATGTTGCGGCAAGCGCAGGTATTTTGTTGGGAGCTACTTTGTTAAGCCAGTGTTTTTATCAGTTGGGATTCACTGAGGCTAATATTATCATGGTATATATTCTCGGAGTCCTCTTGACATCGGCGGTAGTTACCCATCAGGTATACAGCCTTGTTTCATCGATTGCCAGCGTTTTTATTTTCAATTTTTTATTTACCCATCCAAGATTTTCTCTGACGGCTTATGCGACCGGCTATCCGGTAACCTTTGTTGTCATGTTTTTGACGGCCTATATCACGGGGACTTTCGCGATTCGTTATAAAAAGCAGGCAGGCCAGTCGGCAAAAATCGCCCATCGGACTAAAATCCTGTTTGATACGGATCAATTGCTGTCAAAAGCGGGAAATAAAGAAGAGATTTTAAATGCGGCGGCGGAACAGGTTGTCAAATTACTTGGCAGAAATATTGTTGTTTTTGACAGTGAGGACGGGAAACTGTCGGCGCCGGATTTCTTTTCACCGAAGGGTGACTGCGATACAACCTGTTCAAAGGAGGAATGGGAAACTGCGGAGTGGGTGTTAAAAAATAATCATGCGGCGGGGGCCACAACGGATACCCTGTCAAAGGCCAGATACATGTACCTGGCTTTGCGGGTGAATGAAAGGGTTTACGGCGTTATGGGGATTGAGGCGGAAAATAATCCGCTGGATGCTTCGGAGCATGGCATATTGCTGTCGATTCTCGGCGAATGTGCCCTTGCGCTGGAAAATGAAAAGAATGCCCGTGAGAAGGAGGCTGCGGCCATACTGGCCGAAAGTGAACAGCTCCGGGCAAATCTGCTTCGGACAATTTCCCATGATTTGCGAACGCCATTGACGACGATTTCCGGAAATGCCAGTAATCTTTTGAGCAACGGGGATTATTTTGATGCGGAGACAAAGAAACAGATTTATGCGGATATCTATGATGATTCCATGTGGCTTATTGATTTGGTGGAAAATCTGCTCTATGCGACCCGGATTGAAGAGGGCCGGATGACATTGAATACGTCGATGGAGCTTTTGAGCGACATTGTGGATGAGGCATTGAAATATATTGGGCGGAAGGCAGGAAAACACCGGATTTCAGTTAGCTGCGAGGATGATCTGCTGCTGGTGCGGGCCGATGGAAAACTGATTGTTCAGGTGATTGTGAATATTGTGGACAACGCCATAAAATATACGGCTCCCGGGTCAGAAATTCTTATTACGATAAAGCGGAACGGGGATATGGCGGAAATTGCCATTGGGGACAATGGCGAAGGTATACCGGATAGGGAAAAAGAAAAGGTTTTTGAGAAGTTTTACTGCGGTACAAATAAAATTGCGGATAACCGGAGAAGCCTGGGACTCGGCCTCTATCTCTGCAAGGCTATTGTGGAGGCCCATGGAGGCGCTATCTGTGTGACGGATAATCATCCAAAGGGAACGGTTTTTTGCTTTAGTCTTCCGCTTGAGGAGGTTACATTACATGAATAAGTTTCAGATATTAGTTGTGGAGGATGACGCGCCTGTGCGGAAGCTGATTACGACCACCTTAAAAGCCCATGGCTATTCTTTCACCGCGGCTGTCAATGGAAATGATGCGATTATGGAGACGGCCTCCTATAATCCGGATATTATACTGCTGGATTTGGGGTTGCCGGATATCGATGGGGTTGAAGTGATCCGGCGCATACGAGACTGGTCGAATGTGCCGATTATTGTCATCAGCGCCAGAAGCGAGGACAGCGATAAGATTGATGCCCTGGATTCCGGTGCGGATGATTATCTGACAAAGCCTTTTTCTGTGGAAGAGCTGCTGGCCAGACTTCGTGTCACTCAAAGACGGCTGGCCCTGATGCAGAGCGGCAGTACATCGAAGGCGGTTTTTGAGAACGGGGAATTGCGAATTGAATATGCGACAGGTTGTGCCTATTTAAATAACGAAGAATTGCATTTGACGCCAATCGAATATAAGCTTCTCTGTCTGCTGGCTCAGAACACGGGGAAGGTGCTGACCCATAAATTTATTACCCAGAATGTTTGGGGAAGCAGTTGGGAGAATGATGTAGCTTCTCTCAGAGTCTTTATGGCGACACTGCGGAAAAAACTGGAAAAAAACCCGGGTTCTCCCCAGTATATTCAGACCCATGTGGGGATTGGTTATCGGATGATTAAAATAGAATAATTTGTCGGAAAAAATTTCATAAAAAACAGAAAAAAGTATTGACTATTTGCGCATATGGCATATAATATAAATATATGAACAATTAATCATATGAATTTATTTTTAGAGGAGAGATATATTATGAAAAAGAAATTTAAGTTGATTGATTTGGATTGTGCCAATTGTGCAGCAAAGATGGAAAATGCCATCAAAAAGATAGATGGCGTGGAAGATGCCAATGTAAGCTTTATGACTCAGAAGATGACTATTGTGGCGGAAGA
>URND01000145.1 GCA_900549105.1 uncultured Eubacteriales bacterium
CAATCATGCGGGAGTAGGCGGAACGGTCAAAAAACCTGCCGCTTTCGTCGTCGTCAATGTAGTGCCGGATATTGGTTAGGTGCTGCCCTCTGGCGTAGTTCTCCAGAAAGATTTTCTGATTTTGTATGCTGTTGCTCTCGCCGCCGTCCCTATCCTCGTCCCCTACGGAAAGTCGGGAGTAAAGGGCTGTGATTTTGCTATAATTAGTCATGTGCATAACCTCCTGTGCGTCCATATAGGTTTCCTTTACACTTAAAATTATGCACTCCAGCGGGCGCTGCCGTACTCAATGCCCTTGCGATATTTCTTTGTATTCTTGCTCTTGGCATACACCGCCAGCCGAACAATGATCGCCCCGGCGATACCTGCCAGTAGGTCTAATAGGTGCAGGCTGGGCGCCGCAGAAGAAAACGCCTCCGTAAAGCCCTGACTCAAATGCAGGAACTTTTCAGAGGCGTCAAGGCCGGGCGCAAGGCGCACCGCCTGGCAGAGCTTATCAAAGAGATACACGAACAGCAGATACGGAAGGTTGAGGATGAGAACCTTCTTCAAATCAACCGTCATAATTCCACACCCCGGTCTTTGGTCTTGACCTTCTCCCGCTGGCGGTGCTGGGCTTTGGCCTGCTGCTTTGCCTGATCCAGTTCCTTGCGGATGGAGGGCTTTTTCTCTTTCTCCAGGTTCTTTGCGGAGAACTCCCGGAAGGCCGCCGTGATGACATCGGCATCCCGGCCCTTGAAAAACACCAGGTAGCGGGGTATCTCGCCGCTGGTGTCCTTTTTCAGAGCGAAGTCAATACCGTACTTCTTGGCGGTGGCGGAAAAGGCCTGGATATTCTGGTCGGTGATCTCGATGTTGGAAACGCCGGTGTTGTGCTTCATCAACTGCCGGAGGGTCTGCTTACCGTGGTGCAGCTTGGTCTTGTGGCCGGTCACGCCCTTCTGCATCTCGTCCAACACTTTTTTCATGGCCTGTTGCAGCATCCCGGCGGAGAGCTTGGTGGCCTCCACACAGAGGGCAACGGTGCGCTGGGTGACTTCTTCCTGCATGAGTGATTACCTCCTTTCTCCGCTGCCGCACAGATCGTGGTTCACCAGGGACGCATAGTAGCTGTCGATGGTGGCCGGGGCGTTATACAGGGCAGCCAGCAGATATTTTTTGATATTGCGGACATAGGTGGTGTTCTCCCGCATACGGTCCAACACATACTCGATGTGGGAACTGTTCAGCTTCAGGAACCGGGATTTGACCACCTCCGCCGGATAGTCGTCCCCGGCAATGCGGATCGTCTCCCTGCGGGAACAGACGGTGTCCACCATGAACTCCACCAATTCATTCAGCATATCTCGGTCCAGCCGGTCATCCCGGCATAGATAGTCATACTCGATATTCTCCAAAATGAGTTCCCGATAGCTCTCTCGCTCCCGCATCCAGTCCCGTCCGGTCCGGTTAGCCCCTGCGGGGGTTTGGGGGCTTGATTGGATAGGATTTGATCCTTCCGTACTTGGTGAATCAGTATTTTGTTCTTCAGGATTTCTTTTTTCTTTATTTAATTGCGGCCGGTTTTCCAGACATGGGTTATCCATATCCGGGTTTTCCGTATCTGGACAAGCCGTATCCGGCTCGTCCTCACACGGCTGGCCCGTGTCCGGGGGATGGGGCGTCTCGTAGATGACATACTCCACATCCACGATCTTGCCTTTGCTGTCCCGGAGGCGGTTGCGGACTATGTACCCGGCTCGCTCCAGCGCCTTCAGGGCGGAGCCAATGCTGTCCGTGCCCTCCTTGCAGATTTTTGCCAGGCCCCTGGTGGTGTAGTTCCAGTCCTCCGGCAAGGACAGCATCATGGAGAGCAGCCCTTTGGATTTCAGCGACAGTCCCGCATTGCGCAGGTGGTGGTTAGACATCACCGTGTAGTCGCGGGTTTTCTCAATGCGAAATACCGCCATGGTATCACCTCCTTTCGGCGGTCTGGAAAAGTGTTTGTTTTCGGGGAAAAGGCGGCCTCTATGCCGCCCGGATACCCCGGAGGGGAAAACCTATGGGCGAGGGCTTTGCGATTGATTGCGGGAGAAAAAACAAGGAATTTTCGACTCCTTTCGGTGCGATTTTTGGTATAAAAAACGCCATAGAGTTGAACCTATGGCGTGCTGGGAAGATAGAGTTTTAGTTGACAAAAAAATTGTCCAATTGTCAAAGGTGGCAAACAATGGTATAATTTTGATTAGTTGCATTAGCGTTTGTTACAATAAATACCCTGCCCTAATTTTTTGTCAAACAACATGGGGGAATAAAGTATGAAAGTTAAAAAAATTCATATTGAAAATTATCGAATGTTAAAAAGGATAGATATTGATCTTGAAGAAAATCTATCTTTAATCATAGGAAAAAACAACTGTGGCAAGACCTCTTTTCTTTCTATATTAAATAAATTTATTGGCTCCCAAAGTTCGACCAATAATTTTACATACAATGATTTTAATAGTGATTTCCAAGATTCTTTGTTTGACGCTATTAATGATGATCAGTTATCTTGGGAAAAACTAAATATAAAGGGGATCGAATTATACCTCTTTATCGAATATGATGAAACTGATAACCTTTCAAACATTCAGCCTCTTATGCTGGATTTGGACCCGGACAATAATATTGTTATTTTAAAATTTGAGTACACAATATCCGAGCAAAAGTTTATTAAGCTAATTAGTGATTTTAATGCATATTGCAAAAAATTCGAAAAAGAACCTGATTACTCTAAGAGTGAAGTGTTTGATATATTTATGAGAGTTAAGCATCGAAAATATTTTGAAATGCTGAAAAAGGCAATTCTATTCGATGTCGACTCTAAAAGTGCATCTCAAACGGTTTCTACAGTTCTTGATTCTTCTGATCTTGATCTTAATAAGTTAATATGTTTTCGTTGTATTAGTGCAAGACGAGATACGGAAAACAAAGAGGGCGATAATACACTATCAAGTCTTTCAAATCGTTATTATGAAAAGACTAAAGACGATGAAAGTAATCCTACAGTTGCCAATTTTGAAGATACTTTGCACTCAACCGATAAAGCGCTATCGGGAGTATATGATGGACTATTTGAGAAAGTCATAAAAAAAGTCAAGAAGTTTGGCGGAATTCGTGAAAATGAAACTGTAGTTAAAATCATTTCAACGCTTAGTCAGCAACAATTACTAAAGGGTAATACGACAGTCGTTTATGAAAGCAATAATCATCAGTTACCAGAAAGTTATAATGGCCTTGGATACTTGAACCTTATTAGCATAATTATGGAGGTTGAAATATACCTGGAAGATTTCTTAAAGAAATCTAATGAAACAGAAAAGCCAGCGGACATTAATCTTCTTTTTATTGAAGAACCGGAAGCCCATACTCATCCGCAATTACAGTATGTATTTATCAAGAATATTAAAAGTTTGCTTATAGATGGTATCTCCGATGAACAAGGAAATAGATTGATTAATCTCCAAACAATTATCACATCTCATTCTTCTCACATTGTTTCCGAATGCGATTTTGACGATATTAAATATTTTAAAAGGAGTTCTAATACAGAGGTTGTTTCTCAGAATCTTAAGGAACTTGAAACCAGGTATAAAGCTGAAAAAGATCCTGAATGGAACCATTTTAAATTCTTAAAACAGTATCTAACTCTTAACTACTCTGAAATCTTTTTTGCTGATAAGGCAATTTTGTTTGAAGGCGAAACTGAGGGTATATTGTTACCGGCAATGCTCAAAAAAGTTGATGAAGAACACCCCTCGGAAAACGATTTGCCGCTTCTTTCTCAAAACATTTCGCTCATTGCAAGTGGAGCATATTCACAAATCTTCGACGAATTTCTGTCTTTTATCGGAATTAAAACTTTGATCATTACAGATATTGATTCAGGCAAAGAAAGTATATCTAAAGACAAGAACGGTAGGGATACAAAGAAGATAGTAGCATGTTCAATAGAAGAAGCCACACATACGACAAATGGTGCGCTATTGCACTATTTCGAGACTCCATTAAGCAAGAGTGGCGCAAAAAAGCCTATAGCATTTTTTATAACTTTGGCACCGGAGAATAAGATTCTTCAAAAAAACAACGGATTATGGGAAACCAACCCAAACGGCAACCTAATGATAGCATACCAAACAAAAGAAACTGGTGGTTACTATCCTCGTAGTTTTGAGGATGCTTTCTTTCAGATTAACAGAGAGCTTGTTATTCAAAATAAAAAATTATTCCCAAGTTTGAAGTGCAAAGAACAACTGGACGAAAAAGATGCAGATGGTCACTTTATTTACGATTCTTATGATTTGGCCAATAACTGTATTGGAAGCAAAGCTTCATTTGCTCTTGACATTCTCCTTAATAGCATTAATGATGGAAAACACACTTTTTCAAATTGGAAAATGCCACCTTATATTGAGGAGGGGTTACTTTGGCTGCGACAGAATTAAAAAATCAGAAAGAATTAAATCAAATTCTCCAGCAAATAAAAATGGGGCATCATTTTTTATTAAGCGGTGGAGCCGGAAGCGGGAAAACTTTTTTATTAGTAGAGGTATTACAATCCATCTCCTCATTAGTTCCATCAGCCCATATTGCGTGTATCACTTATACAAATGCCGCAGCTATAGAGATTAAAAATCGTGCAAGCGTTAAAAACCTGAGAGTTTCGACAATTCATGACTTTTTATGGGATTCAATTGCTCAATTTCAGAAAGAATTAAAAGTAACGTTATTGGAATTGATCAATGAGCCGGACAATGTAATAAAAAGTCCCACACCAGGAGAAATTTATTCCAACGAATTCGAAAACGGGATTCAGTATAAAGAATACGTACGAATTAGTAATGGAGAAATTTCGCATGATGAAGTGCTGCTTTTGGCTCACAGAATGTTCAAAAAGTATCCTCGTCTCTGTGATTTGCTGTTGGACAAATTTCAATTTATTTTTGTTGATGAATATCAAGATACTTCTCCTTTGGTCATAGAAATATTATTGAATTTTCTCCAGACCAGAAAAAAGAAAAACATTATTGGCTTTTTTGGAGACTCTATGCAATCAATATATGAGACAGGTGTCGGAGACATTGATAGGTACATAGAGCAGTGCATCGTCGTTAAAGTGATAAAAGAGCAAAACCGCAGGAATCCGCAGTCTGTTATTGATATAGCAAATGCTTTAAGAACAGATGGACTGATTCAACAACCTTCAGACGATATTTCGGCACCGAATATGGAAAATGGCGTCGTTAAACAAGGAACTGTAAAATTTGCATATTCAAAGAGTTTTGATTTAAAGAAAGTAAAATCATCCATACTGGTACAGGGGTGGGATTTTACAAACGCTAAAGAAACCAAAGAACTACGGCTAACCCACAATCTGATTGCAAATGAAGCTGGTTTTTCGCAACTTATGGAGATTTACGACAATGATCCAATTGCTGCATTTAAAAAAGCATTCAAAGAGGAAGCAAAAAAGCAGGGTATCCAAATACCGAATGATGTTCCTTTTGAAGATGCCGTAGGTTTATTGAATTGGACCTATAAAAGAGGCCCTAATAAAGGGAAATCTCACTTGGATGTTCTTTTGGAAGTTCCCTCAAATAAAATGCTTTTTGAGCACATTAAGAGATGGCCATATGAGAAAGTTCAGAAAATTTATTTGGACAAAGATAGTCTGATTGATGACAAAGTTGTAATTGATGGTGTTACTATAAAAGAACCAAAGCGAGATCGTTTAATACAGCACTTGTTTAAGATTCAAGAACTCATCTCTTTATATGAGTCAAAGCAATACAATGAATTAATTCGAATGACCTCATTCCGTGTTCAGTCAGTTGCTGATAAAGTAAAGCTTAAAACAGCTATTGAGCATTTAAAAGCGCAAAATGGAGCTTCGATTGCAACCGTCATCAGTTATGCACATAAAGAAGGTCTTTGTATTATTGATGACAAACTTCAGGAATTTATTGATAATAACGAATATTTGTATTGGCGTGTTTCGGATATTGCATTTGTGGAAGTCCAGAATCTCTACAAATATATTGAAGGGCATATGCCGTTTTCTACCCAGCACAAAATAAAAGGGCTTGAATTTAAAAATGTGTTAATTGTATTGCACAATGGCGGCTGGAACAATTACAATTTTGAATATCTTTTTAATCGCAATGTAGGTGCCATGCTGACTCCTGCTCAAAAAAGAAGCTATCCCAATATATTGCGTCGAACCCAAAAACTTTTTTATGTTTGCTGTACCAGAGCCAAAGATAATTTAGTGGTATACTATCCCTCTCCAAGTGACGAAGTTCTAGAAGGCGCAGTCAGTCTTTTCGGAAGAGATAATTGCATTGATCTCGATGCCGAATAATTAAATAGGAGCGCCGTAAAAGTTTCCAACCTACGGTGCTCCTAACACTTATTCTATTTCGGTTTCGTCGTCTAAGCCTTTTATCTTCAGCCAGTCCTCAAATGACTTCCTGGAGATGCGGATCATGTTACCGATGCGGATTGTCTTGAACGCTCCGGAGTTGGCGAGCCTATAGGCCGTAGCGCGGCCGATACCGAGAATGGCTGCGATGTCATTCACGG
>URND01000146.1 GCA_900549105.1 uncultured Eubacteriales bacterium
GCCGCACGGGCAAGCTGTGCCAGACGGCAGATGGCATCCTCCACTTCGCCCGGAGCAACCATCATCAAGTCCGCAAGCTCGTCCACAATAATAACTATCTGCGGCAGTTTCGGATAATCCGGGCTGGCAAACTCGGCCTGGGATACTTTTTCATTATATCCCTTCAAATCCCGGACATTCAATTCTGCGAATTTCTTATAGCGGTCAGTCATCTCCATGACAGCCCAGTTCAGTGCTCCCGCCGCCTTCTTCGGATCCGTCACCACCGGAATCAGCAGATGCGGAATACCGTTATAAACACTCAATTCAACCACCTTCGGGTCCACCATGATCAGGCGGACATCCTCCGGTTTCGCTTTATAGATAATACTCATGATCAATGTATTAATACATACGGATTTTCCCGAACCGGTAGCTCCGGCAATGAGCAGATGGGGCATCTTGGCAATATCCGCAACAATCACCTTGCCGCCGATATCCCGGCCTGCCGCAAAGGCGATGCCCGACTTGCTGTTCTGGAATTCCCTGCTCTCCAGCAAATCCCGCAGCATAACCGCTGTATTTTCCTTATTCGGAACCTCGATGCCGATGGCCGCCTTTCCCGGAATCGGAGCTTCAATTCGTATATCGGCCACAGCCAGATTTAACTTAATGTCATCCGACAGGCCCACAATCTTGCTGACTTTAACTCCCTGCTCCGGCTGAAGCTCATAGCGGGTAACACTCGGCCCGCAGCTCACATTCGTAATCTGCACCTTCACGCCGAAACTATCCAGCGTCGATTTCAGCTTTGCTGCTGTCTGACGGAGCTGTTCATCCGTATTGCCGCCATTATTTCTCTCCCCATGCACAAGCAGGGATAAGGGCGGAAATACATATTCCGGTTTCTGCTCCAAAGCTGTCTCGATATCCTCGGCCGTCGCCTGTTTTTCCGCCTCACTCGGAGCGGAGGCCTTTGCCGTCTCCGCCTTGGCAGCCGCCCTGGCAACAGCCGACGGGGATGGCGCGGATTTTGTTTCCTCTGTGCCAATGTCCTCCGGTTCTTCCATCACGCCAAAATCATCATCGATATCTATGTCTATCGGCCGCAAGTCTCCCTCCGGCACAATAAAGGAATTTTTCTTTTCTGTCTTTTCCGGCGTTACCGGTTCAATCGGATCCATATGGCTGACCTGAATTCGGTCCTCGCCCTGCCATGGTAAAATAATCTCCTCCGTAATATCTTCCACCGATGGTTTCACAGCCTTATTCTTTTTGTCCGCCTTTTTATCCTGCTTTGCTTTTTTTGAAGCAGCCTTTTCAGGCGCCTCCGAAGCTGTAGTCAGATCAAAATTAAAGTCCTTCTTCTCAAATTCTTCTTTAACTTCATCAAAGGTAATATTTCGATTTCCTCCGCTGCCTCTTTCCTCTTTTTCAGCTTCCCTCTGAGCTTCTTTTTCTTTTTTGCGAAGCTCTTTCTGCTCTTTATGCCGCTCCGAAGCCTTTGAGTAGGCTTTGCGGCCCTTTTTCCCCAACGGGATAAAAATGGACTTCTGGGTAATTAAAACAACCGTAATTAAAATCAATACGATAACAACCACATAACAGCCCACGGTTCCGAGCAATGGATGAAGCAGCTTTACAGCCGCTCCGCCGATAAGTCCGCCTCCGTTTTTCCCTGCAGAGCTGTTTTTATAGGCATCCATCAATTTTGCTCCCGCATCATAAGGTTCAGTCACCATATGTACAAAAACTGTCAGGAATATATAGCAAAAAACCGAAGAGATCAATTTTATTTTAGCGATGCGGCTGGAACGGTTCGCAATGAAAAATGAAATTCCAAAAAAGATTACAAGCGGAAACAAATAGGCCATATAACCAAACAATCCAAAAGTAACCCCCGAAATCATCTGTCCCAACTTTCCGCATAAATTAAAATTGCTGAGCACTAATAAAATACTCACTGCAAGAATGGCAAGTACAACAACCTCATCTCGAATTCCGGCCTGCTGCTGCTGTTCTTCCAATGTCAGTTCCGGCTTTTTTTCGGGCGTCCTTTTCCCCTTTGCAGTCGTTTTTCGCCCCGGCGATGTTTTTCTTGTTTTTCCAGTTGTCTTCTGCTGTCTTCCAGCCATTCAAAATTCCTCCTAAACCTAAATTTAAAATACCTGAATAGAGTACGAAAGCGAAATATCTTATAGGACATTTCGCAATAGCACTTTACCTCTTTTCATACCAATTATTTAATAATGAAGAAATGGAAAACTAAAGAAATCAGGCCGACAGCGGCACAGTAATAGGCAAAATAGCTGAATTTCTTATTGCTTACCACATACATCATCACACGAATACAGATATATCCGACAACCCCGGCGACAATCATACCGATAACATAGTACAAAATATTATCCCCGCCGGACATGGCTTCTCCCAAATGACGCAATTCCAGCAGGTTTGCTCCGAGAATTGCAGGCAAAGAAGCAATAAAGGAATATTTTACCGCAAAACTTCTGTCAAATCCAAGGGCAAGACACGCGGAAATGGTAGAGCCGGAACGGGAAATTCCAGGCATCACTGCAATTCCCTGTGCCACGCCGATAATCCCCGCATCTTTATAAGATGTTTTCTTTACTTTTTTCCTGCCCCCCGGCAGAGAGCCCACGATTAACAGGACAATCGCATTGATAATTAGGCAGATTCCCGGAATCAGCAGAGAATTGGACGCAGATGACACCACATTGTTTAAAACAATCCCTATAATTCCCGTTGGAATCGTTGTCACAAGAATCAGCAAAACAAATTTGCGATAGGCATTCGTCACAATCCGGCGATACTTGCCGTCTCCCTGGCGGAAGCGGTTCGTTATCAATGTTTTCAAATTAACACAGGCATCCGCCAGCAAATGAATACCTTCAATAAATAACCTGGCAATATCTTTCCAGAAAACAATACATACAGCCACTAATGTCCCCAGATGGAGCATCACTTCAAAAAGCATCCCCGTATCCGTATTTACTTTAAATATGTACTGAAATATAGCTAAATGTCCTGAACTGCTGACTGGCAAAAATTCAGTAATTCCCTGAATCAACCCCATTAATATCGCTTGTAAAAGGCTCATAAAATTTTCCTCCGTCAATTTCACTCAATTATTTTTATCATACTACATATTGATGCCTTTGTCAAAACGATAGTTATTTTTCATTATTTTGTATGGGGATTCAGGGCCATCCGGCCCAACCCCCTTTTATTATGAATTTTGTTTTCCGGATTTTATCATGGATTTTAAATGGGAAAGCGCCTGCGATATGCCTCCGACTTCATCAATCAGTCCGGCGTCTACCGCCTCTTTTCCCACCAAAATGGTCCCCAAATCCTTTGTCAATTCCGTATTATCCATCATCATCTCCTCCAATCTTTCCTGAGAAGCGCGGCTGTGTTCCGCAATAAAACCGGTAATCCGGTCCTGCACCCGTTTAAAATAAGCGTAGCTCTGGGGCGCCCCAATCACCATTCCGCCCATCCGCACCGGGTGAATCAGCAGTGTCCCCGATTCCACAATAAAGGAATAATCCGTCGATACCGCCAGCGGCACGCCGATGGAGTGGGACGCTCCAAGGACAAGGGATACTGTCGGTTTGCTTAAGGAGGCAATCATCTCAGCGATAGCAAGCCCCGCATCCACATCGCCACCCTGAGTATTCAGAAGGACAAGCAGCCCCTCCAGCGCATCATCATCTTCAAAAGCTGCCAGTCTCGGCAGTACATGGTCATATTTTGTCGCTTTATTTTGATTCGGCGCCGCCTCATGGCCTTCCACTTCTCCGATAATCGAGAGCAGCAGAATTTTCTTTTTCTCCTGATTTTCTTCCAGAATAATCTGTCCGTTTTCATTGAGATTTTCATCCTTTTCCTGATTCATTCTTTTTCCACCTTCCTGCAGTTTTTATCATTTTCAGGAATAGTATTTATCGAAAAAGAATAAAAAATACATCAACTCTCCGCTTCCATCGCCCCGGAAATCATGCTATGATAGAATTATCTATTTTACAGGAGGTACCTCATGTTCAGACAAATCCATGAAAATCCGGATATATATACAGTGCCGGTTGTTCTTCCAAACAATCCGCTGAAAAATTTAAATTGCTACATTATTAAAACACCCAAGGAAAATCTGGTGATAGATACCGGTTTTAACCAGCCCGAATGTCTGGCGGCTTTAACTGAAGGATTAAAAGAGCTTGAAATTGACATGGATTGCTCAACTCTTTTTTTGACCCATCTCCATTCGGACCATACCGGCCTGACCAATCATATCGCCACGCCAAAAACCCGTATTCTCATCAGCGATGTGGACTATAATTACTTAAAAACTCAGCATGATGAAAATTTCTGGCCATGGATGGAAGAAAAATTTTACAGAGAAGGGCTCTCCAGAGATTTAATCGAATTGCAGCGAACGGTAAATCCGGCCCGGGCTTATGCTCCCGAATATCTGTTTGACGCCTGCACCGTGTCCGACAGGGATACATTTCAGATTGGAGATTATACCCTCCGCTGTTTATGGACGCCGGGACACACGCCGGGACATACCTGCCTCTATATGGAAAAGGAAAAGATTTTATTCTGCGGCGACCATATTTTATTTGATATTACGCCGAATATCACTATGTGGCGCGGTGTGGAGGATTCCCTTGGAAATTATCTTGAAAGCCTGAAGAAAATTAAGGCGCTGGATATCCGCCTTGCGCTTCCGGCCCACAGAAAAAATGATATGGATGTTTATGAACGTATCCGGCAGATTGAAGAGCACCATGCACGGCGTATTCATCAAACCCTTTCCATTGTCCGCGAAGAACCGGGACTTAACGCCTGCCAGATTGGCGCCCGAATGACCTGGTCCATGCGCGGTAAAAACTGGGATGAATTCCCGATTCAGCAAAAATGGTTTGCCATCGGCGAGACGATTTCCCATCTGGATTATCTGATGAAGCGGGGGCTGATTACCCGCCATGAAGAAAAAGAAATTATCTATTATACGGCAAATTAAATCAGGCAGCCTGCAAAGGCTGCCTAAACTTTTGTTTAATCAAATATTTGCTTTGATTCGGGCCAGGATTTCATGCGAAACCACTGGGTATACATTTTACGCAATCCAAGTTTTTCATACATGAGAAAGGCCCCTGTGTTCCCCTGTCTCACCTGCAGATGGGCCTGGGTTGCACCCATACTCTTTCCTTTTTCGATAATCTGACTGCATATATTCATTGCCAGCCCCTGACGCCTGTAATCTCTATGGACATGAATGGCATACAAACCGATGTAATGACGTTCCAGCACGCCCAAGCCGGTTCCAACCACCTTTCCCTGATGGCGAATTTTTACACATATCATCGGCAGGCGAATACGACGGAAAATCTTCTTCTGAATCTTCTCCATCGAAGGATAGGGAATGTCAATCAGTTGATTAACTCCTTCCAGCCATTCTTCATCCATCCGATGCATCCGGATTACCTCATAATCATGCTCCGGGCATCTCATCTTTGGGGCCGTCCATCCCTCCAGCCTGCAGTGAAGTACATCCACATACTTGACATTCTTATAACCTCTTGCTTCCAAAAGTTCATCCAATGCCTTTGGAATAGCCTCCGTCATCTTATAAACTGCCGGCAAAAGCAATTCCCGATACTGATTCTCACAGTAAATCACCTTTTCTTCCAAATCATAGGTTGAATGATAAAATGGATAGATGCAGTTGGCCCGATATGTATAACCGCCGGAAAAATTTAAAATCCACCCGTCATAAATTTCCCGTTCCACCGCCGGAAAGGCATTTATTAAAATCTCCTCAATTTCTCCAATCTGCCCCTGTTCCACAAAAGTTCCTCCCCGATCAGGCAATTTTCATCGGACTGAAATAGGCAATATAGAGCCAGATAGCCCAATGGATGAGTGTCAATACCACCAAAAGTATACGCCGCTTTGGTGTGACCGGGTTCTTAAAAAATAAAGTCAGAAAGATTCCAAAGGGCGGCATTAATACACACATGCAGAGAATAAACCAAAGCCTGGTATAAAATTTACCTTCCAAAAAACTCGCCCCTTTCATATAAATTTAAATAAAGCATCCAAAATTACAAAATCCGGATGCTTTTCCTAGCAGGGGAAGAGGGATTCGAACCCCCATGAACGGTTTTGGAGACCGCAATACTGCCGTTGTATGATTCCCCTTTATCTTTTTTCTTTAAATGACAAAAAGCGGATACCTTCGTATTCGCTTCATATGCCTTCAAAACTACACACTGAAAATGTCTTCCATCCCATCTCTTCCTTTTCTT
>URND01000147.1 GCA_900549105.1 uncultured Eubacteriales bacterium
CAGTGGCGCTGCCAGAGCAGCCGGTGTACCGAAACCGGCGGCACCCTCGATAAATGCACCAAAGATGAAACCGATGATAATCGCCTGAATACGAGCATCCGGCGAAATACCGGTAAACATACGGTTAATCGCTGCCATAGCGCCCGATGCAGACAAGGTATTCATAATCAAAATCGCACCGAAAATGATAACCAATACGGCAAAGGCCTCAAGGAAACCGATAATCGTCTGATTAATAGCTGCTGTCAGACTCATCTTCCAAACAGCAATACCAATAACAAAGGCCAGTACCCATGCCAACGGAAGCGCCCGTTTTGCCGGCCAGTTAAAACCAACCATCAGCACGACAGTAACAATAATAGGAATAAAAGCAATTATAGCATACATAAAAAAATCCTCCTTTAAATCCCTTTTTTAATCCCCTATATTAACGAGTTACTCTTCACACCGTTAATAATATTACAATCCTTCCTATTCGTCAATAGTTTTTTAGATATTTTGTATATATTTTTTTGTAAGCTCGTCTATCTTTTTGTTTAATCTACATTATTATCGAGGGTTTTTGAGGATTTTTTCACATTCTATTTTATATTTTTATGTGCCTTTTTCACAATTATTTTATTTTTTTTAGTGCAATATGTCTGGTTTTGAACTGGTTCTACCAACAAAAGTACCAATTGGTTTGACCAATTCTTTGTTTTTATTATATTGGTCTAACCATTATAAACCATAGATTGTTTTTAAAATAACAATCTTCTCCTTTGTTTTTGAATCAGATTTTATTTTTGATAACTTTTTTCTATGCCTTCAGGTAATATGTTTGATACAAAAAAGTTATCATTCTTCATCTCCTCTCCCGCATCAAAAAAAGACGTACCGCCTGAGCGATACGCCTTCTCTAATGGATGCACCAAATTATTTAATAGTAACTTTAGCGCCTTCAGCTTCGAATTTAGCTTTGATTTCTTCAGCTTCTTCTTTGCTTGCGCCTTCTTTAACGATCTTCGGAGCGCTGTCAACAGCTTCTTTAGCTTCTTTCAAGCCAAGACCTGTGATCTCACGAACAACTTTGATGACTTTAACTTTGTTAGGGCCAATTTCTGTTAATTCAACATCAAATTCTGTCTTTTCTTCTTCTGCTGCTTCACCAGCGCCTGCTGCTGCAACAACAACGCCTGCTGCTGCGGATACACCAAATTCTTCTTCACAAGCTTTTACTAATTCATTTAACTCTAAAACGGATAATTCTTTGATAGCTTCAATAAATTCAGCTGTAGTTAATTTTGCCATTATAATTTACCTCCAATTTAAAATAATTAAGCTGCAGTTTCGTCTTTTTCTGCAATCTGTTTAATAACACGAGCAAAGTTTGCAATAGGAGCCTGAATACTTCCAAGCAATCTTCCGAGAAGAACTTCTCTGGATGGAATTGTTGCAATAACTTTAATCATTTCACTATCGTAATATTCGCCGGCTACAATACCTGCTTTAAGTTCAAGCTTCGGCATCTTCTTGCCAGATTCAAATAAAATTCTGGCTGGCGCTGTTGCATCTTCAGAGCTTACAGCAATAGCTGTCGGGCCTTCGAGAACATCTGCGATTTTTTCCCATTCTGTTCCTTCTACGGCACGTCTGATCAAAGTGTTCTTATAAACTTTGTAAGTTACACCTGCTTCTCTTAATGTTTTACGAAGCTGTGTATCTTCCTCAACTGTAAGACCACGATAATCTACAGCAACTAATGCTTCTGCATCTTTAAGTAATGCAGCAATCTCATCTACGATAGGCTGTTTTAATTCAACTTTTGCCACGTTGGTGCACCTCCTTGTAGAATTTAAAGTGTACCGCCATTGAAAAAACCTCTCTATCCACAGACAGAGAGGTTCTCTAAACTATTTCAATACTATCCGATAAATCAGATAAAATAGTCTCCCTCGGCAGGCGTTCATAACTTACACCATTACGGTACCTGCTGTCTCTGGCAGCATTCGTTTTAAAATTGTATCACATCTTAAAGTGGTTGTCAATCAAAAACCAGCAATTATGATAACTTAACAGTATTCAATTTGATACCAGGGCCCATAGTGGAAGAAAGAACAACGCTCTTCAAATACTGGCCTTTGGCAGCGGCTGGTTTTGCCTTAATGATTGCTCCGATTAATGTATGGAAGTTGTCCGCTAACTTTTCTTCTGTGAAAGAAGCTTTTCCGATTGGCACATGAATAATGTTGGATTTATCCAGTCTGTATTCAATTTTACCAGCTTTAATATCGTTGATAGCTTTTGTTACATCCATAGTAACTGTACCTGCTTTTGGGTTTGGCATTAAGCCTTTAGGTCCGAGGATACGGCCCAAACGGCCTACGATACCCATCATATCCGGTGTGGCAACAACAACATCGAAATCCAACCATCCTTCTTTCTGGATTCTTGGAACGAGTTCATCGCCGCCTACGAAATCTGCGCCTGCTGCCTCTGCCTCAGCAACTTTGTCACCTTTGGCAAATACAAGCACACGAACTGTTTTACCTGTTCCGTGCGGCAATACAACAGCGCCACGAACCTGCTGGTCCGCATGACGGCCATCAACACCCAGACGGATGTGGGCTTCAACCGTTTCATCAAACTTTGCACTTGCTGTTTTCTTTAAAATACTTACTGCTTCATCAACATCATAAAGATTTGTACGGTCTACTAATTTTGCAGACTCTACATATCTCTTACCTTTTTTCATGATTAAAAATCCTCCTTGTGGTATTATCGGGAGCTACCCTCCCACTGTCTAAAATATCAATCTGCTACTTTAATTCCCATGCTGCGTGCTGTACCGGCAATCATGCTCATAGCCGCTTCAAGGCTGCCTGCATTTAAGTCCGGCATCTTCATTTCAGCAATTTTCTGAATTTCTTCTTTGGAAATTGTGGCAACTTTTGTCTTGTTCGGCACTGCGGAACCAGACTGAATCTTGCAAGCTTTCTTTAACAGAACTGCTGCCGGAGGAGTCTTTGTTATGAAGCTGAAACTCCGGTCATTATAAACTGTAATAACAACAGGGATGATCAAATCTCCTTTGTCTGCAGTTCTTGCATTGAATTCTTTTGTAAACTGTACGATATTAACACCGTGCTGACCTAATGCAGGTCCAACCGGTGGTGCTGGTGTTGCCTTTCCAGCAGGAATCTGTAATTTAATATATCCTGTGACTTTCTTTGCCATAATAGCATACCTCCTGAATATTGTGGTAATTTCGGGAATCTCCCTCCCACGGCCCGCTCACACATGCAGGCTCTTTTGTTTTACATTTTTCGAATATCTAAGACGCTGATTTCTACCGACGTCTCACGGCCGAACATCTCAACTCCGATGGTTACCGTCTGTTTTGCCTGGTTAATACCGCGGATAATGCCGACAGTCTCTTCCCATGCACCGGAAACCACGCGCACTGCATCGCCGATTTCATAATCAATCTGAACTTTTTCGCTGCTGATGCCCAGAGGAGCCATCTCAGCCTCCGTCAGAGGAACAGGTTTTGACTCCGGGCCGACAAATCCGGTAACACCTCGTGTGTTACGCACAACGTACCAGGTTTCATCGTTCATAATCATATGGAGTAATACATAACCCGGGAAGAGCTTTTTCTGAACGCTCTTTTTTTGACCGTTCTTCACTTCCATAACGTTCTGCATTGGCACCTGAACATCCAAAATCTGGTCCTCCAGATGTAAATTCTGAATGGATTTCTCGATGTTTGCCTTCACTTTGTTTTCATAGCCTGAATAGGTATGCACCACATACCATTTTGCTTCTGCCATAACTTCACCTTTCCTACAGCGAAATAAGGAAATCGACTCCGTAACGGAGAACGATGTCAAGTAATGCGATTGCTAAGCCCAATAAAACAGAGACAACGACAACGGCGGTCGTTTCTTTACGGACTGTTCCCTGGTCCGGCCAGATAACCTTTCGAAATTCGGCCTTAATCTGGCTGAGCTTTCCAGGCTTGTTTGCTTTTTCTATATCGCCCATAGTATTCACTCCCTGCCAATCGCTAATTACTTTGTTTCCTTGTGCATTGTGTGTTTTTTACAGAATCTGCAGTATTTTTTCGTTTCCATTCTGTCCGGATGAGCTTTCTTCTCTTTTGTCAGATTATAATTACGCTGCTTACATTCTGTACATGCCAATGTGATTCTAACGCGCACAACTTCCACCTCCACTTATTGTTTTAATAATGGTCTTTATTTTTAGGCATAAAAAAAAGACCGCTTCCATAGCCCATTCATTATATAACAAATCTACAGGGGTCGTCAACTCTATTTTAAAATTTTCTCTGTTTTACCCTATAAAATCGAATTATCCATTCCCATAACCGATGCACAGTGTCAGAAAATCCACTTCTTCCACTCCGTTTTTCTTCAAAATACCCGCGCAGGCTTCCATTGTGCTGCCGGTTGTATAAATATCATCGATAAGCATAACACGGCGCAGGTTTTTCGGCAAGTGTCGTATTTCCATGGATTTTGACAAATTATGTCGACGTTCCTGGCCGGAAACCGCCTTCTGAGGCTCCGTCCACCGTTTTCTATAAAGTATCTCCGTATTGACTTCTATTCCCATTCGCTTTCCAATGGCTTTTGCCAGTAATTCCGCCTGATTGAAACCCCGAATTCGTTTTTTCCTGGCATGCAGCGGGACAGGTATTAAAAGCTGCGGCTTTTTGCTCTGAATCCAACAACCCCACTTTTGCACGGCAGCCCCGGCATAAAAATCCGTATAGCTTTTCATACCTTTGTACTTATAAGCCAGCACCGATTTCTGAATGTCGCCGCTGTACAGCCAGACGGCCCGCCCCTGGTCAAAACTCTGCTTATGACGATGGCGGCTCCGCAGACAGTCCATACAAAATTCCTTTGCCGCTCCGGCCTCCGGAGTCAAGGGTTTGCCGCAGCGCTTACATAATGGTTCCTGCACCCAGGATAATTTTTTATAACAATTCGAGTGAACCTTCCCATCTTTTAAAGATAAAATGCCCCCGCACAGAGGACAGCGGGGCGGATATACCAAGTCTAAAAAATTCATAAATTGCTCCTCTTTTCAAAGGCGGCGCCGGTTAAAATCCCCGGCGCCGCCCACCAGCATTATTTACTTAAATCGACTTACATACAAGGTTCTTTCTTTTTTATTTAAGCGATTTAAAATCTTTCTTTTAATACTGTAATGCGTATTCTTTTTCTGACACTCCAACTGATTGTCAGCGCTTCTGCTTTTTTATTTTAATTTACACAGTTTGTGTTGTCACTTGTAGAATGATAATGATGAATATTACTGTAAAAGACAATATTCTCATAAGAATCCCCGGAATACACATAGACACTGTTTCGGGTCCGATAGTCATGGCCCCAGGACACGGTAATCATAGGGTCCTCATACTCAGCATGCCAGCTATAGGCTGTATGCGAAGATGAATCAATATTTGTCCAGCTATTGCCGTCCAATCTCTGAAGATAAGTATAGGTAATGATTTTGGTTGTCATATTCTGATATCCAGTCACTGCGCAATTAGTTGTTGCCGCACCGCTGGTACTCAGTGTCAATGCCGCATAGACACTATCGGTATAACTCCACCGCGAAGTTTTCTCATAACCGGGCACTACCTCATTGGAATAGTCATTATTGTCCACAGGTTCCTCAGCATGAACGTTCATAGAAAAAGCAAATGTAAACATCAGTATTAACATCAACATTATATTTTTCACGTACTTTTTAGATAACATTGCTAATCCTCCATCTGTTTTACCGATGCCGCCAATCTATTAAATTCTTCCAGCGTCTGATTCCCTATAAACTCAAAAATATATTCATCCTGTTGCCATTGAAGGTGTCTCTGCCCATTCTGAACATATATTATCCCGTCATGTCCATTAACCTCTACCTCTTCATAAAGCACATTCTCCGTGTTATAGCCTGCCCAAAAATCCATCGTTGCCTGTTGGAAACTATATTCTCCTTTATTATTATCAATATAATAAATACGTAATAATTTACTCTGAAATATCCTCTCGCTTACCTCATACCCATCCAACACCACTGACGGTTCATATACGGTTTTGATTTCCTGCGGGAAATCTGTCGCCTGATTTTCACCATATAAAATCTGTTCACCCACGGATGCGCTGCTAAAGAGGGATTGCACCTGCATCACGAGGATGCGGATAGGCTCGGGCATAGCGTCTGCACGAACAGCACCGAGGCTGGCAG
>URND01000148.1 GCA_900549105.1 uncultured Eubacteriales bacterium
GTTTTCTCAATGCGAAATACCGCCATGGTATCACCTCCTTTCGGCGGTTCGGAAAAGTGTTCGTTTTTGGGAAAAAGGCGGCCTCTATGCTGCTTGGATACTCTAGAGGGGAAAATCTATGGGCGGTGGCATTTAGGTTGATTGCGGCAGAAAAAACATGAGATTTTCGACTCCTTTCCATTCCATTTTCATAATATGCATTGAAAATCAAACGAGAGATGTAATCGTGCAAAAACACCATAGGATTACTCCTATGGTGTTCTGGAAGGTAATAGAAAAAGAGATGGTTGTTAGATTTCGGGAAATATGGTACGATAAATAATAATTTGAAATTTATATGGCCAAAAGTTTATCTTGAGGTGATTGCTATGAAAGTGGTTAATTTTACTCAAATTAAAGATGAATTAATTAATAATATGCGCAGAAAAATGCTAATTCCAGTGATTGGATCCGGGTTTACTAGAGGGTGTGATGCTTACAAAGGTAAAGTTCCATCAGGGAAAGATTATAGTGAATATATGATAAGCAAAATTGTTGCACAATTATCCCCGACACAAGCAGAAATTGATTCGCTTAAAAAGGATTCGTTTTCTAACATTTCGGATATATATCATCGCGCTGTCCCTATTTCTGCCCAAAAAGAATATTTAAAATTTAACTTTACCAAAGTAAAACTAGAAGATGTTAAGCGAAAATTTTTAGGACCTTTTTGGCCGTATATCTACACGCTTAATATCGATGATGGAATAGAGTTTAACAGTTGTTATCAGCATATTGTTTATTCCAATCGACCCATTGAGAAGGGAATTTTTGATGATTTTTCTTGTGTAATTAAGTTGCACGGTGATGTGGCAGAAATGCTTACATATGAAGACGCTAAAAGTGAAGTTTTTACACAGAAACAATATGTAGATAGTTTAAAGAGTAATGGAGCGTTGCTAAAAAAATTACATCATGATAGCATATATCAAAATTTAATTTTTATTGGCTGTAGCTTAGATGATGAAATTGATTTACTAGCTTATTCGCCAGGAAACGAGATTGGTAAAGCAAAATATTTTTGCACGGTTAAAGAGCCTAGCGCACTAGAGCAATTTAAATATGAGAAATATGGAATAACTCACTGCATTGTTTTCAACTCATACAATGAAATATATGAATGCCTATATGAAGCAGGGCAAGAGGCTGAAAAAATAAGTGTCAATGATTTAGATGAATACAAACATTTCTCAATTACGCAATTAGCTGATGACTACGAGAGTAATAAACCGTATCTGTTTTTTGGAAAAAGTTTAATAAACAAAGATCACACGATTTCAATTCCTTATTTCTTTATCTCAAGAAAAGTTACAGCTTCTATTTTTGATAATCTTTCAACTCGCCCACTTCAATTTGTTGTTGGTTCTGGGTGTAGTGGAAAATCCTATGTCCTTGTTGATATTGCATGCCGAATAAAGAACAGGGACGTTTTCTTCTTTGAAACAAAAGACCGACTGACAGATCAAGCATTTCAAGATTTAACTTACAAAAAAAACTGTGTAATTCTTGCGGATGACACCTCTCTTTCGGACGATCAGATTGAATATTTTGTTTCCCATATCTCTTTCTTAAAAGCAAATGATGTAAATGTTGTTATCGCAGTCGACAAACATAATAGAGCAGTGAATGGAATCTTAAAACTACACGAGGTACAGGGGGACATTAAATCTGGTGATATTCCTCAAATTCCCATAGGTAACAAGTTAAGCAATCAAGAATGGCGACAAATTTCACCACTACTTACAGCGGTCAGCGCAGGAGTATTTAAAGAAACTGATACTATTGTTGATAATATTATTAATTTGAGCAAAGAACTTTCCGAAAAGAACAAGTACTATAATATCGTACCACGCTTTAACTCTGTTCCAGAACTAGCCGCGCTTATAGCTTTGGCGATTGAAAGAAAGATATACTCAGCAAGAGCTACGCAGTTGGAGCTATACGATGAGTTGGCCATACAATGCAAAGCTACTGTCCCTCTAATAGATCAAGAGTCAACTTGGACTTTTGAAACTAGTTTTGATGATAATTCTTCCATAAAATATGTGGTCAATGCTGAATTCTGGCTATGCTATCAATTGGGAATATTTGCTCGTGAAGAGAAAAATTATAAAGCAATAGTAGAAGCTTACAAATACATAATTACAAGAATCTTATCTCTAGAAGGCGCACCGAACTTATTGCGTGGCGACAAAAGTAATTCTTACGGTGCATATATACTTTTTGATAACATTAATAAAACTTTCTATTCAAACAAAACTGGAGGAGAACATGGATTAGGTTTGATTAGAGAAATATACGAGGGACTAAACAAACTTCTTTCAGCAGATCCTAATTATATGCATCAACGAGCTAAATGCTATATTAAGTCGGCGTACTTCGAAAAAGAGCAGGCTAAAAAAGTGGAGTACCTTGACAAAGCATTTAGAGATGCTAATGTAGCATTTCAAGTATTTAATAGTCGTTATAATGAATACCATAACGAAAAAATTTTTATTTCGGCTTCGCATGTTTTATATACTAAGGCCCTTATTTTGAGTCATAAATGCTATGTGAACGGCTATGCAAGTGTGGATGATAACACAGTAGCTATCCATACGCTGCACGATGCATTGAGTTCTCCGTACAATACCTATGCGTTTGCCAAAAAAGACACTTTTAACTATCTTAATGTAGTTTCCAAAATAATTTGTGAAACTATAGCAAGAAAAACTCTTGTATCGCCAGATGCCTATCCTGATCTGGAGGATTTGTTCCGGATGATTTCTGATGAAGATAAATAATTACCCTAAAGCACGGTAAGCGCCATCGGTACAAATCCGATGGCGCTCTCACCACTTATTCCATTTCGTCGTCCAGCCCCTCCGCCTTCAGCCAATCCTCAAAGGACTTCCTGGAGATGCGAATCATGTTGCCGATGCGGATCGTCTTGAACGCTCCGGAGTTGGCGAGCTTATAGGCCGTAGCGCGGTCGATACCGAGAATGGCTGCGATGTCATTCACGGTGTATGTTCTGCTTTGGGGCGTTCCTTTTTCGTTAGGTGTGTTGGTGCTCATAAGATTCTCCTCCATCTGTGCTAATAGCATTTTGAAATGGCCCCTGGAAGCCCTCTGTCACAAGGGGTTCCTGCTAATACCTTGCTAATACGACATTTAAAAAGCCGTTGTAAGGCAGCATATTTCAGGGGAATTTGTGCAAATTGACCTGCCTCCGGGCAGCACAATTTGCGAAGGAACAACACGGGAAGATATGATATGAACAATGTGCGAAATGGTACGCCGTACTCCTAAACGCAAGTGGTATTTCACCACTTTTCTGTATAATCCATCGCGTGTTGCATTGTCTCGTGCCATGCCTCCCTTTCCAGTGAAATTACGGACGTTATGCACAAAAGGCAAAATGTAGTCAACTACATGCCCGTACGCAGTGAAAAAGCGATCATCTCTTTTTGCGGTTTGAAAATAGAGTTTTGTAGGGGAAGGCCTTGACTAGAGAGCCAAGATATTCTAGATAGAAGAAACCTATAGGCGGCAACCTCGCCACCGATTGCGGAAGAAAAAACATGAGATTGACTCCTTGTACAGCTTTGGGGGATGAGGGATAGAAACGGACATGAAAAAAGCCACAGGCGTAAACCTATGGCGGGAATACGGCTGATTTGCCCTTACAGGCGTATACAATTCCTTAAATCTGGTACAATATTAAGGGAAAGTTTTTCAAGAGTTGAACTTCCCCTTATTTTATGATAAAATTTAAGGGAACAAGGGAGGGCATAAGGGTATGCGTATATTCGATTACTCCGCAATTCGGGAGCAGAAGTGGGATTCGGAGATTCTAGGCCTGGTCGCGGCAATCTATAAAGAAGCCGGAAAGCAGGAACTATATCTGAAACAGCGGCCAGAGGAATTGGAGAAACTGGTGGAGATTGCAAAGGTGCAAAGCACCGAGGCATCCAATGCCATTGAGGGCATCGTGACCACAAACACCCGTATCCGACAGCTTGTGGAGGAGAAAACAACGCCGAGGAACCGGGACGAACAGGAGATTGCAGGTTATCGGGACGTGCTGAACCTCATCCATGAGAACTTTGACGCCATCCCTATCACACAGAATTATATCCTGCAGCTCCACAAGATTCTCTATAGCCACATGAACAATCCCATGGCCGGTAGGACCAAAAACGTGCAGAACTATATCAGCGCCACCTATCCTAATGGCCATGTGGAGACCTTGTTCACACCCCTGGCCCCCTATGAAACACCAGAGGCCCTGGACAGAATCTGCGAGGAGTACAACCGGGTCATTGGGAACATGGAAGTGGAGCCGCTGATCGTCATTCCCGTGTTCATCCACGACTTTCTCTGCATTCATCCCTTCAACGACGGAAACGGCAGAATGAGCCGCCTGCTGACCACATTGCTGCTCTACCGCAGTGGGTTCTATGTAGGCAAATATATCTCACTAGAGGCCAAGATCGCAAAAAATAAGGACCTCTATTATGATGTCCTGAGCCAAGCGCAAATTGGATGGCACGAAGGCACCGAAGATGTAGTGCCGTTTATCAAGTATCTGCTGGGAACCATTCTTTCTGCTTACAAAGACTTTGAAGATCGCTTTGCTCTGGTAGAGACTAAGCTTCCTGCCCTGGAGACCGTTCGCCGGGCCACCATGGAGAAGATCGGCCGGTTTACGAAGCAGGACATCCGGGAACTTTGCCCTTCACTCAGTATCAGCTCTATTGAGGGGGCGCTACGGAAATTGGTGACCGCCGGAGAATTGAAACGAGAGGGTGCTGGGAAGAACATTTGCTATTACAGATTAAAATGATTCTCTGCGCAAAATTTCACCATGTCATCGCCTTTTTTCGGCGGTCAGGAAAAGCGCTTATTTTGTGGGGGAAGGCAGCCTCTATGCTGTTCAGATACTCCGGGCAGTAAAAACTATGAGCGGTGGTCTTTCCGGTAATCCCGCATTGCGCAGAACCAATCGTGTCCGCACGATACACAGCTTCCTTGCTATTGAGCAAAATACCCTAAGTCTGGAACAAGTGACGGCAGAGCTTAACGGCAAGCAAGTTTTGCCCCCAAGGGACATTGCGAAATCAAGAACGCATACGAGATTTATAAACTGTTATGATGAATTAGATCCATATTCAGTGGACGATTTGCTTTCCGTCCACGGCATCATGGCCCGTGGGCTAGTAGAGGAATCCGGCGTGTTCTGTTCCCGCTCGGTGAGTGTGGTAGATCAGGAAGGACATATCCTTCATTTTGGAACGCTCGCACACTATGTGCCCGGTTTGGTAGAAGAACTTCTGGATTGGGTAAAAACAGCGATCTGCACATGCTGATCTGAAGCCATGTGTTTCACTATGGGCTGGAAGTGATTCACCCCTTTGCCGATGGCAGAGGACGGGTTGGGCGTCTGTAGCATACACTGTTGCTTTCCAAATGGAAGCAAACTCTGTTATGGCTCCCGGTGGAGTCCATTATCCATGCCAACCCGCAAGAGTATTATACTGCGATCAACACCACCAACGATGCAGATGAGTTCACAGCATTTATTGAGTTCATGCCGTCAGCTATCAAGGCATCGCTCACAGAAGCCATCAGTATAAGCGATGGAATGAGTGATGAAATACAGGATAAAGTATTGATGATTCGCCGGGACAGGATTGAGCCATACCTGAAAACCCATGATTACACTATGAACGCCGATGTCCGAATGCTATGTGGTGTATCGGCAGCCGCAGTAAACAGGATACTTGCTGGGTTAGTTCAAAAAAGGCACCTGATTCATATGCTGTGTAGGTGGGCATTCGGGCTATCGGTTAACCGCTTATTGATGACGCAGTTTCCTTCACTGTACAACACGATTTTCTGAGGGGTTATCCTGTTTTGCAGCAGAGTCTTATGCATTTGGTACCGTATGGTATTTTCCGACGCACCTGGTTCCTGCAAAAACTACAGCACGCCGAATGTCGGTCTGCCTCTATATTTTGGATCATTTAAGGATTATACCAGTCTTCCACCAGGTGTATAAAAAGTCAAATTTTTCAACAGTGCACCCTTGCTAATAATAGCCATATCGGCGTCACCTTTTCCACAAGCACAGCGCAAACTTTCATCTTTGAAGCGAATTATTGTAAGTATACTTTAGGTATTTGTCCACACCAGACTCGCACCAAGGAAGCAGTCATATTTTTCAAAGCAAAA
>URND01000149.1 GCA_900549105.1 uncultured Eubacteriales bacterium
AGACCTTATAACTCATTACTTGATATAATTTTTACAGACTTTTTTTCATAGTCCCAATAAAAATGATCATCGGAGACCAATGTGGCCTCCGATTTTCAGACACTGTCCCTTACTTTGTATTACAATTCGGATTTTAGGCATGTCAAGCAGGGCTGAATAATCCATCCTTGCTTTCCGAATCCCGTATATAATCAGGATAGCCTTCCCTCAAAGAAAATCTCTAAATGGGCATTGCCCCAGTCCTGGCGGTGACCAGTCCATTTTTCGTCAAAACTATCCAGTTCTGATAATGCGGGTTCTTCGGTTGGTGCCGCGTACACGCGCTTCAGGTTGGCCATGAGTGGTCTGATATCCTTGTAGGGCACAAACAGCTTGCCTTTTATGAAGCTAATTCACGAATTTTTTCTAGTGAGAGACCAGTATCTTCTGCAATCTCTTCAAGTGTACTTTTACCTCTTTTAAGCAGTCGTAACGCAATATCAACCGCTTTTCTGTACTCAGTTTCATTTCTCATATCTTCCATAGCCTTGCACATTTCTCTCACTCCTTTCGGATTTTCTTTCAAATATCTGGTTCGTTCTGCCATCAAATCAAAGTTCATATCATCGGCATCTGTACAGTTAAAGTCATGCATCAGTTTTCCTATTTCCGAATCGCCGCGATATTCACCGTTTACATATAGAATATATGTTCCGTCATCAAAAGGTTCCCCTGTTGTCATATTCATATTCTGGATTAGATAAACGGGTTCTCCTTTGCCGTAAAAGTCTTTTTCTGTAATGAAGATTGTGTAGGTATCGGGAAGTTCTTTGAACTCTTGACTTGCATCGAGATTTTCTATATCCATTACGCTGGAATGGTATCTTGCTCTATGTGGCTCTGCGCCATGGTCTGCCCTTTGTATTTCTAAATCATATTTTTTACCCGAATTATCCGACCCATACGCATCCAAACAAATCGATCTTGCACCCGTGACACGTTTCATGTCTGCCTGAGTTTCACAAGATGTGATAATAAGGTCATTTTTCCCTGTGATGATCCTCAATACCATTTGCACAAGAGGAATATTCTTCCTGAATAATCCTCTCATAAAGTCATCATCAATCGGTCTAAAACCTCGTAATCTCTGAAGGTCTTCCTGATGCTCACGTTCTCTTTTTTGCAGTTCAGTTTCGTTCATTTGAACTACCTCCAATTCCGTGTTCCTAACAGTATACCATTTCAATTGTATCTTTAGCTTACTACAAAACTCTCTGACAGTCAACGAATATCATTTCGTTGACCGTTAGAAAGCTTTATGATAAGCTATAGCCATAATAGTTTAGCGAGTAATACGATGGGTATCAATTTGGTTATTTGAAAGGAGGGCGAGATGATATGGCGCAGGGTTTATTTGCAAATTCATCTATCGGCTCTCCTCGTATTATTTATACGCCGTCATCTTTCGCCCGTTCCGCTCTTATCCATTTGCAGGAAACGGGTACGCTGCAGGCAACGTATCCCCACAAAAGTGAAAGAAGCGGCTTAAGTTCTTTTCTCTTTTTTATGGTTGTTGATGGCGAAGGACGACTCACTTATGATGGAGAGGTATATGAACTGCGAAAAGGTGACTGTGTATTCATCGATTGTAAGAAGGCTTACAGTCATGAAACGGGTAGAACTTTGGATAGTTTTGATGCAGATGATCAGACAGAGGCTCTCTGGTCTCTCCAATGGTGCCATTTTTATGGACCGAATATGAATGCGATCTATCATAAATATCAGGAACGGGGCGGCCGGCCCGTGTTTCAAACTGGACATTTATCTGCCTATCGTAAAATTCTTGATGAGCTTTATCAGATAGCCGGGTCCGATGATTATGTCCGGGATATGCGTATTCATGAGAGGTTGTCATCGCTGCTCATCCTTCTGATGGAGGACGCATGGCAGGATAATGATAAAACTTCTTTGGTGACAACACATAATGGAACTGTGGATATCCAATCTGTTCGGGATTATCTTGACAGCAATTTTACCCAGAAGATTACATTGGATGAGCTTGCGAATCTTTTTTATATCAATAAGTATTATCTTCTTACACTTTTTAAAGAACGTTATGGAGTGACGATTAATGTTTATCTAAATCAGGTACGGGTCACCTATGTGAAACAACAGCTTCGGTTTACAGATAAAACAGTGGAAACGTTGGCGATGGAATTAAATATTGAGCCGACCTATTTGTCCAGGCTTTTTAAAAAAGTGGAGGGCATGACGCCAAGTGAGTACAGAAGACAGTGGAATTGAAACTGCAATTATAGATTAAATGGGGTATAGAGACGGCATGATATTGGAAAAATGAATCCCAATATTGTGCAGTCTCTTTTTGTTTTTTGCCTATTCACAGAAAAAGTCAATTTTGATAATATATAGATAAGTTATAAATATTAGTAAAGAAAATGAGCAAAGGAGAAATAAAAATATGAGTAAAATAGCATTGATTACCGGGATTACCGGTCAGGATGGTTCCTATTTGGCGGAATTCCTGCTGGAAAAGGGATATGAAGTACATGGTATTACCCGTAGGGCATCGGTTTCAAACACCAGCCGTATCGATCATCTGATGGGAAAGATTACCCTTCATGATGGAGACCTTTCGGATTCGTCTTCCCTTATTCGGATTATCAATATTGTGCAGCCGGATGAAATTTATAATCTGGCAGCTCAGAGTCATGTGCAGGTGTCCTTTGATGTGCCGGAGTATTCCGGTGATGTGGATGCCATTGGTGTTCTCCGTATTCTGGAAGCTGTCCGTATTCTGGGGCTGACGAAGAAAACGAAAATATATCAGGCCTCAACTTCGGAACTGTATGGAAAGGTTGAAGAGGTTCCGCAGAGGGAAACGACACCGTTTCATCCGTATTCGCCTTATGCTGTGGCCAAGCAGTATGGATTCTGGATTACCAAAGAATATCGTGAGGCCTATGACATGTTTGCTGTCAATGGAATCCTGTTTAACCATGAATCTGAGCGCCGCGGTGAGAACTTTGTAACCCGGAAAATCACACTGGCGGCCGGTCGTATTGCGGAAGGGCTGCAGGATCATTTGGAACTCGGCAATATGGATTCGCTGCGTGACTGGGGTTATGCAAAGGATTATGTTGAATGCATGTGGCTTATTATGCAGCAGGACGAACCGGATGACTTTGTTATTGCAACTGGTGTCCAGCATACAGTCCGTGATTTTACAGAAAAAGCTTTTGCTGCCAATGGCATCACGATTCGTTGGGAGGGCTCTGGCCTTGATGAGAAAGGATATGATGCGGAAACCGGAAAGATGCTTGTATGCGTGAATCCGGAATGGTTCCGGCCAACGGATGTAGATAACCTTTGGGGGGATCCGACAAAAGCAAAGACGGTTCTTGGATGGAATCCTCAGAAGACCAGTTATGAGGAACTTATTGATATTATGGCCAAGCATGACCGTAAGCTGGCAAGGCAGGAAAAAGCAATGAAGGAGGCGGCTGAAAAATGATGGAGAAAAACGCAAAAATTTATGTTGCCGGACATCGGGGCATGGTAGGTTCGGCCATTGTTCGTGAATTGCAGCGCCAGGGCTATACGAATATCATTACGCGTACACATAAGGAGCTTGACCTTTGCCGTCAGGATGCCGTGGAGCAGTTCTTTGCCGAGGAGAAGCCGGAATATGTATTTCTTGCTGCCGCAAAGGTTGGCGGTATTATAGCAAACCAGAGTGCGCTGGCAGATTTTATGTATGAAAATATGATTTTGGAGATGAATGTGATTCACTCCGCCTGGAAAAACGGCTGTAAAAAAATGGAATTCTTAGGCTCTTCCTGCATTTATCCGCGTATGGCGCCTCAGCCTATGCCGGAAAGCTGTCTGTTGACCAGCGAGCTGGAAAAGACGAATGAGGCCTATGCGCTGGCGAAAATCAGTGGTTTAAAGTATTGTGAATTTTTAAATAAGCAGTATGGGACGGATTATATTTCTGTCATGCCTACGAATCTTTATGGGCCGAATGACAATTATCATCCAACCCACAGCCATGTGCTTCCTGCGCTGATTCGCCGTTTTCATGAAGCAAAGGTGGAAGGAAAAGAGTCTGTGACCTGTTGGGGTGACGGTTCTCCGTTGCGGGAATTTTTATATGTGGATGATCTTGCGAACCTGTGTGTATTTTTGATGAATAATTACAGCGGAGATGAAACGGTAAATGCCGGTACCGGCAAGGAGCTGACGATTAAAGAGTTGACCGAGTTGGTTGCAAGGGTGGTTGGTTACACCGGAAAAATTGAGTGGGATACAACAAAGCCGAATGGCACTCCGCGTAAGCTGCTGGATGTCAGCAAGGCTACCCGGCTGGGCTGGACATATAAAACGGAACTGGAAGAAGGTATCCGTCTCTCCTATGAGGACTTTTTGAACAACCCTATGAGGGCTGAAAGATAAAGGAGAATAAGTATATGAATATCGTATTATTATCCGGCGGTTCCGGCAAACGATTATGGCCTCTGTCCAATGATATCCGTTCGAAACAGTTTATTAAAATTTTTAAAAATGCTGATGGAAGCTATGAATCGATGGTGCAGCGGGTTTATCGCCAAATTCGAAAAGTGGATGCCGAAGCCACTGTAACGATTGCGACCAGTAAAACCCAGGTATCTGCAATTCATAACCAGTTAGGAGAAGAAGTCGGCATTTCTGTGGAGCCATGTCGGAGAGACACATTTCCGGCCATTGCTCTTGCTACGGCATATCTGGTTGATGTGCAGGGCGTAAGCCCGGAAGAGTCCGTAGTTGTCTGCCCGGTGGACCCATATGTGGAAGATGATTATTTTGAGGCATTGAAAAAGCTTTCTGATCAGGCGGATAAGGGGGAAGCCAATCTTGTTTTGATGGGTATTGAGCCAACCTACCCTTCTGAAAAGTACGGTTATATTATCCCGGACAGCTCAGAAGAAACGGCATCGGTTTCTACTTTCAGGGAAAAACCAACGGCTGAAGTGGCTGCGGAATATATCCGTCAGGGGGCGCTTTGGAATGGCGGAGTCTTTGCCTACAAGCTGAAATATGTATTAAACAAAGCACATGAGTTAATTAATTTTAAGGATTATCAGGATTTGTTTGAAAAATACGATACGCTGACAAAAATTTCTTTTGACTATGCTGTCGTAGAGAAGGAAGATAAAATACAGGTCATGCGTTTCGCAGGCCAGTGGAAAGATTTGGGTACATGGAATACGCTGACTGAAGCAATGGAAGAAGGCAGTGTCGGCCAGGCCATGATGAATGAGAATTGTCAAAATGTTCATGTTATCAATGAACTGAATGTTCCGATACTTGCTATGGGACTGCATGATGTGGTGATTTCCGCTTCGCCGGAGGGAATTCTTGTGAGTGATAAGGAGCAGAGTTCTTATATCAAGCCTTTTGTGGATGAGATTGATCAGCAGATTATGTTTGCAGAAAAAAGTTGGGGAAGCTTCCGCGTGCTGGATGTGGAGGATGAGAGTCTGACTATAAAAGTTACATTAAATGCCGGTCACAGCATGAATTACCATAGTCATCAGAATCGGGATGAGGTTTGGGTTGTGACTTCGGGCAACGGGCGGACAATTGTCGATGGTATGGAGCAGCCGGTAAAAGCCGGCGATGTGGTGACGATGCAGGCCGGATGCCGCCACACGATTATTGCCGGGAGTGAATTGAAGCTGGTGGAAGTCCAGCTTGGCAAGGAGATTTCTGTCCATGATAAACAGAAGTATGTGCTTGAATAATGAAGAAAAGAATCCTAAGCCTTTTTTGTTGAAACCAAGCGGAAAAGATTATCTTTGGGGCGGCAGCAGATTGAATGATGATTTTTCAAAAGGTATTGATTTGACGCCATTGGCAGAAACCTGGGAATGTTCAACTCACCCGGATGGCCCAAGTACCGTGGCGAGTGGTGTGTTCATCGGGCAGACTTTGGCAGAAGTATTGAAGAACCATCCGGAATATCTTGGTACTCATCCGGTGACGGAGGGTGAATTGCCGATATTGATCAAGCTGATTGATGCCAAAAGAGACCTTTCCGTGCAGGTGCATCCAACGGATGATTATGCCCATGAGCATGAGCCTGGGCAGCTTGGGAAAACTGAAATGTGGTATGTTCTTGATGCGGCAAAGGATGCAAAGCTGGTATATGGGCTGCAC
>URND01000150.1 GCA_900549105.1 uncultured Eubacteriales bacterium
CCGCCGATTGCGGTAGCCCTCTGTGCAACATTTTTTAAAAATCGTTTTACGAGAAAAGACCGCCAGTCCGCCTATGTGAATTATATTATGGGCCTGTCGTTTATCTCGGAAGGTGCGATTCCCTATGCGGCGGCAGACCCGCTTCGGGTGATTCCGTCCTGCATTGTCGGTTCGGCAGCGGCGGGTGCGCTGTCAATGATTTTTGGGTGCGGATTGCGGGCGCCCCACGGCGGCATTTTTGTCATACCGACAGTCACCCATCCGTTTCAATATCTGATTGCCATCGGAGTGGGAGCCATTGTCGGCGGACTTTTGATGGGGATTTTAAAGAAACCCGTGAGGGAAAATTAAAGGAGCAGACGTGTATGAAAGAATTTAAATATGTGATTCAGGATGCACAGGGGATTCATGCCAGACCTGCAGGAATCCTTGTGAAAGCAGCAGGAGGATTTAAAAGTGATATACAGCTTGATAAAGATGGCAGGAAGGGAGATTTAAAGCGGATTTTCGGCGTCATGGGACTCTGTGTAAAAAAAGGGGATGAAGTCCGGGTGACGGCCGAAGGAGAAGATGAGGCGGAAGCCATCGAAAAAATGGAAGCTTTATTTAAAGAAAATTTATAAAATGTTTGAAAAGAGGCTGCTTTCGAGAGAACAGTCTCTTTTTGTCTATAAATGACAAAAAATTGAAAATATTCACTTTATTTATATGCAAAAATATGATAGAATAGCCTCATATCATTAAGGAGGAATAAAGATATGAGAAAGAAACTTGCATGGCTGTTAGCCAGCGTGATGATTTTGTCCGCTGTGGCATTGGGCGGCTGCGGCAAAAAAGAGGCGACAGCAGAAAGCCTCGTTAAACAGGCAAATGAAAACATGGAAAAGGTAAAATCCTTTGCCGGGGATTTGGACATGCAGATGTCCATGAATGTAGCGTCCGAGGGCGTTGGCATGGATATAGATATGGGGATGACAGGTACAATTGAATGTACGACGGAACCGGAAATCTTCCATATGAAAGGTACAATGGATATGAGTCTTTTAGGCCTGTCCATGGACATGGATATGTACACTCAGATTGACGGAGATAAGGGGATTACCTATATCGGCGTTATGGATGAGTGGATGAAATCGGAAACGCCTGTCGAAGAAGGCGGCATGGAAGACATGTATACGGTAGCCGGTGACGGCAAAGATATGACATTGGCTGAAGAAACCGAGAAAATCGGCGACAAAGAAGTTTATGTACTTACATCCACAATTTCCGGAGAAGAATTCCAGCAGATTTTGGGTTCTATGGAAGAAATGACGGAAAGTATCGGAGAGGTAGATTTCTCTACAATGCAGGCTGAAGTTACGATGAAAATCTATAAAGATACAGTCCTTCCGGCATCTGTAAGCATCGAAATGAGCGACAGCGGCGAAGGCTTTGAGTCCGAAGGCGTTCTTATTAAATTTAACAGCATTTCTGTAGTTATGAACTATAATGAATTTGACAGCATTGACAGCATCACAATTCCTGAAGAAGCATTGTCTGCCCAGACCGTTGATGAGGGAAGCCTTTTAGATGAAGAAGAAGCTCTTCTTGAAACAGAAGCTGCTGAAACAGAAGCAGCTCAGTAAAATATTGAATTAAAAATGGTTTGAAATGGGGACAGTAGAAGCTGTCCCTGTTTTATTTTTTTGCATGTTGTGATAAAATAGTGAGGAAATGTAAAAGAGTAGGGAAGTGCAGTACATATGTCATCCGGACAGGTGGATTTCAGCGGCGAAAATGTGCGCCGCAATGTTTTGGCCGTCGCAGCGCCAATGCTGGTGGCTCAGATTGTTAATTTGCTTTATAATATTGTAGACAGAATTTATATAGGAAAGATTCCCGGAGAGGGAATGATTGCGTTGGCCGGATTGGGCCTTTGTTTCCCGGTGATCACGATGGTCACTGCTTTTGCAAATCTGTTTGGTTTGGGCGGCGCGCCCTTATGCTCCATTGCACGGGGAAAGAAGGATACGGAGGGCGCACGGAAAGTCATGAACAATGCCTTTTTCATGTTAATCCTGACCGGAGTCTGCATCACTGTTTTTGGAATTATTTTCCATAAACCAATCCTTTATCTGTTTGGCGCCAGCGATGCAACTTATCCGTATGCGGCCGGGTATATGATCATCTATCTTTTGGGAACTGTTTTTGTCATGATTTCTCTGGGGATGAACCCATATATCAACAGTCAGGGCTTTGCAAAAATCGGTATGCAGACAGTTGCTTTGGGGGCTGTGAGCAATCTGATTCTTGACCCGGTGTTTATTTTTGTATTTCATCTTGGTGTGCGAGGGGCGGCCATTGCAACGATTATTTCCCAGTTTTTTTCCGCTGTGTGGGTTTTAAGGTTTTTGACGGGCAAAAAGGCGGAACTGACACTGAATCTCAAAGGTTTCCGGCCGGACTGGGCCTGCATTTTTGAAATTGCGAAACTGGGAACATCGACTTTTGTTATGTCTTTTACCAATGGACTTGTCCAGGTTGTCTGCAATGCGATGCTCTCTGTCTATGGCGGCGACCTTTATATCAGTGTTATGACAGTTATCAATTCTATCCGGGAGATTGCCCAGACCCCGGTGATGGCGGTGGCTGACGGTTCATCGCCGATTATCAGTTACAATTATGGCGCCCGGAAATATGATTTGATGAAGAAAGCCATTCGGTTTATGACGCAGATTTGTTTTGCCTATTCCTTTATTATATGGGTTTTAATCTGCGCTTTCCCGGAACTGTTCATTCGGATTTTCAATCAGGATGTCGAATTGATTGGGGCGGCAGTTCCATCCCTTCATATCTATTTCTTCGGATTTTTTATGATGGCTTTCCAGTTTACCGGGCAGTGCGTGTTTAAGGCGTTGAATAAGGCGCCTCAGGCGGTGTTCTTTTCTATATTGCGAAAAGCGGTTATTGTGGCGCCGCTGACGGTGATATTGCCGCGGATTGGCGGCCTTGGTGTGGCCGGCGTCTTTATGGCCGAGCCGATTTCCAACTTTATCGGCGGCCTGGCCTGCTATATTACCATGCAGTGTACCGTGCTTCGAAAACTGTAAACGGCATTTTCGACAGAGGTGCGGTTCCCCGGCAGCCGGACCGGATTTTCGGCAGGCGGTTCAGTGATTCCATTGGAGGGTTCAGCCTTTCGTCTGCATTTGACTCAGCGTGCTGTTGTGATATTCTGTCGAGAAGGTGACATCCCGCCCAAAGTATTCCGGCGGCTGAAAATTTTCCGCTTCCTCGATTGTCGGGAATTCCACTTCGGCCAGAATTAAACCTTCAAAATTTCCGTGAAATATATCGATTTCTATTGTCAAATGGTCTCCGAGAGGGATTTTATACCGTGTTTTTGCCAGCACATTTCCATCGGCTTTTTGGAGCAGATGGGCGTAGGATTCGGCATTTAACGGCAGATTATATTCCTCCCGGGCCATCAGACCTTTTGACTTATAGGTCAGATAATATTCCTCATCTTCTTTGCGGATGCGGATTACCGGCTCCGTATTCAAATAAGCCTGCTCAATCTCATGGCTTGGATATGCCGTCACATCAAAGGGCAGACGGTCAATTAAATATTTTCTTTCAATTTCCATACAAATCTCTCCTATCCTAAAAAAGAAAAACTCTTTCACAATATTTTCTGTAGAATAATCATGCAAATCTCAATCGCGCAAAATGTGTTTTCAGCTTTCGAAGATTTGCCAGAAGCTGTTTTTCATAATAAAATGCCAATACGGTGCAAGTGTCTGAAACCCAAGCGCCAGTCAGCGACAACAAACCTATAAAATATTCAGTAAAAATCACGCCTGTCCATTTTAGAAACCTGATTTGCGGACACTTTCTGGAACTCATTTCATTCAAACACCAGCAAAGTGTCCGCGGATAATCTAAAACGAACAGGCGGATTTTTTTCGAACATTTTAAACGGTTTTTAATCATCTGACTGGCGCTTGGGTTGAGTTCTTGCAGCGTTTGGCTTATAGGATTTTATGAAAAACGCTTCGGCAATTCCGAAAGCTGTAAATGTTTTGCACGATTGGGATTTGCACCGGTGTATAACTACGGAAAACATTGTAAAATACATTTTCCTTTTTAGTATATCCAAATCACCTATAAATTTCCATCATAAAATTTTGAAGTCGGCAGATAATAGTATCAGAATAAGTCAGAGATACTTATTCAAAATCATTTGGAGGTGAAAGATATGTCTAATTCAACAGGAACAGGTTCTAACGGAAGCCGTATGGAAGTGCCACAGGCAAAGGATGCTATGGATAAATTCAAAATGGAAGTGGCCGGCGAACTCGGTGTAAATCTGAAGAGCGGTTACAACGGTGATTTGACATCTGCGGAAGCAGGTTCTATCGGCGGTGAAATGGTTCGTCAGATGATTCGCAGACAGGAAGAACAGATGTCTGGCCAGAAATAATTTTCTGGTTGAAATTTGGGGTTAGGTGACGAAACAGTCTCTGAAAGCAGGACGTGAAAATGCCGGTTTTCAGGGACTGTTTTTTCGTTAAATTTTTTCAAATTCGCCTATTTACATATGACTTTCCATATTATATACTATAGATTAGAGTGCGTAAAAATGCTCTCACGCATTTTGGCCAATTAAGGAGGAATAAAGATACAATGAGTGTACAGGTAGAAAAGTTAGAAAACAACATGGCGAAATTGACCATTGAAGTCGCTGCTGAGGAATTTGTTGCTGCAACGAAAAAGGCTTATAATAAAAATAAAAATCAGATTTCCGTACAGGGCTTCAGAAAAGGTAAAGCACCGCAGGCTCTTATTGAAAAGCTTTATGGAGCAAGCATTTTTTATGAAGATGCTGCAAATGATCTGATTCCTGGAGCTTATGAAGCTGCAGCAAAAGAATCCGGATTAGATATCACATCTTATCCAAGCATTGATGTTGTACAGGTTGAAAAAGGCAAACCGTTTATCTTCACAGCGGAAGTTGCTTTGAGACCGGATGTGGAACTGGGAGAATATAAAGGCGTTGAAATTGAGAAAGTAAGCGCAGAAGTTACAGAAGAAGATATTGAAGCTGAGATCAAAAAGGTTCAGGAGCAGAATGCAAGAGAGGTAACTGTTGACCGTCCGGCTGAAAACGGCGACACAGTGATGATTGACTATGAAGGTTCTGTGGACGGCGAATTATTTGAAGGCGGTTCCGCAGAGGGATATGGCCTTGTTCTCGGTTCCGGCTCCTTCATTCCTGGATTTGAAGACCAGTTGGTTGGCGCTTCTGCCGGCGCTGATGTGGATGTTCATGTGACATTTCCGGAAGCATATCATGCAGAAGATTTGGCCGGAAAAGAAGCTTTATTCAAAGTTAAAGTACACGAAGTTAAAGCAAAAGACTATCCTATCGTAGATGATGAATTTGCTCAGGATGTTTCTGACTTTGATACATTGGAAGAATATAAAGAAGATTTGAAGAAGAATCTGGCAGAGAAAAAAGTGCAGGAAGCTAAAGCTGAGAAACAGCAGAAAGTTATGGATGTTGTTGTTGCTAATGCAAAAATGGATATTCCGGAAGCTATGGTTCGCAAGAGCACAGATGATATGATGAATCAGTATGCTCAGGAACTGGGCGCTCAGGGCCTCAGCATGGATGTTTACTTCAAATATACAGGCATGACACCACAGCAGCTTGCTGAACAGTTAAAACCTCAGGCATTGGCAAATATCAAGAACCGCCTTGTCCTTGACGCTATTGTTGCCGCTGAAAATATTGAAATCACAGATGAAGAAATTGAGGCTGAAATTCAGAGACTTGCTGAATCCTGGAATATGGAAGCAGATAAGGTAAGAGAATACATGGACACAGATTTAATGAGAAATGATATGTCCGCACAGAAAGCGCTCGAGATGATAACGGACGCAGCAGTAGAAAAATAATCAGCCTGATTTTTAACAGGAGGAATGAAATTGAGTTTAGTACCTTATGTCATTGAACAGACAAGCAGAGGAGAACGGTCTTACGATATTTTTTCAAGGCTTTTGAAAGAACGTATTATTTTCCTCGGAGAGGAAGTTACCGATGTTTCTGCAAATCTGATCGTATCCCAGTTACTGTTTTTGGAATCGGAAGACCCGGGAAAGGACATCAGTCTTTACATTAACAGCCCGGGCGGTTCAGTTACTGCAGGA
>URND01000151.1 GCA_900549105.1 uncultured Eubacteriales bacterium
CAAGTGTTCACAGTCAACTTTTCGGGATTGTTTTATTGTTTAATTGTCAATGTTCGTCTTTTTCATTGTTGCTCTCTTGCGACAGCTTTGATAGAATACCACCATTTTACTCGCTTGTCAACACCTTATTTTAAAAATTTTGATTTTTTTTAAAATTACATTTACATATACAAGTCTTCTAATGTAAATTTAATTACATCCTTGTCATTCAGTTCTTCGAACCAGTCCGTATATCCACTCAAAGAAAAAAACAGATATTTTTTCAACCGATATTTGCCGGAAAGTATAGCTCCCCTCCGAACGAGAGTTTCATACACATTTTTATTCATTTTTTCATTTTTAAATTTACATTCCCCTATAAGCAGACTCTTATCAATACCGGAGATTGCAACTACATCAATATCTGCCGACTGTTGTATTCTCTTTCCATTTTCTGAAAGAAAGTTCTCTGTTCCCCACCAAGTTCCCGTTTCAGTAATAAAGCTATCAAATTTTCCACCAACACCCTGTTCTAATGTAAAATATCTGCACATCTCCTCAAAAACACTTCCCATAAATGAATGAAGCTGTCCTTTTACAATTTTTTCATAATATATATCGCCATGCCCCAACTCAATTACGCTACATGCCTTTGGAATAAACTCATACCAAAACTTGAACATATTATCTTTTAAAACATATTGGGTTTTCTTCTTATTTTTTTCTTCTGTGATACATTTTTTCTTTTCTACCAACCCAACACTAATCAATTTCTCCAGCGAATATAGAACCGTAGAACCGCTCTCCATTACCTTCTGCGCAATTCCATTTACTGTATTTTCACCAGCAGCAATCTGCTCTATTATATTGTTTACTAAAGTAATGTCAGAAAATTCCTGAGTCAAAAGATTTCTGGTTTCATCATATAAATATCCGTCGGGATGAAAAAATAGTTTTTTTATATTCTCATCAAGACTCTTCTCAGGATTGAGCAACGATAAATATTTTGCCACTCCGCCTGTGACACCATAGCAGATAGCCTTTTCTTCGTAAGAATAATCAGGTACAAATAATGCAGAATCTTTATAATTAAATGCTTCCAGTTTAATCTGCGAATTTCTTCTTCCAAACAAAGGGCTTTTCTCACTTAAAACTTCATTTTCCATAAAGCTTAAAGCAGAGCCACACAATATGAGCATAAGATTCTTATCCATCCATTTGTTGTCAATATATTTCTGAAGAATTGATAATAGAGCTTCATCCTTTTCTGCCCAGTAAGGGAATTCATCAATCACAAGTACAAGCTTCTCTTCCCCTAACCGATTACTTATAAAATCAAGCACATCTTCTATCTCAGGAAATGTCACATTCTCCAAATTCGGTTCCACCACAGATATTACCTGCTTTGCAAACAACTCTGTATTTCGATTTTTACCAACTTTTGTTGCTGTATAAAAAATCGCATTTTTATTTTGAATAAACTTTGCAATCAATGTTGATTTACCAATTCGCCGCCTTCCATAGATGACAGTCATACTAAAACCGCTCTCCGCATACAAATCTTCTAATGATTTCAGTTCTTTTTTTCTCCCTATAAACACCTTTTCGCCTTCTTTTATTCAAATTGATTTTATTAAAATTATTTTTATTAAAATCTAACTAAGTAAATAATATCATGATTCACATTAATAATCAAGCAAATAAAATAGGACTCCCTTTCAAATTTTTGTTCCGCACGGGAGTCCTATTGATTTCAGCATCTTTATCAACGTCTTATTAAAAAAGCATTTTCCCCATATTTGTCAGAGCAGACAACAAGTAATTATGGTTATAGATAAAGCTCAGCAAGGGATTTTCGTTAATCTGGGCGCTTATCATTTGTCCCGGGCCTGTCCATGCAAACACTGTAATTACAATACAGAGTATCCACAAAATGATCAAACCATGCACAGCCCCACATAGAATACCTCCAAGCACATTCATCCCATGCAGCACCGGAAGTTTGGCGATTAAATCCAATCCCGCCTCTATCATCTTTAATATAATAAACGCCAAAAGGAACACTATCAAAAATGAAACCGAGTTCAGCACAAGGCATGCCATATAGGAAGCCACATACTGGTTAAATTGCTGCACGCCCAAAGCTTCATAAATCTGATTATTATTATTTTCAACCAGCGCATCTTTTAATGACTGAGGCAGCGGATAATTATTAATTGTCTCGATTTGCTGTGAAACCTTTTCAGCCTGCGCTTCACTATGGGCATCCAGTTTCACCTGAATCTGATTTGCAACCCCCGTATAAATCGGCGTATGCTGGAGTATTTTTCCAAGATAAGGCCCGGCCTGAACAGCTATAAAAAGCGCTATAGCCACCGAAAATGCTGCAAAAAATGTTTTGATAAGGCCGCGAATCCCCCCGACAATAACCGCCATCAGAAATATGACCGCCGCCACAATAAGAACATAATTTATACTCATAAATTCCAATACCGCCTTTCTATTTCAGTCGAATTGTCTGCACGCTTTGAATATCAATCAAAATATACTCTCCCGAATCTATTCCCGGAAGGACGCTTTCGATATTATGCTCAAAGACATATTGGAATTTTTTGTGTCCCCGATATGTGTATATTTCACATTCCTGGTCATTATAAAAAATAATATCGCTGTTTGAGGCAGAGACCGACTTATAATCAAAGTCAAAAGTAAATGAAGCTGCTTTGCCGCCTGAAAAGCGGTAAACCTTCACTGCATATTTATCTACGGTCTTTCCTTCTTTAGCCTCTTCCGTATTCTTTGTGATAATACCTATATTTTTATCTGTAACAAAAATACTTTTAGCTTCTGTTTCAAATGTATAATTGAACTTTTCTGACACCGTGTCTTTAAACTGATAGGTATGGAATCCTTTGGCGCCACAGGCCAGCACTGTGTGGTCGTCCACAAACTCCAATCTCGGGAAAAGTTCCTCATACTCAAAACTTCCCGCCGGTTCACCGCTTGTCTCCACATTCGCAAAATTATAGAAAACCAGCCGCGAACTGATTTTTCCGCCGCCAAAAACAGCGTAGCTCACCACCAGGCGGGCGCCATCTTCGGACAATGCCAATGTCAGCGGATAACCTGTCGTGCTGATGGATGCTTTCACTCCGGCCAGAATCTCGCCCTGTTTATTATAAAGATTAATCTGATTTGCATCATTATCCGAAAGAATAACTGCAATCACGCCCTGGCGGCTTACCCGAATATCCTGCACCGGTTTTTCCAGGGCAATACGCCCTTCCAGGCCGGTTCCATTAAATATGTATACGCTATTGGCTCCCACATCGCCAATAGCCATGTAATCGCCGCAGGTACTCATTTTCGGCGCCGTCATGCCAAACACCTGGTTCCATATAACTTCGCCGCTGTTGTTTGTAAAAGAAATACCGTCCTTGCTGTAACAAACAACACCGTCTTCCCGAAAATAGTAATTTGCAGACGTATCAGTCTTTCGCTCCATAGAGTCCACTACTTCGTAATTATGATACGTCCGCAAGAAAAACCAGAACACGCAGCCCAATAATATAACCGCTGCGGCCGCGCTGACAGCAGCCGTTTTTTTATTCTCCTTAATCCAACTCCATCCCCGCCCAAGATGATACTTTATCCCCTTTCGGGCGCCCGGCATGTCAGATGCTTCCCGTGGACCCGCTTCGTCAAGCTCAGATTCATCAAACCCGGTTTCATCATTTTTTGTGCGATGAAATATATTTTCCCATATTTTTTTCCAATAAGTACGTATTTTTTCCATTCTAAATTTATTTTTCAACCTCCGTAAGAGACAGTATAACGCATTTTTCAAAAAATAGCACTATTTTTTTACGGCAGTTCCAGAACCATCCCCTCATAAATGACATCCGGGTCCTCAATATCATTAATCTCGCAAATGGTATCTACGTAGTCCCGGTCATTATAAAGACTCAGGGAAATATTTGCCAAAGTGTCGCCTTTTCGGACTGTATACCTCATTGAGGTCGTTACATTTGTCGTTTTTGCCGACTCGGAAGTCGTCTCATCTTCGCTCATATTTTCCTCCAGAACAGACTCCGAAGCCGTTTCCAAAACATTCGCCTGACTTTCCAAAGCATCTGTCCGGCTTTCATCTGTCCCTGACGCTTTATTATTCGCAGTCACAGCGCCTTCAACAACTTTAATTTTCACCGTTTCATCCGTCACATTGCCGCTGACCGGTTTTGTCCGCCCCGGCATATAAAACCGATTCACTAATGTCATGCCCAAAATCACAACTGCGGCAGCCGCAGCCACTGTTCCTGCCACAGCTCTGCCCCGATGCTTATTGCCCGCCGGCTTTGGCTTTTCCGTCCGCCGCCGCAGATTCGTTGTTTTTTTCAGGTTTGCAGCTTCGAGAAGTTCCTCGCTGCCATGACCTTTTCTGTTCTCCACCATGTAATTCTGCATGTCTTCATTGCGCTCATAATAAATATAATACCCCTGCTGGCGCACCAGCCTTCCGCCCTCATAAAGGAAAAAGGCGTCTTCCCTATCCAAAGGGTCCATCAGAAACAGCGTCTTTTCTCTTCCCGGGAACTGGTCCACATGGATTTTTGTTATTTTCTCATTAACGCCCAGAGATTTGCCCGGCCGTGTCAAAAACCATCCCACGATTTCACAATCATGAAAATATTTCCTCATTGTTCCGTATATATCTTCCCATAAATCTGTACAAAAAGATACCTGGTCTTCCTCAACCTTTGCCGATGGGATTCCGATAGCCCCATGAATAAATGTCAGACGCACATCATCCTGTTTTGTGTGGAAGCCTAAAAGCACCGCCGCACTCTGGCGGTTTGGATATTCCGATGCCAACTGATTCATATAGGTTACCACATAATCTTCCACATAAATTTTCTTTTTCTCTTCTGGTAAACCAATCTGCCGGATATTCTTCGGTAACTTAAGCTTTTCCTGACTGTTTAACTGACTCATCACTTCAACCATTACCTCACCTTCCCTGAATCGCTCTTCGGAACATAGACAGAGTATCATATTCCGGGTAATTTATCTGGCGAAAGCTGTCATGTTGAATTTATAAGTTCTCTTTCTGTTTCGAGCTAAATCGATGAGATTCTCTCCCGATAAAAAAATATCCGTCTGTATTTTACATACAAACGGAATAAAATGGCATATACTTGTACAGACTCAGAGAAAAAAGGAGTTTTCATGATGTATTGGATTCACCCGGATTATCCGGATGCTTCTCAGTCTTTTTCATATTGCCTGTCCTCTATGCTCAGGCGTTACAACAGAAAAAAACGGCCCCTTATATTTGTCTGCATCGGCACCCCATCGATTCTCGGCGACTGCCTGGGACCGGTTATCGGCTCGATCTGAGGCATTTCCGGCCGATATAAAATATCCGGCGGAAATTTACGGCACGCTGGATGCTCCCGTCCACGCTTTGAATTTTCAAAATACATGCAGAGAAATTAAAAAACGGCATCAAGAGCCATTTATCATAGCCATTGATGCCGCTCTGGGCAATGCCTCCCAGTCCGGTTTTATTCTTTTAAAAAAAGGGCCTCTGTGTCCCGGAAAAGGTGTCGGCAAAAAACTGCCCCCCATCGGTCATTTGCAGATTGCCGGTGTTTTTCAGGATATTTTTGCTCCGGCTGCCGGACTTGAAATGGCCCGGTTCAGCCGATGTATCAGCCAGGGAATCCTAAAGCTCCACCCGGCCCTCCAATGCCCGCAGCAAAGTAACCTCATCAATGTACTCAAGGTCCCCGCCGACGGGAACACCGCTGGCAATCCGGCTCACCTTAATCCCGGTAGGCTTGATTAATTTACTGATGTACATGGCTGTTGTCTCCCCTTCAAGACTGGAGTTTGTGGCGATGATGACTTCATCCACATCTCCCTGAAGGCGGAGCATCAGCTCCTTGAGGCGAATATCATTCGGCCCGATTCCGAGCATCGGCGAAATTGCGCCGTGAAGCACATGATAAACCCCCTCATATTTGCCGGTTTTTTCATATGCGGCCAAATCTCTCGGCGTTTCCACAACCATGATTACCTTTTTATTTCGCTTGTCATTACGGCAGATTGGACACAGCTCACTGTCCGTCAGATTATAGCACTGGCTGCAGTAGCGGATGTTTTCTCTCGCATCCACAATAGCC
>URND01000152.1 GCA_900549105.1 uncultured Eubacteriales bacterium
CCGCCACTTCTCGGCATCGGCCATCCCGTTTGCCATCCCGCAGCTCGACAACGGCTCGCCGGAATATGTCCGCCACCCGGGCGACCTCGTGCCCGACGGCCGCACGCACGTCAATATCGAGAGCGTCCAGTCCGGACTGGGTTGCGTCAACAGCTGGGGACGGCTCCCCCGCCCCGAATACCTGCTGCCCTACGGCGACTACTCATTCAACTTCCTGCTGCAGCCCGTCACCGGAGGACGGTAGCCGACGGACAACCAACGCAAAAGCCGCAACCTAAAAAGGTTGCGGCTTTTGCGTTTACATATAACGGACAAGTCCCAAAGCATGAACTCCGGGACCTGCCAATACACCGCCGTTACTATTTTTACCTTTTCGTTTGAAGATATGCTTCGTGAAGACAGTAATATTTCATTTTGAACAACACGTAGGCAATGGAAAGCAATACGACTACAATCCCGAAATAAACCCATCCGTTGACTGGCAGATAGATGGCTCCGAACGAGATCACAACCTGCAAAAGTGCATAGGCCGCAGAAACAACTACATAATGTGGCATGCTCGACAAATGGGCTGCAAAGTGAACGGACTTCCTCAAGGAGTGTACAACCGACAGCAAAACCGGTAAGACCACCTACATCCACAAACGCCTCAAAACGCCTATCTGAACTTAAAACGAAACAAGCCGCGGCTGTGGACATTTTTCCCGAATACGAACAATGCGCTCGAAGGGATATCTACGATACATTAAAACCAAATTGAGGGAGCACAGCGATATTACTAAACTACGCAGAATCAGTCTCATTCAGGAATATACAGCACGTCATTGAATGTAACCTACTTTTTTACAATTAAGCTCACAACGTACATTTGCGACACACAACAAAAAAGAAAAGCGGACGACAATTCATTGATTACCCCCCCCCTCAAAACAGGGATCGGACCCAAATGTTTTTGCCCTTTATGCATCAATATGTTATAACAGTTCTTTATTTTTAAGGTCACGGGGTTGTAGCGATCGTTTTACACTTTATGACATCTCTATACTGTGATATAAAAATGCGAATTATTTTTAATATTTCCAATAGGTAGATAATTGGCAATGTTTCGGAATTTTCAGAGTTATCCTTTTTTGCAATAAATTCATCAAGCGTCTCGCAGCCACTTTCGTCTCATAAATTACTGATGATTCTATTACTTCAACCGTGTGCCATGTTCCTGCAAGTATTACACAACCGAAGTTACATACTGATGGGGCAAGATGAAAGCGTTTTATCTCTATTGTCCATTTTTTAAAGACGCAAGGTATTCTTCATGCAAATGATAATACTTCTTTTTAAACAACACATATATCAATGCAAGCACAATAATTGCGCTTATCAAATAAATCCAATGCGCTACGACCGTATCAGGACACAAGTACACAAAGCCAAGCGAAATCACCAATTGCAGCAACGCATAGAAACTCGAAACCTTAACGTGACCTATCTTCAACTCATTCGCCATAAGTTGGTACACATGCTTACGATGCGCCTCACCAAGATTTTCATGCAACAGAATACGATGCACAATAGTCAAGCAGCCATCCACACCATATACGAGAAGGAAGATCAGGAAGGTTACATCTCCAGTTGCGAGTACAAGATTACCAATCAGAAACAGAAGTATATATGCAATCCCGATTGAACCCACATCACCAGCAAAGCATTTTGCCTTTCCCTTTTGGCGAAAATTGAAGAAACAGAATACGATATCAGCCAACACTACTGTCACAATCAACGACTGTTCCACAAAATCCATTGTATTATTCAGCAAGGCGAGTGGAATCAAAGATGCCATAGCATAGGCACCCGTTATACCATTTACGCCATCCATAAAGTTAATCACGTTTGACGCACCCACACATACGATAAGAGCCAAAATTACTATCCGCCACATATCCAAGTGCAAAATGTCCAACTGATAAAACATCATCGCCATGGCAATAAATTGAGCCACTAGTCTTACAAAATCGGGCAGAGATCGGATATCATCTATGAAACTAACACCGGCAACGAGAGTCACAGCCAAAAGGAACCAGATATATGGGAAGCTCAAAAATACGCTCCATATCCAAAGACTAAAAAGAAAAATAATTCCACCACCCCTCAGAACAATCGTCGAATGGCTCGACCTCTCATTAGGCTTATCAATAATGTTGAATGTATCAGCAATCTTAAAGTATACCAACTCTAAAGCAATAAGAATTACGAAGATGATTCCGTATATGAGAATAGTATTCATAAACAATATTACATTTTATGATTATCGTTTTAACATCCTACTATCTCATCAAGGTTCCTCAAACATTTCTCCTTCATAAAATTTTCTTCATAGAAGGCTCTACCAGAGGCACCCTTTTGAGCCAACGTCTCCTTGGCGGTTTCGGAGAGCCGGACTACAAGTTTAGCAAGCGATTGTGCATCACCAGGTGCCACATGCCATCCGCATTCAGCATCCTTCACCACTTCAGCGCCCTCACCATTTAGACTTGCAATGATAGGACGACCCGCAGCCATATACGAACTGATCTTTGCAGGAGCATACAAATTGAATAGAGGCGAATCCGTAAGCGAAACCAACATTACATCTGCTTTTTTAAAAAACAGAGGCATAGTTTCAGACGGATACCTTCCCAAAGTCAATACCGTCTCTTCAAGCCCATGTTCCTTTACAAACTGCTGTACCCAAGACATCCTGCGTCCATCACCCACAATCACCCATTTAATATCTTTGCGCTCTTTTGTCAGCAATGCAGCTTGTAGATTGCATTCCATTCCGTGAGCTTCTCCTACAGCACCAGCAAACATCACCTTGAAGTTTCTTTCATCAAAAACCATTTCTTCATCAATCCCCTTCTCATTTAAAATATCCGCGAGATTCGTGCAATCCATGTTCGAACCATTACCATCTGACCATTGAGGATAATACACAATCTTATCCTTGTAATTCCCATACTTCAGAATATTCAGATCAAAACTCTTCGAACTAGTCAGTATCTTATCACTCCACTTGTATTCACTCTTTACAAAGTGATTAAAGAATCCCAGAATATGTCTATTGTTGATACCTCCTGCAGCAGCCAGACTCTCCGGCCACAAATCCAGCACCCAAGTATAGAGAGGCACCTTACGAAGTTTCTTATAAAGAACACCAGGAGCTGACATCATAACTGGCGATAACTGCTGCACAAACACAAAATCGTACTTATGGCTGATAGCGAGAAACAGCACATATCCCCAAGCCACTATGAAATAGCTGAAATAATTCAGAATCAGCATAATCTTATTGTTGCCACGAGGAAAGATAGGCAGACGTGTCACTCGTACTCCATTCACCACCTGATTTCTGTTCTTAAACATCCCATACCCTTTATGGAATACCCCATCCGGATAGTTCGGAATGCCGGTCACTACATGCACATCATGTCCCTCCTCTGCCCAATGAAAGGCGACATCATTACCACGAAATATCTCAGGGTAGAAATACTGGCACACGAACAGTATTTTCTTCTTATTACCCATATACCTTACTTTATGCGATTATGCGATATTTACCTAACCAATTTTTGTATGCAACGGCAACTACCATCAGTCCATCGAAGAGAATCTGGCCGAAATATCGGCGATTGAATTTTGTAGCAGAATGTTGAGATAAATCCGTAAGTACTTGGAATTGATATGATACTATACATCCAGCAACGCTAAAAGTCTGTTGCCGGCAAGATGATTTAATGGAGATAGTCTCTTCCACAAATGAGGAGACATTTGTATTATATGGATCTTGAATTATCCGATATGATTGCAGAATTGGAGTTAACATACAATTAATTACAGCAAGACTCCTCCTACTTTTTCTTAAAAAAACAAACGACCAGAAAAAAATAGAGATATTATAGATTAAATATTCTTTACAGCCCTTTTTTCCGATGCAAGATTATCTATCGTTCTTTTATAATAAATCTGTCGTTTCTTTGATTGTTTCTTTCAAAACACGCAAGGAATACCCGAAACTTGATGCTATTTTCAATAATTGTCGGCAAGTAGTAGTAGACTCTGGAGTATTAAGATCAAGTAAACTAACTATAAAATTCGTGTCTAATAAAAGCTCTACATCAGACATCATTTTATCTTGGGGTTCATATTCAGAAAGATAGCAAGATAAAATAGAGCCTAAATAAATTTTTCGAATTACCTCGTAGCAACCGGGGATATTTCTGAAATATTCCACAAATTGGGCCTCTATAGAAAATTTACTCCCATTTACACTATAATCTCGATTTGCAAGATAATTCGATATTTTGAGTTTATTCAGATTTACAAAATCAAATATTGTATTGTATGAATCTTTTTTAACATCATTAATATCGCAAAACTGCTTAAACATCGTTTGCACCAATTCGACTTGTTGACGATTGGTTTCATAGATATCATTAAACTCTTCAAATGAATAATTCTTAATCCAAAAACTACCATCTCGATATACTTGTAGTTTTAGTTCTTCAGAAGTATTGATTTCTTGTCCGATTTTTAATAAAATCTTTTCTAAAACAGCAGGAGGAAAATCCAAACCAAAGTATTGGCAAATCCACGTAGATATTTCAGTTATAGACGCGCCTTTATAAACACCAGATTGAGTTATTAATTTATATAACGCATATTTTACTATCGGGACAAATATCTCAACAGAGCTATTCACAAAATTGCCCGAATTCCGGATTTGAGCCAAAAGACTATAAGTAATAACCTTGCTTGCTTCCATAATACAAAAGAATTTTCCTCTAAAATATTAAATTTAATGCGAACAACAAAGAGTTAGAGGATGAAACTACTATAATACCAAGTTTTTACTGATAAAACTCCAATCATTTCGGTTTATTTGTTGATGACAAGCGTTATATGAAACACTAATAGGAGCTACTGCGACGCAATTACAGCTCATATAGCCACAAACCTGATAAAATTCATTATCCGCCTGTTCGGAGCGACTATATAGGCCCAAGCACAGCAACTAACCAACAGCCAAATACTTAACGACTGAGATTGAAATTTTTCGAATAGCGACCATTTATGTACCACTTGTGTACCACCGCCATTTTTCGGACTATATACCACAAAAGAAAAATCCTCGATATTCGATTGAATATCAAGGATTTTTCATCAGTCGGGGTGACTGGATTCGAACCAGCGACCACACGCCCCCCAGACGTGTACTCTAACCGGACTGAGCTACGCCCCGATTCCTTCGGCAAAAGAGCAAAACCCTTCGCTTTGGGACTGCAAATATAGTATATTTTTCAAAAACAAACACATTTCCGCAGGATTTTTTTCTATTTTTGCGGAAATGAAACGATTTTCACGTCTTCTGCTAACCTTTTCCGCGGCCCTCGCATCGGCTTGCGGAGGCTCTTCGGGGCCAGTTTTGAGCGATTTCACAACCGAGATTTACACCCCGGCCTACGCGTCGGGCTTCGACATCCGCGGGAACGGGAATAACGCCTCGACGCTCGTCTCGATCCGCAATCCGTGGCAGGGCGGCACGAACGTCGAACAGCACCTGCTGATCCTGCGCGACGACGCCTAAGCCCCCGCCGACTTCGCCGGACAGGTCGTAAAAGCTCCCGTGCGCCACGTGGTGTGCATGTCGTCGAGCCACGTGGCGATGTTCGACGCCATCGGACAGGCCAAGCGTATTTCGGGCGTCTCGGGCATCGACTACATCTCGAATCCCTATGTCCGGGAACACCGTCTCTGCGGCGAGGTCCGCGACGTGGGCTACGACACGAACCTCAATTTCGAACTGCTCGCCGCCATGCGCCCCGACCTCATGCTGCTCTACGGCGTGACGGGCGAAAACACCATCGTCACGGGCAAACTCCGCGAACTGGGCATCCCCTATATATATATCGGCGACTACATGGAAGAATCCCCGCTGGGCAAGGCCGAATGGCTGGTCCTCGCGGCCGAGCTTTGCGACCTGCGCGCGGCCGGGGCCGACACGCTGCAACGGATCGCCCGGGACTACCAGGCCCTGAAAGCACACCCCGCCCCGGATGCACCGCGCCCGAAGGTGATGCTCAA
>URND01000153.1 GCA_900549105.1 uncultured Eubacteriales bacterium
CTTACCGCGCGAAGCTTGACGCAGCGCGCCCATGCGAAGCATCTGACATAGGGGATGCCCGAAAAGGTACATACAAAAACATCCAGCAGAGAAACTTAAAAACATTTCCATACTGGATGTCCTATTTATGTCTTTCATCCGAATACATAGAAAAGAAAGATTATATCCAGCCCTGGTGATACATCTTCTTCTCCCGTCCAGACTGTCTGTTGGCTCCGGAGTCCCACCGGATTAGCTTTCGCTCGCGGGCTTTACCGCCAGTAGAGAATTCCTCATTCCCGAAGAAAGAATATCGTGTTTTTATCATACTACACTCATTCAAAACTGTCAAAGAATAAAATTCGTTTTAATCTTTGCTTCTGTTTCCGGAATGTCAATTCCCGCCTTCTTTCCGGCCTCAATACATTTCAGCATCCAGGCCATATTCTGTCCGAGGGTACGCATGGTTTGAAGTCCTTCCAAATCTTTTTCCACATCCTCCGGACATGAGCCGTGAACCATATTCCAATACTGGGAAGATACAAGCGGCATCTGGCTGATCGTAAAATATTTCTGAATGATATCCAGCGTAGCTGTTGTTCCTGCACGGCGGGCTGAAGCAACCGCGGCGGCCGGCTTATGGTGAAAACAATCGCCGCAGCAGAACATCCGGTCCAAAAAAGCGCTCAAAGCCCCATTTAAAGACGCATAGTAAACCGGGGAGCCCACAATCAGGCCATCTGATTCCTGCATTTTTACCAATGCCTGATTCACTGCATCATCGAAAACACAATGGTTACTATTACCGCCGCATTGATAGCAGGCAATACATCCATGGATATTTCCTTTGCCAATCCAGAAAATCTCACTGTCCACACCATTTGCCTTTAAAGATGCCGCAGCTTCCTCCAAAGCCCTGTTTGTACACCCATGTTCATGGGGACTTCCGTTGATTAACAATACTTTCATTTTCTTCATCTCCTGTCTCACGCCAAAGCCCCGGCGCTATGACCGGGGCCTGTTCATTTCATACTTATTCTAGTTTAATGGATATTTTGCTGTAATTCCATCAACAATGGCTTTTGCTTTCTCTTTATTTGCATCAAAATCCTTTAATGTCAGTGCAATGGCTTCCGCAATAGCGTCCATATCTTCTTCCTTCAGTCCACGGGTTGTCGCCGACGGTGTGCCGAGACGAACGCCGCTTGTGACAAATGGCGACTGAGGGTCATTTGGAATCGTGTTCTTATTGCATGTGATATTCACTTCATCCAACATTTTTTCCGCCTGTTTTCCGGTCAGATTCAGGCTTCTCAAATCAACCAGCATCAGATGATTGTCCGTACCGCCGGAAACAATATCCACACCTCTGGACATAAGTCCCTTTGCCAGCGCCTGAGCATTGTCAATAATCTGTTTCTGATAGGCTTTGAATTCATCAGAAAGCGCTTCTTTAAAGCATACGGCTTTTGAAGCAATGACATGCATCAGAGGACCGCCCTGGATTCCAGGGAATACTGCTTTATTAAAATTAAATTTCTTTGCCGCTTCTTCATTGGCAAGAATCAGGCCGCCTCGAGGTCCCCGCAATGTTTTATGTGTTGTTGTCGTCACCACATCCGCATATGGGATTGGACTTGGATGAAGTCCTGCTGCAACAAGGCCCGCAATATGAGCCATATCCACCATCAGATATGCGCCCACTTCATCGGCTACTTCTCTAAACTTTTTGAAATCAATCGTTCTTGCATAAGCGCTGGCCCCGGCCACAATCAGCTTTGGTTTGGCTTCCAGCGCAATACGGCGAAGTTCATCATAATCAATAAAACCTTCATCGTTTACACCATAAGGTACAATTTTAAAATATTTACCGGATATATTTACCGGGCTTCCATGGGTCAAATGACCGCCATGATCGAGGTTCATACCCATTACTGTATCCCCAGGCTCCAGCATGGCAAAAAATACCGCCAGATTCGCCTGAGCGCCGGAATGGGGCTGAACATTCGCATAATCGCAGCCAAAAAGCTCTTTCGCCCGCTCAATCGCCAGATTTTCAGCAACATCAACGCATTCACAGCCGCCATAATAACGTTTTCCCGGATAGCCTTCTGCGTATTTATTGGTCAATGGGCTTCCCATCGCTGACATAACTGCATGACTTACCCAGTTTTCAGATGCAATCAGCTCAATATGGGAATTCTGTCTGGCTAATTCGTCTTCAATCACCTGGGCAATCGCTGCATCTGTGTTTCTCAATTCATCTAATGAATACATTTTGTACCTCCATGATTTTATTTGTTATATCACTTTACCGTAACAGAATATCACATCTCTTCTTCCACGGCAATATCAATTCCAAGTTCTTTTAACTGAACGGCGTCAACCACATTCGGCGCATCCGTCATAAGGCAGGACGCATCCTTCACCTTCGGGAAGGCGATAACATCACGAATACTGTCCATACCGGCCATAATCATGATCAGACGGTCAAATCCATAGGCCAGACCCGCATGAGGCGGAACGCCATATTTGAAGGCATTCAAAAGGAAGCCAAAACGCTCATAGGCATCTTCCTTTTCGAAGCCAAGAACCTCAAACATTTTTTCCTGGACATGATTCTGAAAAATACGGACACTGCCGCCGCCGATTTCCGTACCGTTCAGCACGATATCATAGGCTTTTGCGCGCACCCGGCCCGGATCGCTGTCAATATACTGCAGATCCTCTTCCATCGGCATAGTAAACGGATGGTGCATTGCGGTATAACGGCCCTCCTCCTCAGACCACTCCAGCAACGGGAACTCGGTTACCCAGAGGAAATTGAATTTATTTTTATCAATCAGGCCCATCTTATCCGCCAGTTCCAAACGCAGCGCGCCGAGAACATCATAAACAACTTTATTCTTATCAGCGGCAAAGAGAAGCAAATCGCCGTTCTCGCCGCCCATAGCCTGAATCAGGGCGCTCATCTCTTCATCCTTCATAAACTTGGCAAAGGAGGATTTTACCGTGCCGTCCTCCTGAATTGCGATATAGGCAAGACCTTTTGCGCCGTAATCCTTTGCAAATTTCACAAGGGCATCAATCTTCTTACGCGGCATACCGCCCTGTCCTTTGGCATTGATGCCGCGAACCGAACCGCCGTCCTCAAGAGCGCCCTTGAATACGACAAATTCACAGTCTTTAACCACATCGCTCACATTCTGAAGCTCCATGCCGAAACGGGTATCCGGTTTGTCTGAGCCAAAACGGTCCATAGCCTCCTGCCAGGTCATACGCGGAATCGGCAGCTGCACATCCAGCCCGATAATCTCCTTAAAGAGACGGGCCAGAAGCCGTTCGTTCACTTCAATCACGTCATCCACATCCACAAAGGATAATTCCATATCTATCTGGGTAAATTCCGGCTGACGGTCCGCGCGCAAATCCTCATCACGGAAACATTTTGCAATCTGGAAATAACGGTCATAGCCGGAACACATCAGAAGCTGTTTAAATAACTGAGGCGACTGAGGCAGGCCATAGAAATTCCCCGGGTGTACACGGCTCGGCACAAGATAATCTCTGGCGCCTTCCGGCGTACTCTTTCCGAGAATCGGCGTTTCAATCTCAAGGAAGCCTTCTTCCGAAAGGAAATTCCGGATGACCGTTGCCGCCTTGCTTCGCATCATAAGATTTCTCTGCAAATCCGGCCGTCTTAAATCCAGATAACGGTATTTCAAACGCAGCTCCTCTTTTGTCTTGCTGTTTTCCTCAATAGGAAACGGCGGCGTCTCGGATTCAGATAAAATACGAAGTTCCGTTGCCCGGATTTCGATTTCACCGGTTTTCAGGTTTTTATTAATGCCGCCGGCCCTCCGTTCCACACGGCCGACTACAGCCACAACAAACTCGGCGCGGAGTTTTTCGGCTTTGGAAAAATTTTCACTTCCGGCATCTGCTTCTTCAAAAATAATCTGGAGAAGGCCGCTGCGGTCTCTCAAATCGACAAATATAATACCGCCCTTATTCCGGCTTTTCTGTACCCATCCCATCACGGTAACGACTTCGCCCACATTGGCGCTGTCCAACTCCGCACAGCGATGGGTTCTCTTTAATCCCTTCATTGATTCAGACATTTTTTCTTCTCTCCTTATGATTAATCCTTATAGATTTTTCTGAAATTAGTAAAGCCTTCATTTTCAAGCTTTGTAATCTGCTGTTTGACATTCTTGCGCATTGGCTGAATCGTAACAATGGCGCCCTCCTCGCGCAATGCCTTTGCCTCTTTAAATAAAGCAATCTTTTTATCCAGCGGAACATCCTTTGCAATCAGAATCGCCTGATTCTCTCCGCTGATTTTTGCGCCGTCATTCATTTTATCTTTTAAAATCGTAATAATCCGCTCAAAACCAATGGAAAAGCCTGTGGCATGGACATCCTGTCCGCTGAATTTGCCAATCATCTTATCGTATCTTCCGCCGCCGGCAATTGAGAAATTGTAGCCGTTGATGCTGACCTCAAAAATCGGCCCGGTATAATAACCCATACCCCGGACAAGAGTTGGGTCAAAGGAAATAGTCACTTTATCCGAAATCATTGCTTTGGCGCAGGAAATGATTTCCTCCACATTACTGATCACCGAAGCATCCAGGAACTGTTCGCCGATATCTTTGCAGAATGTGCCGCAATCCGCAGCTTCCGTCGCCTTATAGACCGCAAGATAGCGTTCCACCACATCTTCAGCATAGCCATTTTCAACCAGCTCTGTATGAATACCATCCAAGCCAATCTTGTCAAATTTATCCAGAGAAATCAAAACCGATGGAATCTCTTCCTCTTTAAATCCGGCCTGCAGGGCAACAGCGGATAATATCCGGCGGTCATTAATATGGATTGTAAATTCTGAAATGCCGACTTCTGCGAAAATCTGGGACAGCATATCTGAAGTTGCCGCAATAAGCTCAATCTCTGCCAGATTGGTTTCATCGCCCAGAATATCGATATCACACTGGGTAAACTGGCGGAAACGGCCCTTCTGAGGCTTGTCTGCACGCCACACATTTCCAATCTGAAGCGCTTTAAACGGCGTTGGAAGATTTTCTTTGTTATTTGCATAATATCTCGCAAGAGGCACCGTCAAATCATAGCGCAGACCATTGTCCGCAAATTCCTGATTTCCGGAGGCAATCGCCCGCTGCAAATCGGCTCCCCGCTTCATCACTTTAAAAATAAGCTTTTCATTATCGCCACCCTGTTTGGATGTCAGATTTTCAATATGTTCCATTACGGGTGTCTCTATCTGCATAAAACCATACTTTGCATAGCTTTCTTTAATCATGCCCAACACATGCTCCCGCATGCGCATATCCGCCGGCAGCATATCACACATTCCCTTCACAGGTGTCTTAATAAATTTCATCGCTTTTACTCCTTTTCATCAGATAGCTACTATTATATCGCAAGAAAATCGGCATATCAAGCCCGTATTCTGCACATTAGGCGGCTTCGGAACCGACAATTTCAATCTTTCGTGTTTTCATTGTGTATTTATAGACGTGTTGGGACAAAACTTCCTCCGGCAAAACGACCTGGGTGTTCGCATCCCGCACCATGGCTTCCAGCCCCGGAATCTCTCTCGCCGATGCTTCTGTCAGCACAAGCCACTCGTGAATACTGCTTGGAAGCAAAATTAAATCCGAATTTTTCTCCGCCGCAAACTGTTCCAATACATCGGAATAAAAAATGACAGAGGCCCCCTGAACACGAAGCTCATTGCTGACAATATAAATTTCAGGCAGATCATCCTTCCGCCCGCCGAAAAGTTTCTGATACTCCGCCCTGGCATTTTTCAATGCCTGCTCCATGTTTTCTTTGGCGGCCTCCAGAAATTCTTCCACCAGAAAACCTTTGATGACATCACTCATGGTTTCCACCATC
>URND01000154.1 GCA_900549105.1 uncultured Eubacteriales bacterium
ACTTGGGTCTACGCCGCCGGTAGCATAAGCTACGATTTCGCATAACCAGCTTAAACCGAGTTCTTTTGCTTTGTCTTTGGACATTACAACCAATGCTGCAGCACCATCATTGATACCGGAAGCGTTAGCTGCTGTTACTGTACCGCCTTTTTTGAAAGCAGGTTTTAATTTAGCCATTTTTTCGATGGAAGCACCGAATTTTGGATATTCATCTGTATCAAAGATTACCGGGTCACCCTTCTTCTGAGGAATTTCAACCGGGATAATTTCATCTTTAAATTTGCCGGCTTTGATAGCTGCTTCAGCATAATTCTGGCTGCGAACTGCGAATGCATCCTGCTCTTCTCTTGTGATGCCCCACTGTTCTGCTACGTTTTCAGCGGTGATACCCATGTGATACTGATTAAAAGCATCCCACAGTCCATCGTTAACCATAGCGTCAACCATTGTTGTGTTGTTCATTCTTGCGCCCCATCTTGCTGCCGGAAGCACATAAGGTGCAGCGCTCATATTTTCTGTACCGCCTGCAACGATGATGTCTGCATCACCGGCTTTGATAGCCTGTGCAGCCATAGCTACAGTTTTAAGTCCGGAACCACATACGATATTGATGGTTACTGCTGTTGTTTCTACAGGAAGTCCAGCTTTAATGGAAACCTGACGAGCCACGTTCTGACCGAGTCCAGCCTGTAATACGTTACCGTAAACAACTTCTTCTACCTGCTCCGGAGCAATTCCAGCTCTCTTGATAGCTTCTTTCACTGTGATTGCGCCCAAATCTGCTGCTGAAATTGATTTCAAAGAGCCTCCAAATGAGCCAATAGGTGTTCTACATGCACTTACAATTACTACTTCTTTCATACGTCCTTCTCCTTTTGGTTATTAGATTTTCGTTGTTTATATCACGCTCTGAAGGGCCAGAATTGTGATATTTGATTACTTTTTGGAATCAAATAATAACTTTTAGTGTTAATATTTTAACCGATATCCCTCATGTACATTATTATGACATATTTATTAAAAACTGTAAAGTACTATTTGTCAATTCAGCAAATTGTACAATTTTCTCTAAATCTTTATGTTAATTTTTATTTGCGTGCAAATTATTTGTTAACCTTTTTTGTATTCTTTGTTAATAAATTATCTTTCTCTTTACAGTATTTTTACTGAAGTTTGCAGCATTTTACCGCATCATCACAATATATTGAAGTTTTTTCTATGATAAGCACAATATATTGTTTTGTCGATTGACATCTGCCAGATTATGTTATACAATAACAATTGACTCGATTATTTTCAGTTATAGGGAGGATTTTATTATGTACCAGGTAATTAAGCGGGACGGAAAAATTGCCGAATTTGACTTGTCAAAAATAAATGTGGCGATTACCCGTGCCTTTGAAGCTAAAGAGGTAAATTATAACCCAAATATTATTGATTTTTTAACATTAAAAGTAACCGCGGATTTTGAACCTAAAATTAAAGAAGATAAAATTCAGGTTGAAGATATCCAGGACAGTGTGGAACAGGTGCTTGTTCAGGCCGGCTACACCGAAGTTGCCAAAGCCTATATTCTTTATCGGAAACAGCGGGAAAAAATCCGCAACATGAAATCCACAATTCTCGATTATAAGGAAGTTGTGGACAGTTATGTCAAAGTCACCGACTGGCGTGTCAAGGAAAATTCCACAGTAACCTATTCCGTCGGCGGACTTATCTTAAGCAACTCCGGTGCGATTACCGCCAACTACTGGCTTTCTGAAATTTATGATGAAGAAATCGCCAACGCCCATCGGAATGCGGATATCCATCTTCACGATTTATCCATGCTGACCGGATACTGGGCCGGCTGGTCTTTAAAACAGCTGATTCAGGAAGGTCTCGGCGGTGTCAGCGGCAAGATTACTTCCGCTCCGGCAAAACATCTGGCTACCCTCTGTAATCAGATGGTTAACTTCCTCGGCATTATGCAGAACGAATGGGCCGGCGCTCAGGCTTTCTCATCCTTTGATACATATCTTGCACCATTTGTCAGAACAGATAATTTAAGCTATGATGCCGTAAAAAAATGTATTGAATCCTTTATTTATGGCGTGAATACGCCGAGCCGCTGGGGAACTCAGTCGCCATTCTCCAACATCACATTGGACTGGGTTGTCCCGGATGATTTGGCTGAGTTAAATGCCATCGTCGGCGGCAAGGAAATGGATTTCAAATATAAAGACTGTCAGAAGGAAATGGATATGGTCAATAAAGCCTTTATCGAAGTCATGATTGAAGGCGACGCCAATGGCCGCGGATTCCAGTATCCGATTCCTACATATTCCATTACAAAGGATTTTGACTGGTCAGACACGGAAAATAATCGTCTTCTCTTTGAAATGACATCAAAATATGGAACGCCATATTTTTCCAACTATATTAACAGCGATATGGCCCCGAGTGATATCCGAAGCATGTGCTGCCGTCTCCGCCTGGATTTGAGGGAACTCCGCAAAAAATCCGGAGGCTTTTTCGGAAGCGGCGAAAGCACCGGTTCTGTTGGCGTTGTTACGATTAATATGCCGCGAATCGCTTACCTCTCCGCAGATGAAAATGAATTTTATAAGCGGCTGGATAAAATGATGGATATTGCGGCCCGTTCTCTGAATACAAAGCGTACTATCATCACCAAGCTTTTGAATGAAGGACTTTATCCGTATACGCAGAGATATCTCGGCAGCTTTGAAAACCATTTTTCAACCATCGGCCTCCTCGGCATGAACGAAGCCTGTCTGAATGCAAAATGGCTCCGGCAGGATTTAACCCACAAGGCTGCACAGGATTTCACTAAGGATGTTTTAAATCATATGCGGGAACGGCTTTCGGATTATCAGGAACTTTACGGCGATTTATTCAATCTCGAAGCCACCCCGGCAGAGTCCACCGCTTACCGTCTCGCCAAACATGATTTGGAACAGTATCCGGATATTATTACTGCCAGCGATGACACCTCGATGCCGTATTACACAAACAGCTCCCACCTTCCGGTTGGATATACCGAAGATATTTTTGAAGCTCTGGACATTCAGGATGAACTGCAGACACTCTATACTTCCGGCACTGTATTTCATGCTTTCCTCGGCGAAAAGCTTCCGGACTGGAAAGCTGCAGCCAACCTGGTGCGGAAGATTGCTGAAAACTATCGGCTTCCATATTATACCTTATCGCCAACCTACTCTGTATGTAAAGACCATGGTTACCTCAGCGGCGAACAGTACACCTGCCCAATCTGCGGCGGAAAGACCGAGGTATACAGCCGAATCACCGGCTATTACCGCCCGGTTCAAAACTGGAATGAAGGTAAGACAAAGGAATTTAAGGACCGTAAAGTTTATAATATTCAAACCTCTGTGCTGAAGCCAAAAGAAATTCATTATGATGAAGCCAAACCGCAGGAAGAAACGACTGCTTCTAAAGATCAGATTCTTCTTTTTACAACGGCAACCTGTCCAAACTGCAAAATGGCCGACAGTTGGCTGACTAAGGCCCATGTGGATTTCGAAAAAATCGATGCGGAAACCCATGCGGATTTAAGCCAGAAATTTAACATCCGCCAGGCCCCGACACTGGTCGTTCTCCATGACGGCAATGTGGAAAAATATGCCAACGCATCCAACATTAAAAAATTCATTCAGGATCACGCCTGAAAAATTATTTCTGGTTATAATAACCGGGTGTCCAACGTCCTTTAAGGATATTGGACACCCGGTTGTTTAATATCTTTTACACCGGATAAACTTTGTTTTCCGTGTCAGCCTTTGCGGCATCGATTTTTGTTTTCTGAGCTTCCCGGTACTTAAAGAATTCTGTTGCCACCTGTGGGAATAGTGCGTAGGATAATACGTCTTCATCCTGGCATTTGTACTGGGCCATTTCTTTTTCCAGGCTTTCAAGCTCATTCGGAATTAAATCGGCCGGACGGCAGGTAATCGGTTCTTCATCGCCGATGGCCTTCTTCTGCACCTCCGGGTTAAACGGTTTGACTGTCTGGCCATACTCTCCTTTTAAGAGGGCTTTGCTCTCTTTTGTGATCATCTTATACCGCTCGCCCATAAGAACATTCAGCACCGCCTGGGTTCCCACAATCTGGCTGGACGGTGTAACGAGAGGCGGCTCTCCAAAATCTTTTCGAACTCTCGGAATTTCTTCCAACACTTCATAATATTTATCCTCGGCATGGGCATCCTTTAACTGGGATACAAGGTTTGAGAGCATACCGCCCGGAACCTGATATAATAATGTCTTAATGTTTACCCCGAGTACCTTTGGATTTAAAAGGCCGCTGTCCAGCGCTTCTTCCCGAATCGGCCGGAAGTATTCGGCAATCTCTGACAAAAGTCCCTGATCAAGCCCTGTATCATAGGATGTACCTTTGAAGGTTTCCACCATAACTTCCGTTGCCGGCTGACTGGTTCCCAAAGCCAATGGCGACATCGCCGTATCAATGACATCACAACCCGCTTCGACAGCTTTCATATAAGTCATTGAGGCCACGCCGCTCGTATAATGGGTATGAAGCTGGATTGGCAGATTCGTGGACTCTTTCAGCGCAGAAACGAGTTCCGTTGCCGCATAAGGCACTAAAAGTCCGGCCATATCTTTAATACAGATGGAGTTGGCGCCCATATCCTCGATACGCTTTGCAATATCTTTCCAATAATCCAGCGTATAAGCATCGCCTAATGTATAGGACAGGGCCACCTGGGCATGTCCACCCTCCCGCACGGTTGCCTTAACGGATGTTTCCAGGTTTCTCAAATCATTTAAGGCATCAAAAATTCGAATAATATCAATACCGTTAGCCACCGACTTGCGTACAAAATAATCGACCACATCATCGGCATAGTGACGATATCCAAGAATATTCTGTCCCCGGAACAGCATCTGAAGCTTTGTGTTTTTAAAACCATCCCGAAGTTTTCTCAGGCGTTCCCACGGGTCTTCTTTCAAAAACCGAAGGGACGCATCAAAGGTGGCGCCGCCCCAACATTCAACGGAATGATACCCCACCTTATCCATTTTATCAATAATCGGCAGCATCTGCTCTGTTGTCATCCGGGTGGCAATCAGAGACTGATGTGCATCTCTCAATACAGTTTCGGTAATCTTTACCGGTTTCTTCACTTGTTCTGACATTTTTCTACCTCCTGTACAAACCGCTTGTCATCACATAACACCAAAAATCGCCATAAATACACCGGCGGCAACTGCCGTACCGATAACACCGGCCACATTTGGTCCCATAGCGTGCATCAAAAGGAAATTGGTCGGATCCTCTTCCGCCCCCACCTTCTGAGATACACGGGCCGCCATAGGCACAGCGGAAACACCGGCTGAACCGATAAGCGGATTAATCTTTCCTCCGGTCAGCCTGCAGAGAAGCTTTCCGAAAAGCACGCCGGATGCGGTTCCTATAGCAAAGGCAATCAAACCGAGAGCCACAATACCCAGTGTCTGAAGATTTATAAAGGCTTCCGCACTCGTTGTGGCGCCGACGCTTGTTCCAAGAATAATAACAACAATGTACATCAGGGCATTGGATGCCGTTTCCGTAAGCTGTTTAACAACGCCGGATTCCCGGAAAAGATTTCCGAGCATCAGCATGCCAACCAGCGGCGCTGTTGTCGGCAGAATCAAAACAACAACAATTGTAACAACAATCGGGAACAATATCTTTTCCAGCTTGGAAACCGGGCGAAGCTGTTCCATTTTTATGGACCGCTCTTTTTTCGTCGTCAAAAGGCGCATGATCGGCGGCTGAATAATCGGCACCAGAGACATATAAGAATATGCCGCTACCGCGATCGGT
>URND01000155.1 GCA_900549105.1 uncultured Eubacteriales bacterium
CTGCCAGAGTTTTTAACATGCTGTACCGCACCATGTAGTAATACTTGTGCAATGCACCTAAAAGCGAACGCAACAACAGAATAACGGACACCAAGTTCAATGACCGCTTCGGATGAAGTAAACATTCGCAGGAAAACCGGCATGATTGCGATACAGCAGATTGTCATAACAACGCCATGAATCACGGCAAGCACAAGTCCCTGGGTGGCGGCCTGATCCGCTTTTCTGTGATCTCCAGCGCCCAGATAAAAGGCGATCACTGCGTTGATCCCAACGCCAAATCCAATTCCGGCAGCATTGATAAAATTTTGAACCGGGTAAACCAGTGATAATGCCGTCATAGCTTCCTCGCTGATCTGCGCAACAAAAAAGCTGTCCACAATATTGTATAGAGAATTGACCAGCATGGATAACACCATAGGCAATGACATGGATAAAATCAGCGGCAATACCGGCTTCTCTTTCATGAAGGTATCATTCATTCGTGGTCACCTCCGGTGTTTCTTTTCTTGTCATAAAACAGATTGGATCTTTTCGGAAACCAAAGAGCTCATAAAACCGTTCAGCCTCTTCTGTAATCAGCATTCCCAGCAAGGAACGGTAGGTATCTTCTGTCGTAATCGTCTTTAGGAGGGAGGTTCCCACACCTTTGTGACGAAAATCCGCATCCACAACAACATCACAAATATAGTACTGGGTGGCATAGTCTGTTATAACCCTCGCAAATCCGATTTGTTTTCCGTCGGTGGTATAGGCTCCATAACAGACAGAGTGTTTCCATGACTCCATAATTGCTTCTTTCTTTCTGCCGCATGCCCATACAGTCTGTGACAGAAGGTGAAGTACAGTTTCTGTTTGTATGGCATCAAACCCTTTTTTAATCTGTATTTCCATATTGTCTCTCCTTCCTGATTATTACTGTGACTTTGTATCGCCGCAAAGTGTTTCTTTTCTCTTGTCTGCTTGAAAGAACAGGAACACCAGAACAAATGTTGTTGCTTCGGTGACAGGAAATGACAGCCAGATTCCGGTAATCTTCAGAAGTTTTTCCATGCACCACATGAACGGAATTAGCAGGAGAAGCTGCCGCAACAGTTGAATCAACATACTGGAAATTACTTTTTCCGTCGCTTGAAAATAGGTTGAAATCATGGTAGAAAGGCCGCAAAACAGATAGCTTGCCGCCATTATCCGCATAGCGGATATTCCAAAGGAGCGCATGGCTTCCGACGCCATAAACAATCCCAAAATCTGCGCCGGAAAAAGGATGACAGCCAACGTTCCCAGTATCATCATGCCAGTGACCAAAGCGGTTCCGTACCGGAAAGCGGAATGCAGCCTTTCGCGGTTCCCCGCACCGTAGTTAAACCGCATAACTGGTAAACAACCCTGGATCAAGCCGTTTACCGTCATAACGATCAGCTGCTGCACCTTAAAATATGCACCGAAGAAAGCGATCGCCGTATCGGAATACGCCACCAGAAACAGATTGACGAAGGTCACCATAAACGAACTGAGGGCGTTCATAATAAAAGATGGCAGGCCAAAGGCAAAAATACGGCGGATCATCTGCTTTTGCAAATGAAAGCCTTTGATTTTTACCTGCACCTTCTGCTTTTTGCCCAGCAGTAAAGCAAATGCCAAAATCATGGACAGCAGATAGCCCGCAACGGTAGCTACCGCAGCGCCGCGGATTCCCATAGCCGGGAAAATGCCAATACCAAAAATCAGGATTGGGTCGAACACAAAATTAACGGCCACGCCCGCGATCTGGAACCACATGGGAGCAACCATGTTCCCGGTGGCTTGTATCATCTTCTGGATGGCGATATGCACCATATTGGGAATTTGCATGAACGAACACACGCTCATATAGGCGATGCTCAGCTGATAAATTTCTTCATTATTGGTAAACGTCCGAAAATAGGGTTTCATAATCAGCAAGGACAGAAGATTGAGCAAAGCACCAATTCCAAAGGCCAGTAACAATCCATGCGTGACGGTGGTATTTGCCTCGTCCTGCTTTTTCTGCCCAAGATACCCTGCAATCAGTACATTCACGCCCACACCGATCCAGATAGACGCCGCATTCATCAGTGTTGTAATCGGGAATGACAGAGAAACAGCGGTCAGCGCATTCTCACTCAACCGCGCCACAAACGCGCTGTCTATCAGGTTATAGGAATATTGCAGGAACATGGAAATAAGCGGCGGTATCGACATTTGCCAGATGAGCTTTCCAACAGGAGCAACCGCCATTTTATTGTTGGTCTGCATACTTTCCCTCCTCTCCACAAAGTGTCCGGCGCAAAAACATTGCGCCGGACAGCAGGAACTTTAAATCCGAACGATATAGTTTTGTTTGCGTGCTGCGGGTTGACCGGCTTCCTGGGCTGGATAACCCAATGCAATCGCCCCGACGCCTCGCAAGGTTTCCGGCAGTTTCCACTCCCGCAGGAGAGCCTTGCCTTTTTCGCTGTCGAAAATCTCACGTTCCCGATGCACCCATACGGTTCCAAGACCAAGGGCATGGGCGGCCAGCATCATATTTTCAAGGACGCAGCTTCCGTCCTCCACAAAGGTGCTTGCACCGCCATCTGCCAAAACCAAAACCACGGCAGGCGCACCATAGTAGGGGTCTGTGCTGCTCCCCATCACTTCTGCGTTTAGCTTTGCGATTTCCTGTCTATATTTGGGGTCTGTGATTGCAATAATGGTGGGGGATTGACGTCCGCCGCCGGTCGGGGCGTAAGTGCCTGCTTCCAGTACAGCGTCCAACGCCTCGGGAGGGACCGGTTCCGCTTTATAGGCCCTTACGCTGCGGCGCGTCTTGATCAGAGACAAGAAATTGTTTTCCATACAAAAATCATCCTCCATTCTGTCAGCTTTTCCAGAATGCCGACAACAAAAAAGCCACACGGCTATCACAAGATAACTGTGTGGCAAAAAGATGACCGAATCCGGAAAAGTCCACTCAAATTTTACGTCTATTATTATAGCGATCTTTCAGGAGACTGTCAAGCATCAATCATTACGGAATTGTGGCGGCTGTCTGTTGTTTTTTGTGTTACTTTATGGCACATGAGAAATTCTGTCTGGTTTTGTACTCGTAGTGAGTGGGCATGTTCTCCCATTGGGAGGCCACCCACCAGTCCAATTCATTCAGCACGATATTGGATAGGATGCCGCCCTGCGGCGTTCCCTTAGTCGGGTAATCGCAGCTCATAGCTGGCTGGTTACCGGCTCTGCCTCTTTGACAACAGTTATATGTAATTTGACAACATTGATTAGAACTTTTACATTTAGGGGAAAATAGCGGAAATTATTCGGATAGCATTACTACTAATTTTTACTCTTGTTTTATTGCTGCAACAGAATATAACAGCAATCAATCGTCAGGTATTTTTCATAGGTAATTCATTTCTATAATAATTCCATATACGGATTTTCAGAATCTACAAGTCCGACAATTGTTTTGCAACCCCAAATCCGCGCTATTCGCATCTGGAGTTCATCCTGCGCAGCAAGTACACGCTCGCGATTGAAATCTGTAAAACCATCAATGGGAAAGAATATGTCTGTGGAAGCGGAAGTGATTTTTCCGTTTTCGCTTTGCCTCCAAGTCCAGCGGCGGGTACGCACCTGCTGTCCGATTGCATAAACCACTTCATCAAGGTCTGGAGTTTCATCTTTCTCGCCGCCAAACGCAAGGAAAGTATCATCTGGTCGTGCAAGGCGAATACAAATGTCTTCGCTACTCTTTCCTAAATCGTGTGCCCCCATAGGAAGTGTATATTTTAAGGATATGGCATTTCCCAAATCTACGACGGGATTGATATGCGGCACTCCTTTTCCTTTAGCTATACGGGTGAACAAAGCTTCGATCGAACAAAAGTATTTATTGGGGTTGATATTCAAGGCTCGGAATGCTTCTCGATATGGTAAAATATCCGGATCTTCCTTGACTTTTCTTCCCTCAAAACGCTGCATTGCAGCTTGGATACTTTCATCTAAAAATTGTTCAATCTCTGGGTATGCGTTATTATTATCAATGCCTTTTGCCATAACAACACCAAAACAGGCACTCGGCAGTTCTTCAAAAATTTCTTTTTTAACAACGAATCTCATTTTATGCCCTTCTTATCTGCACTTGACCGGAATACATATTTCAGTCACAAATTTTTCACTGTCATTAGTAATGCCATAGTCTATGAGCGTGATTTCTCGCGAAAAACCAACAATCTGTATCTGTTCTTTTGTGATGTAGTCAAGGAGCTTTTCATAGTGCGCTGGAGCTTCTATATGACTGCCTCGAAAACGCAGCCGTACACAAAGTGTTTTGGGAAGAGTAATGGTTTCACCTGTATAAATGTCCTCTTGATCCAGTATTAGAAAAATGCTGTCATAACGATTTACTTTTGATTGCTGCAAATGTTCCGCGGAAATGCCAAGTCCGACCTTTCCAAGAAATACAACGGCTTCGGCATCAGATTGATCCAGCTTTCTAATCGGCACTTCCATATCAAGAGAGCCATCTACTTTCAGTGGAGCGTCTACCCAAACAATGCGACAGGACGGAAGCTCTATTAAGGAAACGGTATCCAAAGGCACACTTTGTGCGTCTCGCAGCCAATTTAAGCGGTGGTTAATCTTTTGTTCTATACGTTGTAATTCTTGTTGCTTTTTCAGGACTGCATGCTTTTGCTGTAACAACTTTTCCTCAATACGGCTGATATCCTTATTTTTGAGAAAGTCCTCAATCTCGGACAAAGGCATATCCAATGCCCGCAAATACCTGATTGTGTTGAGTACTTCAAATTGTTCGGTGCCATAGTAACGATAGCCAGAATCTGAGGAAATGTATTCTGGTGTAAGCAAACCGATATGTTCATAGTGCCGCAAACTACTAACACTGATATGAAACAATTTTGACACTTCACCTATTGGGAAGAGATTTTTCCGATCCATATCTTACTCCTCCACCAGAACAAGCGTTGATTTGCGCCGTATGACTCCAAAGGCAATTAGGCAGATCACGACCGATAGCAGTGAGCCTGCCGCGGTAGCCAGTCCCATCGGGAGAAGCGTTGCCGGGAATAATTTTGAGGTCACATAAACGCCAGGCACACGCATCAATACAATGGCGAGAATATTGTGTAAAAACGACAGGCCGGATTTCCTGCATGCGCAAAAAAATCCGCTAAAACTAAAATGAATGCCAGCAAAAATACAGTCAAAAATGTAACCGCGCAGATACTGGCCGCCGAAACGGACCACCGCCGCTCCGTCCGCAGTGCTGGGATCGGTGAACAGCGAAACGATGCCTTCCGCTGTAAACTGGATCGCGATAGAAGCAAGCACGCCAAAGCCTGCGGCGAGCATCACCGCATAGCGCAGCGTTTGAATGGCCCGCTCCGGTTTGCCCGCACCGATATTTTGCGCTCCCAAGGCAGAAACGGTAGACAGCATAGAAGAGGGGACCAAAAAGAGGAAACTGATCACTTTCTCCACAATCCCGACCGCCGCTGCGTCATTCAGTCCACGCTGATTGGCAATAATCGTGATAATAATAAAAGCAACTTGAATCAGGCCGTCCTGAAACGCAATCGGGATGCCGATCCCCAAAATTTTCCCCATGACCGCACGGCAAGGCTTGAAGTTGCTTTTTTTCAGAACGATGCTCCTGCGTTTCAAAATAACGGTAAGGGAAACAACTACACTGATTGCCTGAGAGAGAGTTGTACCAAGGGCTGCACCCGCAGGCCCAAGGTGCAGCACACCCATAAAAAGATAGTCTAAAGCGATGTTGGC
>URND01000156.1 GCA_900549105.1 uncultured Eubacteriales bacterium
TGTATCTTCCAATTCAAAAATCATCATTCATCACCTTATATCTTCTCTCACCGCACATGGAAGCCTGTCTCGTGGGGCTCCACCGGCATTTCTTTTCGGTCAATCCACGAAATCTGAATATAAGGACTCTGATTAATGATTTTCAGCATTTGATTCAGATGGTCGATTGTCCCCTGGGCCTCCAGCTCCACACTTCCATCCCATTTATTTTTCACCCATCCGGTCACCCCAAGACCGCTGGCCGCATAACGGGCACGATAGCGAAAGCCAACGCCCTGAACCTGGCCGGTAATTTTCATATGTTGACGTACAATCATTTTTTCTGTCATATCATTTTCCCCACAATTTGTTTATTTAAATATCATTATATCATAGAATATAAAAATTTATTGTTTTAAATGATAGACTTTATTTTGTTTATAAATAAATTTCCAGAAATTTACTTTTTTATCATTGAATTTTTCTGACTAATCATTTATAATGTAATTATGACAATTTTTTGTCAATATGTATTGAGGAGGTATGCATATGGAACTAAAGAAACTGATTTATACCGTTGAGGACGGTGTGGCTGTTGTCACGATGAATTACATGAAAAATCTGAATGCCATTGACGAGCAGATGGCTGACGAATTGATGTATGTTGTCGACGCCGCAGAAAAAGACCCGGATGTAAGGGTTTTAGTTCTCAAAGGCTCCAACCGGGCATTTTCTGCCGGAGGAGACATTGGATATTTCTATCAGTTAATTCAGGCTGGCGGCGATGTGAATATGGACGGACTGATTGCCAAAGTCGGTATTGTGGCTGATGGATTGAAGAAAATGAGCAAAATGGTCATTACTTCCGTTTGCGGCGCTGCCGCAGGCGCCGGTGTGAGTCTTGCTCTCGGCGGGGATTTTATGATTTGTGCCGATAATGCCAAATTTATTCTCGCCTTTGTCAATATCGGACTCGTGCCGGATACAGGGGCAACCTATCTGCTCTCTAAAGCAATCGGCGTTTCCCGCACGATGGAACTGGCGGCTACAGGTCGGCCTTTAAGCGCTGAGGAAGCCAAATCTCTCGGTCTGGCCTACAAGGTTACAACACCGGAGGAACTGGATGAAGTGACTATGAAATTTGCCAGAAAACTGGCGGCCGGTCCACTGCTGTCTTACAAAAATATTAAAAAACAGATTTATGATGCAAATTATACCGACTATAAAAAATGGCTCGATGAAACGGAAATTCCGACACAGCGCGAATGTGCCGCATCCATGGATTTCCAGGAAGGCTGCAAAGCATTTATCGAAAAACGCAAAGCTGTTTTTGAAGGTAAATAACAAAATATTTTATGAAAGGTGGAAACTAAATTGCTGTCAAAAGTAGTAACGATGGAAGAAATTCTTGAAAAATTCCATGATAATCAAACCATCATGTTCGGCGACTGGCACGGTGAATTTGCGGCGGACGACATCATCGACAGGCTTGTTGAAAAAGACATCAAAGGCATCGACGCCATTGCTGTTTCCGCTGGTATGCCGGACCAGGGTGTCGGCAAGCTTATCAAAGCAAAAATGGTAAAAAGTCTTATTACGACTCATATCGCATATAATCCAATCGCCCGCGACCAGATGTTTGCGGGAGAACTGGATATCGAATTCAGCCCTCAGGGTACGTTTTCCGAGCGGATTCGCTGCGGCGGCTTCGGTCTCGGCGGCTGTCTCACCCCAACCGGCGTAGGCACGGATGTGGAAAAGGGCAAACAGAAACTGACAATCAACGGCAAAGAGTATCTGCTGGAACTGCCTCTGCACGCAGACATTGCGCTCATTAAGGCAACCAAAGCGGATACAGCCGGAAATCTTTCCTTCCGCATGAATTCCCGGGCTATCTGCAGCAATATGGCATTTGCGGCGGACCTTGTCATTGCCGAAGTTGAGGAATTGGTTGAACTTGGCGAACTCGGCCCTGAAGAAATTCAGGTTCCGGCGCCTGTGGTTGATATGATTTATGTTCGAACCGGTGAAACCCGTCATATGTGCCCAATGTGGCAGCGTTTGAAAGCAAAAGCAGAAGGAGGTAAAGAGTAATGGCAGAACTGAATGGACGTGCGCTTATTGCATCTCGCTGTGCAAAATTCTTTAAAGACGGCGATTTCGTAAATCTTGGAATCGGCGTTCCTCTGATGTGTGTCAACTATCTCCCGGATGGCGTGGACCTTTGGCTGGAAGCCGAAATCGGCACCGTCGGCAGCGGCCCGTCACCTCAATGGAGTGAGGCGGATATTGATATCATCGATGCGGGCGGAATGCCTGCCTCCGTCATCAAAGGCGGCAGCGTTTATGAACATCCAACCGGATTTGGCCTGATTCGCGGCGGACATATCGATGTGGCTGTCCTCGGTACACTCCAGGTTGACCAGGAAGGCAATATCGCCAACTGGACAATTCCGGGTAAGCTTGTTCCGGGCATGGGCGGCGCGATGGACCTTTGCGCCGGTGTGAAAAAAATCATTGTGGCAACGGATCACTGTGAGAAAAATGGCGATTCAAAGATTTTAAAGAAATGTACCCTCCCTCTGACAGGGAGCAGATGTGTCACAGATATCGTAACCGAAAGATGTTACTTTGAAGTTACCCCGGAGGGGTTGGTTTTAAGAGAACTGGCTCCGGGCTATACAGTTGAGGACATTCTCGCCTGCACCGAAGCGGATGTCATTGTCCCTGATGAAATCGGCATTATGGAATAACTAAAACCGGGCTGCTGAAATTTTTCAGCAGCCCCTTCCATTCTAAAAAAGCATCTCAAGCAGTTTAAATAAAAGCATGGTCACTACAAATCCGAGAGAGCCGGATAAAAGTACTTTCAATACATTCTGATACAGCCGTTTTTCTTTCTCCTGCTTTTTAGATATTTCATCCAACAGTTCTCCATTGGTAAACGCCAGAATTTCCTTATAAGTCTGAATATCATTTTTCTTCTTATACCCTTCAACCTTGAAGGCAAACACCATCGTTACAGCAAAAAGGATAAACACTACTATCAATCCATTTCTACCCAGGAAATACACCAGCGGCGCCGCGCTGAGGACGGTTCCGATAAGAAGCACTGCAAAAATGTTTCCATAAAAATTAAACTCCCTGATTTCTTTTTCGTTTACTTTTTCTCTCATCATCTCTAAATCTCCTTTAATTAAAGTATCAAGAGAAACATTGAATAAAGAACTCAACAATAACAGGCTGTGAATATCCGGATAGCTTTTGCCCGTCTCCCAATTGGAAATGGTCTGCCTGGTGACATACACACGTTCCGCCAAATCCTCCTGGGATAAATTCATCATCCTACGATATTTTTTTATTTGTTTGTTCAATTCCATTGTGTCTTACCTCCTGACCTGCTTCAAGCATAGGCCATTATGTGCATTTCGTCTATCAAATGGGCTTAACATCGGGCAAAAACACCATGTCAAAAGAATTTGACACGGCTGTTTTTCCGCTTATATGCCATAATCCGAAGCTTCCACATTTAAAACAAAGTAATTTCGATTTACAGTCAACATGCCTTCCTTCTGCATTTTACTCAGCTCATTGGACATGGCGCTTCGGTCCACACTGAGATAATCCGCCAACTGCTGCCGGTTAAAGGGGATAGAGAACTGTAAGCTCCCCTGCCGGGTGGCCTGATAGGACAGATAAGAAAGCAGCCGTCCCCGAATCGACTTCGATGTTGTATGAAAAATGCGCCGTGAAAGATTCAGATTTTTCTGCGCCGATATGGTCAACAGATTTTGTATAAGCCGATTATGAAAATGACACTGCTTCGAACAGGTTTGAAGCCCCCGGCTCATATTTAAAAAAAGGACCTCCGCCGCCTCCGAAGCCACCACGCTCACCATCATAGGCTCCCCCGGAACACAGGCATAGGTCTCAGCAAACACCTGCCCCGGGCCGATATTATCCAAAATACTTTTATTTCCCCAGATATCATCATTTTCAATATTGGCGCTGCCCGTCAGAATAAGTCCCATCGACTGCGCTACATCGCCGACCTGAAAAATGATATCACCCTTTGAAAAATGCTGCTGTTTTGCTGCAAGACAATCCAGCATACACTCAATATCCTTTTCGCTCATTCCCCGGAATAAGACCGTCTTCGACAAAAAATTAAAATTCAATTTTTTCTCCTTTCGTTGTTAAAACAACATACTTGTTGTCAACATTGTATTATACTGTTCCCATGAAGTCAATAAACAGCGAATAACTAAAGGAGGAATCTCTATGATTCGTAAAATTATAAACATTAATGAAGAAAAATGTAATGGCTGCGGCCTCTGCGCTCAGGCCTGCCATGAAGGAGCTATCGGGATGGTTGACGGCAAAGCAAAGCTGCTGCGGGACGACTACTGCGATGGCCTGGGCGACTGCCTTCCGGCCTGCCCAACCGGCGCTATCACCTTTGTAGAGCGTGAAGCCGCCGCCTATGATGAAGCTGCCGTTATGGAAAATAAAAGAAAAATGCAGGAAAATGCAGATAAGCCGCTGGCCTGCGGCTGCCCTGGAAGCCAGTCCCGGCAGATTCACAGAGAAAAGCCTGCCGCTTCACCTCAGACACCATCAGGGGTCTCTGCCCGGAGTACAGATTCACAGCTTCGCCAATGGCCGGTTCAGATTAAACTGGCCCCGGTGAACGCGCCTTATTTTAACGGCGCCCACCTGCTCGTCGCGGCCGATTGCACCGCCTACGCCTACGGCAATTTCCATCAGGATTTTATCCGCGGAAAAATCACTTTAATTGGCTGCCCGAAGTTGGACGAGGGTGACTACTCCGAAAAATTAACGGAAATTATTAAAAATAATGCGATAAAAAGTCTCACCATTGTGCGGATGGAAGTTCCTTGCTGCGGAGGCATTGAACGCGCCGCTGTCACAGCTTTACAAAACAGCGGTAAATTTATTCCATGGCAGGTTGTCACCATTTCCACCGATGGCCGCATTCTTGACAGATAATAAATATTTAAAAAGCTGGTATCCGGACATTATGTCGAATATCAGCTTTTTTGTTTGCTAAACCCAATCTGTTGATGGTTATTTTAATTCATATTTGTATTCGCCTGTAGCAGGGTCATAAACCAATCGGCTGTGCGCTCCTTCCAATACAACCGGTTCCGGCGCAACTACCCGAACTGTCGGCTCATCCACCACTTCCGGTGCGGCCATCTGAACTGTCGGCTCATCCACAGCTTCTGGTGCGGCCTCCGAAACTGCCGCGGCCTCCACAAGCTCCGGCGCAGGTGTCTCTTCTTTTGCTTCGTCTTTCACTTTTGAAGCAATAACCGCCGAAGCAGACGCTGCGGCTGCAGCCGCCTTCAAGGTCTGACTTTCATTTTCAGAAACCCGGGCATAAACCTTTGACATATCCTGCTCGTCGTCATCATCCCATTTATCACCTGCAGCCTGACGGTCAGAAATCAGTTTTGCTGCCACGATAGCGATAATAATCACAACCACAGCGCCAATGGCAATTAAAATCCATCGAATCGGAAATCCTGTCGAAGTACCCGAAGTACCATTAGACATCACAGGTGTTTTTAAAGGTTCGCTCTCTTTCTCTTTACTTTCGGTTTCTTTTTTATTCTTAGTTTCTCTGCTCTCGGTTTCTTTTGTTTCTTTTTCGGCATTTACCCGATTCGTATTCCCAGTATTTCCGGCAATCGGTGCAGCCGGGACACCATAATATATAGAGCCACCGTCAGCAGGCGCATAGGTATTATTCCCACCAGAGGAACCT
>URND01000157.1 GCA_900549105.1 uncultured Eubacteriales bacterium
CTACTCTCAGAACAGAAGGCGAGCAGCGGACGCACGGCCATTTTCCTTTTCTTTGAGGAAGAAGGGCTGACCAGTATCCTGATGGAAAATGGACAGTATAAATATTCCGGCCGGAGCCGTCTTTTTGCGGAGCCGGGGACTCTGGATTTTGGCACGGAGATTATGCGGAATGTATCGGGAATCCTCCAGTTTCAGACGGCATCAAAAAGTGAAGCGGTGGTGACGGACCTCTATTATGCAGGCTGTGAGAAGGAGGATTTTGAGGTCAGCACAGAGGACCTTAACGCCCTGAATCTGACGGTACATGCCTTTGGAGAAATTGACGGCGTCCATATGCCTGCCGGAAGGAAAACATCAGACTGGCTGCTCTGTATCGGGGCCATGATGAGCGGAGTGCGGGGGCGGCGCAGCATGAATCTGGCGGCATTTTATGAAAATGAAGGGGACGGAGGTTCAGAGGCCAGGAAAGGCCTCTGGCGGCAGCTTCTTCCGGTGGCGGTCGTATTTGTTTTCTGCGCTGTCATTTTTGGCGTGGTGCAGGTTCGAAAAATGTCTCTGGAAAATAAACTTCAGGAAAAAGAAAATTGGATTGCGGAAATGTCGGTTTCCGAGCAGTACCGGGAAGCGCTGATTTCTGAACGACAGGTATGGCAGGTTATGCAGACGATTCGGGAGATTGAACTGCTTCAGGAAAATCTGGCGACCTATCCGAAATTTGATGCGGAAACGTTGGCTGATATCGAGGGCGCGGGAAGCGGGCTTGATTTGAAAATCCGTTCTTATAATGCTGAGAGCGGGGAGTTGAATTTTGATGCCAACAGTTCGGATGTTATTGATATTCCGGGATACATTATGAATCTGGAGAGGACGAATCTTTTTTACAAGGTAGATTACACGGGCTACACCTATCAGGATGGCGTTTATACGCTGTCGCTGGTTTGCACTATGGACAGTCCGCAGACGGGAGGCGCAGAATAAAGATGAAAATAAAATCGAAAGATATGAAATTGCTTGTCGTCGCCTTATCTGCTTTGATTTTGGTGCTTATGTTCCGTCTGGCGATTCTTCCGGCGATGGACGCCTATGAGGCTGAAAAGATTGAGTATGAAGAGAAAAGCGCCCAGGCGGATGAAATACAGAGAATTCTTGATGCCAAACCGTCCAATGAAGCACGGATTGCCGAAGGCTTGGGCAGACTGGATGAAATGTCGGATTCCTGTTATGTGATGATGGAGAACCGGCAAATCGATGAACTGGTGACGGGGGCGGCCCTGGCCCATTCCCTCTTCCCTTCCCATTTGTCTATTTCAGAGCAGACGGTGGAAATAGCGCCGGCTTATCTTTACAGCGCCGGCGGCCAGGCGGCGTCTAATGAGGCGGTTGATGACCCGGCGACAACCGCGGCAGAAGCAACGGCAGCCCTTTCCGGCGGGGAGACAGAGGACATCGACACAGAAGGTACTGGCACAGAAGCCGGACAGACAGAGGGTGTGGGGGCGGAAGCCGCCATAGGCATGGCTGAGGGCGCAGTCCGCAAGGTTGAAGCGTCGATTGCCATGAATGGAAGCGAAAGCAACATGAAAGCTTTTCTGAATGATATAGAGAAAAATTATCCGGCGGTTCATGTGAAATCATTTGAAATGTCAGAGAGCCTGTATATGAGTACAGAGCTGAAACCGATAACAGAGACACAGATGAATGTCGTGCTTGAAATATATATGTACAGCAGACCGGTAGAATAACAGGAGGCAGAAGGTTTTGAAAAAGAATCTCAGAATCGGAGAGATATTAACGGAGCTCGGTTATGTAACTGGGGAACAGATGGGACAGGCGTTGGCCTATCAGCGGGAGCACCGGGATATGCGTGTCGGGCAGATTTTGGTGGAGCTTGGATTTGTCTCGGAGCTTCAGGTGTTGGAAGCGATGGCGTCCCGGCTGGAGCTGGAGATTGTAGATGTGTCGGCGCTGGAGGTTGATTTGGCGGCGGTTGCCATGATCAGCAAGGATTTGGCGGAAAAGAACCTGCTTCTTCCTGTCCAGGTGAAGAGCGGCGTTATGCAGCTTGTAACCAACGATCCAATCAATTATTTTGCCCTTGAGGAAGTGCGCCAGCAGACGGGATGCTACCTGAAAATTATGCTGAGTGAAGAAAAACCGCTCCGTCAGGCCGTTTCCTATTATTTTGCGGAAGCCGGCGCCAGAGAGGCGGCAAAACAGGCAAATGCCGGCTTTGGCGCGGAGGAACTGGAAGATATTGATTTGACCGAGTTGGGCGACGATGAGGAAGCGCCGATTATTCACCTTCTTAACAGCTTGGTAGAACGGGCGATTAAGAGTAATGCCAGTGATATCCATATCGAGCCTTTTGAGCGGGAGACAAAGGTTCGGATGCGAATTGACGGGGTAATTCTGGAGTATGTAACGCTGCAGAGAAACGTCCATCAGTCGCTGATTGCCCGTATTAAGATTATGGCGAATCTGGATATTGCGGAGAAACGAATTCCCCAGGATGGTCATTTCCGCGTGCGGACGGAAGAGGGCTACGTGAATATCCGTGTGTCAATCATGCCGACGGTGTATGGCGAGAAGGCCGTGCTGCGTGTGCTGGCATCTTCAGTGCCATTGGATTATGCGAGCCAGTTTGGAATGGATGATTATAGTTACCGCCAGTTTCTTCCTGTACTCAGCAGTTCTAATGGAATCATTTATATTACCGGCCCGACAGGCAGCGGTAAGTCTACGACTCTTTATATGATTTTAGAATACCTTTCTTCCCGGATGGTGAATGTGGCGACCATTGAAGACCCGGTGGAGAAAAATGTGGCGGGCGTAAATCAGACCCAGGTAAATAATGTGGCCGGACTTACCTTTGATGTGGGACTTCGGGCGCTGCTCCGGCAGGACCCGGACATTATCATGGTAGGGGAAACCCGTGACGGTGAAACGGCGGGAACTTCTGTGCGGGCTGCTATCACAGGTCATATGGTTTTATCCACGCTGCATACAAATGATGCGGTTTCCAGTATTGTGCGTCTTGCGGATATGGGCGTGGAAACCTATTTGATCGCCAACTCGCTGACAGCGCTGGTGGCGCAGCGGTTGGTGCGAAAGGTCTGCCCGAACTGTGCGGGAAAGATGGAGACGACAGAGGAAGAACGAAAGATTTTGGGCGAAGATGTGCATACTGTATGGCGGGGCATTGGATGCCATCAGTGCAATCATACCGGTTATAAAGGAAGAATAGCTGTCCATGAGATTCTTACTATAGATGCAAATATCCGCCGGATGATCAGCAATCATGCGACGGTGGAGGAGATTACCCGGTATGGGGTGGAACACCAGGGGATGCGGACCATCCGGCAGAGTACGCTGGAGCTTGTGAAGGCGGGAGTGACGACGCCGGAGGAAATGTTGAAGATAACTTACGAATAGCAGACGCAGGGGGAGATACAGGCTATGTATACAATAGAAGATATTATTTTACTTGCAAGAAAAGCTCAGGCTTCGGATATTCATATATCTGAGGGCATGCCTCTTTTATTCCGGATTCACGGAGTGCTGACCCCGGCAGCCATTCAGCCGGAGGCCGGTGAGACAGCAGAGATTTTATACAGTCTTCTCAGTGAGGAACAGAAAAAATCGCTGCTGGAAGGTTATGATAAGGACTTTGCCCTTCAAATTTCGGATGGCGGGCGGCAGAGAGTTAATATTTTCCGCCAGAAAGGAAAAGTGGCGGGAACGATTCGGCTTTTAAACGACCATATTCCAACCCTGGAAGAACTGATGCTTCCCGATAAGCTGTATGATCTGGCGGCACAGCCAAGAGGACTGGTGCTGGTGACCGGCCCGACAGGCAGCGGCAAATCCACAACCCTGGCTGCCATGGTGGAATACATTAATCGGACTCGGAGCGCCCATATTATAACCATTGAGGACCCTATCGAATATGTATATGAAGGGAAAAAAGCGTTGATTCATCAGCGGGAAACGGGAAGCGACGTGGTTAGCTTTGCGGCGGCGCTGCGGAGTGCGCTGCGTGAAGACCCGGATATTATTCTTGTGGGTGAAATGCGGGATTATGAAACCATTTCCGCGGCTCTGACTGCGGCGGAGACAGGCCATCTTGTCCTATCAACGCTGCATACGACCGGCGCGGCTCAAACGATAGACCGTATCATTGATGCCTGTCCGGCGGAAGTGCAGAATCAGGTCCGCATCCAGTTGGCGGGCGTCCTTAAAGGCATTGTGACCCAGTGCCTTCTGCCCCGTGCCGACGGCCATTCCCGAATTGTGGCGACCGAACTGCTCCTTGGAACAGATGCGGCCCTCAATCTCATGCGGGAGGGCAAAACCCACCAGCTTGGCAATGTCATGCACAGCGGCGGCGTGATGCATACCCTGAATATGGATTTGGCAAGACTGATGCAGCAGGGCTATATCACCCGGCAGACTGCAGAAGAATATACAAATGATAAAAGAGAACTGATGCAGTATTAACAGAGAGTATTGAATGTGAAAAAGAGAGTATCTCCAAAGTTAGAAAAGAATTTGGGGAACTCTCTTTCTTATTTTTACTTTATGATATCTTTGTTGTCGAGAAACTGTGCGGCTGTCATACATTTTGGATGCTTCATATCAAGACAGAGGATATTTGTATCAATCAGAATCCGCATTTTATCTATCCTTTCCGTATCGTACTTCATTTACAAGCGCCTGGATGTCATCCTCGCTGGTAATCCCCATTGTTTCGGCAGCACCGGAAAAAGCAGCCTGCGCTTTACGGATGGCTTGTGTGGATGCGTTGCTTATGACTACTTCACCGTCGTTTTTCTGGAAAAATAATATTTTATCACCAGATTTTAAGCCAAGCAGACGGCGAATTTCAATGGGAACTGTAATTTGACCATTGGCAGATATTTTCGCTAAGTTCATAAAATCAGTCCTTTCTATTCTTGAAATCTAAAGAAATCTTGAAGTTTCTTTTATTATATCCAAATCGGAAAGAAAAGTAAACTGGATACGGAGAAAACTTTATCCATGGCAGGATTTTAGGGAAACAGCTGGCAGGCGGAAAAGACAGGAATGAAGTGACAATAGCGAGGCTTTCGCAAAGAGGTTCGTGCTAATTTCCGCCACAGAGCGAACTGTTTGAGCTGAAAGTGAGTTTTCGCGAATGGCGGATTATGGATGCACGAACCGAGTAGAAAACGCAGCGTGTCACAAGTCCTGTCTATTCCCTCTGACAGCGTTAGGAAAATCTGTGTAAAAAAAGTGCCAACGATTACATGACAGTAACCTTTTCGATGGGTCCTTGGGATTTTTGGTTGAAAATAGCAAAATAATATAGTAGAATGATAATGCTGTTTAGGTAGATGGTCACTCGGAGGTGTTATTTTATTGACGGACACGGCAGTCGCCGGAGATAATGTGGGTATTCTTCTTCGCGGGCTGTCGAGAAATGATATTGGCAAGGGAGATATTCTTTATGATTAAGATGGGCGGCGAGACCGTGCTTTTATATAATTTAAATAATGAAAAGGGCCGGAAGATTCGTTTTCTTCTGGTGCGCATGGGAATGAGGATAAGGGTTGTTGAGAAGGAAGATTTCGGAAAACCCATCGGCTTGCTGGCCGGCATGAAGGATGTGACCCTGGAGGATGAAAATGCCCCGGTGGAGGATTTCCAGGATGAAATGATGATTCTGCGGGGATTTACGGATAAGCGGCTGGACATGTTTTTAAAGGGAATGCG
>URND01000158.1 GCA_900549105.1 uncultured Eubacteriales bacterium
CAGGCAGCCGCCGATTTTCTTCCGGACAACGGAGGAGATGATGGAGGAATTCATGTATCTCGGCGCGGAGAAGGCGGAGGAGGTTGTTATAACCAACACCAATTACATAGCGGATCAGATTGAACGCATTTCCCCGGTGCGCCCCGACAAATGTCCTCCGGTCATTGAGGATTCGGATAAGACGCTGCGAACCATTTGTTACGATAAGGCCCATGCTCTCTATGGAGAAAAACTGCCGGAAATCGTTGTGGAGCGGCTGGAGAGGGAGCTGAATTCCATCATCGGCAACGGGTTTGCGGTAATGTATATTATCGCCCAGAAGCTGGTGTGGAAGTCGGTGGCCGACGGCTATCTGGTTGGCTCGAGGGGTTCGGTTGGCTCGTCTTTTGCGGCGTTTACGGCCGGAATTACGGAGGTAAATTCCCTGCCGGCCCATTATCTCTGCCCGAACTGCAAGTATGTGGATTTTGATTCGGATTATGTAAAAAGTTTTTCGGGCCGTTCCGGCTGCGATATGGAAGATAAAGTATGCCCGGTCTGCGGCACGCCCCTTTCCAAAGAGGGGCATGACATTCCTTTCGAAACCTTCCTTGGATTTAAGGGGAATAAGGAGCCGGATATTGATTTGAATTTCTCCGGCGAGTATCAGAGTAAGGCCCACGATTATACGGAAGTTATCTTTGGAAAGGGCCAGACCTTCCGGGCGGGAACCATCGGTACGCTGGCGGAAAAGACAGCCTATGGTTATGCCAGAGGTTATTTTGAGGACCATCAGATTGAAAAGCGGAGCTGTGAGCTGACCCGGCTGGCTTCCGGCTGTGTTGGGGTGCGGCGGACAACGGGGCAGCATCCGGGCGGGATTATCGTTGTGCCCCTGGGTGAGGAAATCTATTCCTTTACCCCGGTGCAGCATCCGGCAAATGATCAGACAACCCGTATTATAACGACCCATTTCGATTATCACTCCATTGATCACAACCTGCTGAAGCTGGATATTCTCGGCCATGATGATCCAACGATGATTCGTATGCTGCAGGATATTACCGGGGTGGATCCGACAACCATCCGGCTGGATGACCAGGAAGTATTGTCCCTCTTCCATGGGCTGGATGCGTTACATATTAAACCGGAGGATATCGGAGGGACGGATTTGGGTTCCCTGGGGATTCCTGAGTTCGGTACCGAGTTCGTTATGCAGATGCTCCGGGACACAAAGCCGAAGGCCTTTTCCGATTTGGTGCGTATTTCCGGCCTGTCCCATGGGACGGATGTATGGCTGAATAATGCCCAGACACTGATTAAAGAGGGCAAGGCGGAAATTTCCACAGCTATCTGTACCCGTGATGATATTATGATTTATCTGATTAATAAGGGTGTTGAATCGGAGCTGTCCTTTAAAATTATGGAGAGTGTGCGAAAGGGCAAGGGGCTTACGCCGGAGTTTGAGGCGGTGATGAAGGAGCATGATGTGCCGGATTGGTATATCTGGTCCTGCAAGAAGATAAAATATATGTTCCCGAAGGCCCATGCGGTGGCCTATGTTATGATGGGATTCCGTATTGCCTGGTTTAAGATTCACTATCCGCTGGCCTATTATGCGGCCTTCTTTACAATTCGCGCCACGGCCTTTGATTATGAGCTGATGTGTCGGGGCAAGGAAGAACTGGATAAGAATCTGAAGCTTTATAAAGCAAACCCGAATCTGACAGCCAAGGAAAAGGATACGGTTCGTGACATGAAGATTGTTCAGGAGTTTTACGCCCGGGGATTTAGTTTCCTTCCGGTGAACTTATATGAATCCGAAGCGGTGAAATTTACCATTAAAGGAGATAAGCTGCTGCCGCCTTTTTCATCCATTGACGGCATGGGCGGCATTGCGGCGGAGGCACTGGCCCTGGCTGCCAAGGATGGGCCTTTCATATCTAAGGATGATATTGCCCAACGGGCCAAGGTCAGCCGGAGTACGCTGGATGTGATGGGAGAACTGGGGCTGCTCGGCGATTTGCCGGAAAGCAATCAGCTTTCTATTTTTGATTTGAAAATCGGATAAGGGAGAGTGGATATGTATTATTTTATTGTCAATCCAAATGCCAGGTCCGGCAAAGGAAAAAGCATCTGGCGGAAGGTTTGCCGGGTGATGAATGAAAAAGGGCTGGTCTATGAGGCTTTATTTACAGAGAAAAAAGGGCAGGCGGCGAAGCTGGCCAGAGAAGCGGCGGAGCGGGCAGCCGGAGAAAAAGTCGGGGAAGCAGTCATTGTCGCCATGGGCGGCGACGGCACTATCTCCGAAGTGATGGACGGTATATGGGACCATCCGGAGGTGACCTTTGCCTTTATTCCGATTGGCTCAGGCAATGACTTTGCCCGAAGCCTTGGGATTTCATCAAACTGGCGCAGGGCTTTAGATGGAATACTTTCAGAAAAACACCGGATTTATTTTCATCCGGGACGGCTGGAATATGACGGGAAGGTTCGCCATTTCGGCGGAAGCATGGGGATTGGCTTTGATGCGGCGGTCTGCGACGGCGCAAACCGGCTGCGTTTTAAGTCGGCCTTTAACCGTCTCGGCCTTGGAAAATTCACCTATACGGGAGTGGCGATAAAACTTTTGGTGACCAGCTCCTGCGATAAATTAAAAATCCGCCTGGATGGCAAAGAGGTTCATAAATTCCAGAAAGTCCTCTTTTTGTGCGGACTGAAAGGAAATTATGAGGGCGGCGGCTTTTTATTTGCGCCGGAGGCCAGAGTGGATGATGAATTTCTTCATGTCTGCGTGGCGGCGGGCATACCGATTTTTAAAAGATTTTTACTGTTGCCGAAGGCCCTGAAGGGGAAACATGTGGGCGCGCCGGGCGTCTATATGTATCGGTGCAGAAAAATAGAGATTTTGTCCTCTAAGCCGAAATTGATTCATGGCGACGGCGAGGTCAACGGCCCGGTGACCCGGGTGACAGCAAGTTTGGAATCGACAAGGATTCCGATGGTGTATTAGTTTCTTGAAAAAGACTTGCATTTTAGTTGGAATGGTGGTACACTAATTAAGATAACAGATTATGATGAAACTAGAAGAGTGGACGTGAGTCCACTCTTTGTACGTGTTTAGGGGAATTTTTTTCCACCATATGCTCCATTGGGGAGCGGCAAGGAGAGGAAGCGAATTGGCAAAGAAAGATTATGAAAGCAAAACGGAAGCATTGATTCAGCCGCTGATTGATGAAAATCATTTTGAGCTGGTTGATGTGGAATGGGTTAAAGAAGGAGCAAACTGGTATTTGCGTGTATTTATCGATAAAGAAGGCGGTATCACCGTAGATGATTGTGAACTGATTAGCCGTGCTTTTGAAGAAATTCTGGACAGGGAAGATTACATTTCAGAAAATTATATTTTTGAAGTCAGCTCTCCGGGACTGGACCGGCCTTTGAAGAAAGAAAAGGATTTTGCGAGAAGTATCGGAAAAGATGTGGAAATTAAGCTGTATAAAGCATTGAATAATAAAGAAAAAGAATTTGTCGGCGTATTAACGGATTATGATAAAGAAACGGTTACCATCGAGTTGGATGATGAATCAACGATGGTTTTTAACCGTTCGGATGTGGCTTTAATCCGGTTGGCGTTTTTCTACTAAGAACAGGAGGAATTTAAAAAATGAATAACGGACACGAATTAATCGAAGCTTTGAATCAGATTGAAAAGGAAAAGGGCATCAGCAAGGATATTTTGCTGGAAGCCATGGAAAATTCACTGGTTGCTGCCTGCAAAAATGAGTATGGCAAAGCGGACAATATCCGGGTAAATATCGACAGAGAAACTGGAGATGTAGTTGTTTATGCGGAGAAAGAGGTTGTGGAAGAGGTTGAGGACGATGTGCTTCAGATCAGCCTGGCAAATGCCCGTCTGAGAGATATCCACTGCGAGTTGGGCGACATCGTTCATATAGAGGTAACACCGAGAAACTTTGGACGTATCGCTGCCCAGAAGGCAAAACAGGTTGTTGTCCAGAAGATTCGTGAGGAAGAACGGAAATCCCTGTATCATCAGTATTATGATAAAGAGCGTGATATCGTGACAGGTATCGTGCAGCGCTATTCGGGCCGCAATATCAGCATTAATCTCGGAAAGGTAGATACGGTGCTGACGGAAGCCGAGCAGGTGAAGGGCGAATACTTCCAGCCAACGGAGCGGATTAAACTCTATGTTGTCGAGGTGAAGGATACAACCAAAGGGCCAAAGATTACGGTTTCCAGAACTCATCCGGAACTGGTAAAACGTTTATTTGAATATGAAGTTGCGGAGGTAAGGGACGGCACAGTGGAAATCTGCAGCATTTCCCGTGAGGCCGGTTCGAGAACAAAGATTGCCGTGCGCTCCAATCATCCGGATGTGGACCCGGTAGGCGCCTGTGTCGGCGTGAACGGCTCCAGAGTCGGCGCGGTTGTTGACGAGCTCCGCGGAGAGAAAATTGATATTGTGAACTGGAATGAAGACCCGGCTGTATTTATTGAAAATGCTTTAAGTCCGGCAAAGGTTGTTTCTGTATATGCGGATGAAGAAGAAAAAACAGCTTCCGTTATTGTCCCGGATTATCAGTTGTCTCTGGCAATCGGCAAAGAAGGCCAGAACGCCAGACTGGCCGCCCGGCTGACAGGATATAAGATTGATATTAAGAGCGAATCCCAGGCTTATGAGGAGGCTGAGGCCGGCGGATATGCCGAGGATGAATACGATGAAGATGGCTATGCCGAAGATGAATATGCCGGGGATGAATATGCTGAGGATGGCTATGATGATAAAGGCTGTGAGGAAGATGATATCATGACAGAGGCCGGTGAAAAGGCGGCTTCCGAGGATATGGAAATCCGGGATTCGGAGGAATAATGGTTACAAAAAAAGTGCCTATGCGGCAGTGTACGGGCTGCCGGGAAATGAAAAATAAAAAGGAAATGATTCGAGTTATCCGGACAGCGGAAAATGAAATCTGTATCGATGCCACCGGAAGGAAAAACGGCCGGGGAGCATATATTTGTCCGAATATGAACTGCCTGAAAATGGCTATGAAAAACCGGGGCTTGGAACGTTCCTTAAAGACAGCCATACCGGAATCGGTATATCAGCAGTTAGAAGAGGAGATGAGCCATATTGATGAGGGATAAAGTGTTGTCTTATCTTGGCCTGGCTGCGAAAGCGGGGAAGATTCAGAGCGGCGAATTTTCCACAGAGAAATCGGTAAAAAGCGGAAAAGGGACGCTTGTTATTGTGGCGTCGGATGCTTCAGATAATACAAAGAAAAAGTTTACAAATATGTGTACCTTTTATAAAGTGCCTATGTATATTTATGGTACGAAAGAGACATTGGGAGCTTCCATAGGGAGAGAGCTTCGGGCCTCTTTAGCTTTGGAAGATACTGGTTTTTGTAACGCCATAAAGAAACAGATTGATTCAGAACGGATATAGACGGAGGTAGGTATATGTCAAAAATAAGAGTACATGAGTTAGCGAAAGAATTAAATAAAAGCAGCAAAGACATCATTTACGCATTGAAGGGCCACGGAGTGCTTGTTGAGAGCCATATGAGTACGATTGGTGAGGAAAATGCGGATAAAATTAGAAAATATTTCACAGCGCCGCCGGTGAAAAAGCCGGAAGCGCCAAAGGCGGCTGCGCCGAAGACAGCCGCGCCGGAAAAAGCGCCGGTAAGGACTGCTCCGGCTCAGAATGAGCATCGGCCGAATAATGGCGGGCA
>URND01000159.1 GCA_900549105.1 uncultured Eubacteriales bacterium
CAGGCGGAAACGCCTTTTCCATATCTTCACGCTCTGTCACCCCTTTTCCGGCCTGTATTTTGCGTACTTTCGCAACGGCCTTGCGTGCATTATACGGAATTGTTCGACGGATTTGTAAACCGGCGCAGATCGTTGACATATTTTTATCTGCATGGGATTTTTCATGTATATTCATTTCCGGGCGGCCAAAGACAGGTATTTTTTCCGCTGCCGTTCGGCTTCTTTTTTCCGGCGCATGGCTGCCTCTGAATACGACCTGTACTTACACTCTATTATTCATATTTCCTGCCTTGTGTTCTTTGGGCGAATGAAATATAATAAAAAATATTATCAGAGGCATGAAGATGGCTGGGGTCTGGCTGATCCCCAAGGAGGCAGCCCAGCCCGCCGATATATGATATAAAGACCTGAAAGGAACAGAAGAATGAGGATATTAGTTGTGGAAGATGATTTAACCATACAGAAACAGTTAAAAAATCTCTTGTCTGGTAATGGATATGAGGTTGACACAGTTACCGATTTTTCAAAAGTGATTGAGCAGATAAAGGCTTTTGCCCCCCATTTGGTTCTGTTAGATATAAAATTGCCGGGAAACAGCGGTTTTGAAATTTGTTCACAAATCCGCAGCTTTTCCGATATTCCTATTGTGTTTGTGACAAGCAGTAACACGGATATGGATGAATTGAACAGTATCATGTTGGGCGGGGACGCATTTATTACAAAGCCTTATAATACAGCGATTTTGCTTGCAAAGATTGCTTCTTTATTGCGGCGGGCGTATGCTTCCGGGCAGACGGAGGTACTTTCATGGAGTGGTGCAGATTTACATTTAGAGAGCAGCTTTATAGAATACAATGGACAGAAAGCCGATTTGACAAAAAATGAGCTAAAAATACTCTACTATCTTTTTAAGAACGCAGGGAAAATATGTTCTCGCAGTGATATTGTAGATTTCCTTTGGGATAATCAGCTTTATGTTGATGATAATGCCCTAAGTGTGAATATGACCCGTATCCGTGAAAAGCTGGCATCCATTGGATTGACTGACTTTATTAAGACAAAGCACAGGCAGGGGTACACATTATGAATGGCAAACAATATTTGAAAAATCAACTGCCTGTCATTTTAATCAATTTGCTGGGTATGCTGGCCCTTGCCCTGTTTTTAATTGCAAGCGGCAATGGTATTCAAACTGTACTATTCATTCTTGTTGTCTGGCTGATTGTCCTTGCTTCATGCCTGCTGCTTTTCTACTTTTCCCGGAAAAAATATCTGAATAAATTGCTGGATATGACGGAGCAGTTAAAAGAACGATATTTGCTGCCGGAAATCATGCAGGAGCCAGAAAGAGCCGATGAACAGGTATTCTATCAGATTATGAAAATGGCTGAAAAATCCATGTTGGAACGGATCGGAGAAGTACAGAGGGAACGGAAAGAATATAAAGAATATATCGAACAATGGATACATGAAGTAAAAACGCCGATCACAGCTATAAAGTTGATTTGCGAGAATAACCGCTGTTCTTTTACCAGAGAGTTGATGGCAGAACTGGAAAATATCAATCGCTTTACGGAGCAGGCTTTGTATTATGCCCGCAGTGAGCATACGGAAAAGGATTATTCTGTCCGTGAAATCAATCTTAGCGATGTGGTACACGGTGCAATCGCAGACAACAAATATCTTCTGCGGCAAAACAATGTGGCCGTTACCGTAGAGGATGTGGAGTACAGTATTTATTCAGACGATAAGTGGCTGCGGTTTATTTTAGACCAGCTTATCAGCAATGCAGTAAAATACCGTGCAGACCAGCCAGCGTTGCATTTTTTTGCTGTAAAGGAAAATGATAGCATTATCCTGTCTGTTGAAGATAACGGTATAGGCATACCACAAAGCGATTTGCCCCGTATTTTCGAGAAAGGTTTTACAGGACAGAACGGACGGATGATCCGTAGTTCTACCGGGATTGGTCTGTATCTTTGCAGGCGGCTTTGTGACAAGTTGGGAATAGGTATTTCAGCAAGTTCCGAAGGGAAAGGAACCGCCATTTCTCTTTCTTTCCGTATCAACGATTTTGTGGCTGGGGTGCAGAGCTGATGTGCTCTGCACTTCTTACATTTCTGTAAGAACTGTGTAAGAAAACTTGATACAAAAGGCCCTGAATACGGATTACAATAAAGGCATGAAAGATTTAGAAAGGCAGGGGGACACATGGAACCTATTTTGAAATTGGAGCATATCCAGAAGTATTACGGCAACGAGGGAAACATCACAAAAGCCATTCAGGATATTAGTTTTTCCGTAGAAGCAGGTGAATTTCTGGGAATTATGGGAGCGTCCGGCTCCGGGAAAACAACATTGCTCAACTGTATTTCCACCATTGATACAGTGAGCGCAGGCCATATTTATTTGGAGGGGACAGACATTACAGAGATAAAACCGAAATCTCTTGCCCGCTTTCGCCGGGAGAATTTAGGGTTTGTGTTTCAGGACTTCAATCTGCTGGACACACTGACGATCTCTGAAAACATTGCGCTGGCATTAGCAATCAACAAGACCCCGGCGAAAGAAGTCGAGCCTTGCATTATGGATATTGCCGGAAAATTGAACATTCGTGATATTCTGAACAAATATCCGTATCAGGTGTCCGGCGGACAGAAACAACGCTGCGCCTGCGCCAGAGCCATCATTAACAATCCAAAGCTGCTTTTAGCCGATGAACCGACCGGCGCATTAGACAGCCATTCCTCTCAAATGCTTCTGTCCACGATCCAGAGTATCAATGAGCAGATGGGAGCAACCATTCTCATGGTAACACATGACGCTTTCACGGCCAGCTATGCGAATCGTATTCTCTTTTTACAGGACGGAAAGATTTTTACAGAATTGCATAAGGGAAGCGACAGCCGGAGTGCTTTTTTCGATAAAATCCTGAATGTCCTTACCATGATTGGAGGGGGACAAAGCCATGTATGCTAAACTTGTTTTAAGAAATGCGAAGCGGTCTGTCAAAGACTATCTGGTTTATATCGTAACCTTGACAATCTGCGTCACACTCTTTTATTCATTCCTGTCCATTTCCAGCAGCTACTATCAGCCGGATATAGGGAGTGAATACAATTTTACGGTATTAAGTGACGGGATGAAAGTGGCTATTTGTGTGATTACCCTCTTTCTGCTGTTTCTGATACGGTTTGTCAACAACTATATGCTGCGGCGTAAGCAAAAGGAATTTGCGGTTCAATCCATCATGGGAATGGAACAGAAAACCGTTGGCAGATTGTTTTTTGCGGAAACCTTTGTAATGGGGATGATTTCGATTGCCATAGGAATTTTCCTCGGAGTGTTCTGTTCGCAGTTCATTACGGCAATGTTGCTGACTTCTTACGGGAAAAGCTATGAACTAACATGGACGCTGTTCCCAGATACGGTCTTGCTGACGGTGGGCTTCTTTGTTTTAAGTTTTCTTGTGGTAGGGCTATTCAACACCCGTACTATACGGAAAACCAAAATCATTGATATGCTTGCAGCAGACCGGGAAAATGATCCCGCACTGAAAAAAAGCCGTTGGATTGTAATTGCAGCTATTTTATTTGAACTGTTCACGGTATGGATGTGTGTGACGGGAGTGCAAAAGGTCTGGTTCTATTATGACGGCCGTTTTGCTATGCCGGTTCAGATCATGTTCTGGGGCAACATTATTTTACCGGCAGCCACTTTATTTTGGTCTGTATTGTGGCTTATCAGGAGGAAAAAATCAGGATTTCCTAAATTTGTTTTCGGACTGCTGGTTTGCGCTGTCCTAAATGCCTGCATCGCAGCCAGCGTACCCGCCTTAGTCAATCAGTATTATCTTCCGCTGGGGGCTGGTACGGTCAACCAATACCTGCTATTTATTCTGGTTGATTTGATTTTTTTCATTTGCTCATTGATTTATCTTGCCAGCAGCTTCATCGTTGCATGGAAAGATAAATCGCCAGAGCATAGATACAAAGGCGAAAACCTGTTCTTTTTCGGGCAGGTTATATCAAAACTGAATACCACCAGTAAGACCATGACACTTATCAGCGTAACCCTTGTGCTTGCCATTTTCCTGTTTATCGCTGCCCCGATTTTGACCGGCTGGGCTTCGGGCTATCTGGATATACGGTCAATGTATGATGTGCAGATTTCATCCAGCTACAATGATGTATATGACGAAGAAAATCTTCCCAGCGATGATTATGAGATTGTAACAAACTACCTTACAGAACACGACATTGAAACAGATTATGACTGCACATTTAACCTTTATCTACCCAAAAAAGATGATTTTAACAATCGGGTTAAATATACTTTTCCTGTCGTGGCAATTTCATTAAGTGATTACAACATGATCCGGGAAATGCTGGGATATGAGCCAATTTCCCTATCGGAAAATGAGTTCACAACTCAATGGCAGACCATCGCTACCGAAGAAGAACGGAATAGTTTTTTGACAGAACATACCAGCGTAATGACAGATGCCGGAGAATTGACTATTTCCGGGCAGCCCTATTACGAGGAAGCAATCGGGGAAACAGTTTACAATTCTTACACAAATGTACTCTATGTATTTCCAGACAGTGTTTGTGAAAAGCTGCTTCCGGTTATGCGGAACCGCTATATTACTACGTCCAAAAGCATTTCCTATGAAAGCGCCCGTGAATTAGAGCAGGCTTTTTCAGACGAGTATCCAGAGATTACAGATACCGGCGTCAGCTATGCAATCCGTTTAAGCACCTTGCAGATCAACAGCACAAAGGCCAATAACTTTGTTGTGCAAGCCGCCATGCTGTACGGCGCTGTCGTGTTGATGGTGATTTGCCTCACGATACTGTCTTTACAGCAGTTGTTAGACGCAGGTAAGTACAAATATCGTTTTTCTGTATTGCGAAAGCTGGGAGTTGAAGAAGCGCAGATAGGAAAACTTGTGCTAAAACAATTAGGTGTCTGGTTTGGACTTCCAATCATTGTAGCGATCATTGTTTCCACAGTTGTGATTGCGTACTTTATTCAAACAGTATCAGCAGAAATTTCAGCCTATATTGGATTTGGAACATTGATGGTACAGATAGGTATGACTGTGGGTGTTCTGCTATTATTACTGATTTGCTATTTTATCGCCACATGGATATTATTTAAGAGTTCTATTTCAAAATAGTTATTACATCTGCCGGACGGCGGCAAAGAAAAAAGCCATCGTTTAGCAGACCTTTTCCCGTGCCTGATTACTATGCGGCGGCTTTGAAAAAATCAAGGCCGCCGTCCTTTATACCCTCATACGAAATGCCGTTTTGACACTAGCGGGATCGGCTGCTTATGGCGGAAGCTGCTATGAAGCAAACAGTGTTTCTTTCCAAAAGACAGAACTACCACAACAAAATTGAAATCTGAAAGCACAGGCGGAAACGCCTTTTCCATATCTTCACGCTCTGTCACCCCTTTTCCGGCCTG
>URND01000160.1 GCA_900549105.1 uncultured Eubacteriales bacterium
TTCAGACGTATGCAGAAGAGTGCGAAGAAGTACAGGCAGGAGTTTATAAACTCGGAGACAGCTTGCTTTGATGAACTTGGCTTTGATATGATCGTAGTGGACGAGGCCCATAATTATAAGAATATTTCACTTGAATACAGAGGGGATAATATTGTCGGCTTCCATGCGGTGGGCAGTAAGAAGGCCGATAATATGCTGGAGAAGGTTCAATATATTCAGAAACAGCGGGGAAGAGTGATTTTCGCAACCGGCACGCCGATTACCAATTCACTGGCGGATTTATATGTGCTTCAACGCTATCTTCAGCCGGAAGAACTGAAGATTTGCAATATTTATCATTTTAATGACTGGATTAATACCTTCTGTGAGGAAGAGACGGCCTTTGAAATTGATGTGGACAGTAAAAATTGTCGTTTTACTACCAGATTTTCACGTTTTCATAATCTGACGGAGCTCATGTGTATGTTCAGCGAGGTGTGTCATTTTTATCAGGGAAGCGCAGAAGAACTGGGGCTGCCGGAGTTTAACGGATATAGCAATGTGACGGTGAAGCGGTCAAAAGAACAGAAAGCCTATATCGATGCATTGGCTGAGAGGACGGAAGCTATACGTAATCATGAGGTGGACAGGTCAGAGGATAATCTTCTGAAGATTACAGTAAACGGGCGGCAGGCGGCGACAGATATCCGTCTTGTATGCCCGGATGCGGATGTCAGCAGCTCGGAGACAAAAATCAGGGTATGTGCGCGCAATATGGCACGCATGTATTTTGGATTTCCGGGTAAGACACAGATTGCCTTTTCAGATATCTCAACGCCGAAAGTCGGCTTTAATATTTATGATGAGTTAAAGAAGGAACTTGTGAAACTGGGAGTGAAAGAGGCTCAAATCATGTTTATTCATGATGCGGATTCTGAGAAGAGAAGAGCAAAGGCGGAAAAGGACTTTAATGACGGTAAAATCCGCATATTGATTGGGAGTACGCAGAAATTGGGAACCGGAACAAACGTGCAGGAGCGTTTGATCGCGGTGCATCATGTGGATGTGCCATGGAAACCGGCCGATATGATTCAGCGGGAAGGCCGCCTGCTTCGGCAGGGCAATACGTGCGAAGAAGTGTTTGTGTTCCGCTATATCACGGAATGTTCTTTTGACGCCTATACATACCAGATTCTTGAGAATAAGCAGAGGTTTATCGCCCAGTTTCTGTCCGGTTCCCTGACTGCGGTTCATCGCGATGAAAGCGATTGTGCGGACACGGTTTTGACATATGCGGAGGTAAAGGCGCTGGCGATTGGAAATCCGTTAATCAAAAAGAGGGTGGAAGTGTCCAATGAGCTGGAGCATGCCCGGATTAATCAGAGGCAGAAAAAGAAGGAACTGATAAGTCTTGAGGAAATACTTTTTCACATGCCTGCCCGGCTAGCAGGAAAACGCCTTCTTATTGCCAATGTGCAGTCGGATATCCGCTATTATCAAAAGCACAAAGAATCTGTGAAGCGTGAAGAACGGCTGAGTTTCGGTGAGGAACTGCTTCTTGCTTTGAAGGAAAATGTTATGCAGGAAAAGGAAAGATATTTCTCGGGATATCAGGGCTTTGATGTCATACTTCCGAGGCATATGGAGGTGGATAAGCCTTATGTCTGGTTGAAGCGCAAGGGAAGTAATCAGTACAGCGTTGCTATGAATACAGATAAGGTTTTAGGGGTCTGCCAGAGATTGGATTATCTGCTTGATAATCTTCAAAAGGAAATGAATCGGCACAATAATAAGCTGAGAGCGCTTCTAAAGCAGCAGAATCAGGCAAAATCAGACATTGCCCTTGGCAATATGTACGATGAGGAAGTGAAGGTTCTGGCCGATAAGCTGAAAGAAATTGATGAAAAGTTAAAGGAGGGAAAGGCAATATGAGTGAAAATAATATTCCGGAAGTTACTGTCAGCGGACTGGTGAAGGAGCTTGGAGAACTGTATACGAAGGCTATTCAGGGCGGGTGGCCCCTTGCGATGCTTCCCGCGCCATTTGTATGGGGGCCTCCCGGCGTAGGAAAGTCTGACGGGGCAAAGCAGTTGAAGGCGTATATCGAGAGACATACTTCAAAGAAAGTTGTTGTGACCGATGTGCGGCTGCTTCTTTTCTCTCCCATTGATTTGCGGGGTATCCCGGTGGCAAATCAGGAAAAGACTTTTGCCGAGTGGCTGAAACCGAAAATTTTTGATATGGATTCCTCGGAGGATGTCATTAATATCCTCTTTCTCGATGAACTCACGGCAGCGCCGCCGGCGGTTCAGGCTGCTGCCTATCAGTTGACTTTGGACCGCAGAATCGGAGAGCATGAACTTCCGGGAAATTGCCTGGTGATCGGAGCCGGCAACAGGACAACCGATCATTCCGTTGCCTACCGTATGCCGAATGCATTGGCGAATCGTATGCAGCATTACGAAGTGAGCCCGGATTTTGACAGTTGGAGTAAATGGGCGATGCAGAATGAGGTTCACCCTCTGGTGTTGGGATTTCTGGCATTTGATAACAGTAAGTTTTATGACAGTAAGGCAGGGGCAGACCGGTTAGCCTACCCAACACCGAGAAGCTGGATGTTTGTGAGCAATATCCTTAATATTCTTGGAGCGAAGCAGGATATTTCTCAGTTGTATACGAAAATCAGCAGCTGCGTTGGAGCGGATGCGGCGCTGGCATTTATTGCCTGGTGCAGAAACCATGAAGAACTTCCGGATGTCCGGGATATCTTCAGCGGGAAACGGACAAAATTCCCCCTGGCTATGGATGCACTTTATTCACTGATCATGTCTATGGTGGCTTATGCGGAGAGTCGCGAGATAATAAAAGAAAATGAACTGACGGTCACTGAGCTGGAAAATATGGTCATCTATGCCTCCAGATTTCCGGCAGACTATCGGGCCTGCCTCTATCAGAGCCTTAGCCGGAAGCGTTCCATCATGGATAAGTTAATGAAGGTGCCCGGCTTCAGACAGTGGCTAAAAGAGTTTGAATTCATAGATCAGTTTATGCTTATGCATAATGCCCGTATTGCCGAGGTGTGAAATGAAGAAGAATAAGGAAGAGATGATGACAAAACAACAGATTAATAGTATACTGACGGCGGTGAGAGCTTCACTGCTGCTGCGAGAGCCCTTTTATGGCCATCTGCTGATGAACTTGAAGTTTGGCATTGCTTCCTGCGGAACTGCATGTACGGATATGCGGCGGATACTGTGGGATCCGGAATTTATTTCCGGTTTGAATGAAGAAGAGATAGAATTTGTTATGGAGCATGAAGTCCTGCATTGTGTCCTTCAGCATCCGCTCAGGGGGAGAAGGCTAAACCATCGTTTATACAATATTGCCGCAGATATTGTTGTGAATGCGAATATTTTCTACTCCAGGGGGATAGACAATTTCAAAATTTCCGGGAAAGAAGTGATGCATTTGGCGCCGGATATGAGCCCGGGGCATTTACATACGGCAGAGCAGGTCTATGCCATGCTTCTTGATAAATATAAAGATGCTTCGGAGGATGAGCAGCTTTTCTGTGAATTGGAGGCGGAAGGCGGCACTGTGGACAATCATACTGTCTGGAAAACCATTCCGATGGGCTCCTCTCTTTCCCAAGAATGGAACGGCCATATAAAGGAGACGGCTGGAAAGACCGCCGGCCTTTATGTCATGCCGCCGGCCGCCAGGAAGCTCCTGAAAGAGTTGGATTATAAGGAAAAAGTGGACTGGAAGCAGCTTCTGCATGATTTTATCCAGAGCTGCAGCGACCGTTATGATTATACATTCACTCCCTCAGACAGAAGATTTTCCGATGGCGATTTTATCCTGCCTGCTTTTTGGGAGATAGAAGGAGAAAAGCTGGATAATCTCTGGTTTTTAATTGACACAAGCGGAAGTATCAGCAATGAAACGCTGACTGCTGTTTTTATGGAGATTAAAAGCTGCCTTGAACAGCTTCCGTTTCTCAGGGGGAAATTGAGCTTCTTTGATACAACGGTCAGTGACCCGGTGGAATTTCATGAAGTTCAGGATTTGGAAAAAATGAAGCCGACAGGGGGCGGCGGTACAAGTTTTCACTGTATTTTTAAGTATATGAAGACACATATGGCGGAAACGCTTCCGACTGCTGTTATCATCCTCACGGATGGTTATGCTGACTATCCGGATGAAGCGGCTGCCCTGGGCGTCCCCGTTTTCTGGATGCTGGTTGGCAGAGACACGGATGCACCCTGGGGAAAGACAGTTCATATTGAAAAAATAAATAATAGATATAAAGATATACTGAGGCGATTAAATGGATTATCCAAGAAAAAACCATTATTTAAAATTTAAACCCATCGACTCCGATTGGGTGTGCATTGAGAACTTTCTGACGGGTGAGATATGGGAAGTCAGCAGGGAAGTTGCGGAATTTCTCAAGGCACTCAATGGTAAAACAAACCCGTACAAAATTAATGAGGAATTCAGCGAAGAATTTGTGGATGAACTGCTGGATGATTTCGATGAAGAGGGATGGCTGTATTCGGGGAAAAGACTGATGTCCGGCGGTATCGGAACCGCATTATTTACATTGTGGATTCCGGATGTTAAAATATGGCATCGAATTGTTGCAAAAATCTGGAATTCATTGCTGATGATTCTATGTTTGCCGGTATTCATCATTGGCGTAACTATACTCGTGCGGGGCAATTTTCCCTACATTGAGCATGGTTCCAATTGGGGGCTGTGCTACCTGGTGGGATTCATTCCGGGATTGATGCTCCATGAGCTGAGCCACGCCGCAGCCTGCCTGTCGGATGTCAGAGGCAAAGTGTTTGAGTTTGGCATTATGGTTCGTTATTTTCTTCCGGGAGCCTATGTTGTTCTTGACACAGAAAGAATCCGGAATCGATTCAAAAAAGCCCAGATTTTCGCCGCGGGAATAGAGATGAATCTTTTGTTGGCCGGAATTTTTTTGATTCTCCTGAAATTGGGCTGGTTTGATTGTACAATTCTTATATATGCCGCATTAGTGAATGGGATTCTGGCTGCATTTAATTTGGCCCTAATCGGTCCCTTGGATGGAATGAAGATATTTTCCGAATTGCTTGGTGTGGAGAATATTGTCTATAAAGCAAAAAAACTTATATTTGATAATGACGCAAAGAAAAAACTCAGAAAGAGGGGGATAAACGGACGGGCAGCGATTGCATCCTGCTATATTATTGTAGGTTTTCAACTGCTGCTTCCCCTGATTTAATATTGAATGTCATTTCTATCATGGGATTATTTCATTAGAAAAGGAGGGTGATTCGACATGAAAAATAAGACAGGAAAAAAAGACGGTTCGGGAGCTCTGGCCTTGGCCCCCGTTGGCTTATCCTTATTGGCCGCTCATGCCCAATCTCTGTGGCTGGCTGCGGCAGCGGGGGTTTTGATTTTTATTTTTGTGGCTGGGGGGCCCC
>URND01000161.1 GCA_900549105.1 uncultured Eubacteriales bacterium
AGCCGCGGCTGCGTCTCCTGCTTAATGTCCGCAGGACTTTCCGATTGGGCCGGAACAAGAGGAATCACATCGGCCTCCTTCCCGGAAAACCGTCCGATACCTTCGCCGAGCAGCGCCGTGGTGACAACGATGCCGCAGAGCAACAGCAGACAAAGGGCAAAAACCCCAAATGTCAGGCGTTTTTTATTGGAAACGGCTGCGTTTTGCCGCGAAACCTTTTGAGTTATCCATAATTTCCCCACAAAAATCCTCCTCACAAAATATTTTGTCTGCCTGCATCTTTCTTTTCATCTTTTCAGAAAAGCAAACACATTTTGCTCCTTTGAGAAAACGAAAAGCTCCTCTCCCTCCCGCCACGATAGGGGGAGAGGCTCTTCTGTTCGTTATTTTCAAATGCGATATCTACATATCAGTCAATCTGGGTAACTTCCAGAGAGATGTCAAACATCGTACGCAGATTGGCAACGACATTTCCACCAACGGTTACAGTATAATCATCATCAGTATTGCTGATAGCCAATGCAGCCACTGAATCGCTAGTTGTATTAACTGAAACAACAACATTGCTAGGACTATTGTTGCCCCGGTCTGCAATCAGGTCGCCCAGAATAGTATCGGCCGAGTCCGTATTACCATCTCCAAACTTCCATTCCCATTCCAGCTTTTCATTTCCAAACTTCGGGCCAGCCGTACCCAGATTGGTGTTGGCGGCGAAATTGTCAGAAACCTCATAGGAAGCCTTAAATTCTTCATTGGCATTATCAGTTGCACCACTCTTTACTGCATTTGCCAACTTCCCTGCAATTCCTACTGCAGTCTTGGATTCTCCTGTTCCACTGTTCCCGGTTGTACCGGTCAGCTTATACTCCACCGGATAATAGTCATTACCAAGCTCTGTCTTGTTTGTCAAAACATAGTAGGTGCTGCTTGAATCGTATGTAGTAGCATCAACGACTTTCTCATAAGCATTATTTTTAAACACATAAACGCCATCGGTACTCGCATCCATGACCTTTTGCAAACTATCAGTATCACTTACTGTTGCTGGAACCAGCACACCATAAGTGCCCGCTTTCAGGAAGATATCCTCAGCCTTGATGGTGGTCTTAACTGTAACCGCCACCTCAGGAACACCGGAAATGCCGAAACTCAGGCCGTTGCCATAACTCTTTGTTCCTGGAGCAACAATATTATCACTTTTTGTTGCTGCGGCAACAGTGATGGAATCTTCACCTGGGTTAGCAACCCATGTAGCTGGCAGGTTAGCCTCGCCAGCAGCCGCAGTAGCTATAGCATAGGCATCACTGTAGAGAGCGCCGCTGGTAGTAATATCCACTCCCCATTTTGCAACCCTCGCTGTATCATTAACGCTACCGCTGGTCGTATACTTTGCGAAGGTGCCGCCGATGATACTGGTAGTCAGCAATGTCAAAACCAGCAGTGCGGAAGCGGCTCGAAGTGCTTTGTTCTTTTTCATAGTTCTATCCTCCTCTCAGAGTTTTATTTGATTGACCCCACAGAAAAATTTCACGGGGCTTTGCTCTTGCCGTGGCCGTTCGGAGCAAAACTTTTTCTGCCGGGCCAGGCATATTTAATCTATTCAAATTCGCAGCGTGGCTTCTGCGAAACTGAATCAAATCAGGAAACAGGTGTCTGATGATGGTCTTCTTCCTGTTTTGCTTTCTGTGCGCGGAGTTCCTCCAGTTCCCGCATAAGGGCATCGGTATCCGCCTGTTTTCTTTTCTCATATCTGCGCCTGCGCAGGATATCCCAGCCTACCAGCAGAAGAATCGGGCATACAACGCATATGATCAGCCCAGCTGTCGTCTGCATAAACATGACTGCGTGACCTAAGCCGGGGATGCGCCGACCGTACACGCCCACCAGCTTGTCTGCCGGAACCGGCACAGTATCATCGGCATTGTTGGCGTCACCTTTGGTTTTCCAAAGCAGGGAACCATCCTGCTCCGTCACTTCTGTCACCCGGTGCGTGACTATGCTGCTGCCATTGCCAGCCGGGTCAAAAAAGGCGATGACGTCGCCAACCTGAATATTTTCCGGCTCCGCCGTGCGGCAGATAATCAGATCGCCGCTCTGAATTTCCGGAAACATGGAATCCGTAAGAACAATAAGCGGGAAGAAAGCTCCCACGCTGGGTACTTTATCCGGATTTGTAAAGCTGCGGATAATCAGTGTAATATTGATTATCAAAACCGGGGTCAAAAGTATGCACAAAATTATGCCGACTACAGTCCCTATCTTATGACCTGCGGAGCTTGGTTCTTTCATGTTTTCTGTTGACTTGTTCATATCTGTGTTTCCTCCCGAGTTTGATACATAATTTTATTATAAACCCTGTCTGGCACAGGGTTCAAGGTAACCGGGCATTTTTTCTCAAAATTCATATGTTGTTTCCACTTTTCCCGTCTTCACCATAACATCCAGCACGAAATTTCCGCTGTCTGTATAGGCGAACATTTCTCCGTCAAGGGATGCAGCGGCCTCCTGTATGGAAGTAAGTCCGAAGCCGTGTCCCGGCTCCTTTTTCCCGCTTTTCGGAAGACTGTGCCTCTCAACGGACAAATCCCTGCGGCATTTATTTTTTATTCTGATCAACAAGTAATCCCTGCTGTATTTCATTTGTACCGAAGCTTCTCTTTCCTTTACAGGAAGCTCTGCCGACGCCTCCCAAGCATTTTCCAAAGCGTTGGAAAGAATTCTGCACAGCTCCATGTATGGAAGCTTTTCTTCACTAATCTGGATATCCAAACGAAGACACATATCAAGTTCCTGAAATTTTCGGGCGTAATAGCTGAATACGGCGTTTAAATACGCATTGGAGCAAATGGGCTGAAGCACAGGCTCCATTTCGGCTTCCATATTTTTCAGGTAGTCTGCCGCTTCCGCTGTTTTCCCCGCCGACAAAAGCCCCGACAGTGTAACGGTATGGGTTTTCATGTCATGTTTTAATTTTCGTATCTCCTGCTGATTTTCGAGCTGAAGCTCCAGCGAATATTTCTGCTCTGATAGAATCCTCTCGCTTTGCTGCTTCCGATTCAGCAAAAACTGCCGGTAAAGCGCGGTGAACATTGTCGCATAAGTAAAAAACATTAAAAGCAGAATCAGCAGGCACACTGGCGTGTCCTCAGGCCGTTCGGCAATATTGGTGGGAAAATTAGACACGACTGCCAGCAGCACATAATACAGCATGGTCATGCCTGAAAAAATCCCCCAGCCTTTGTCAACCGTTTTCTGCAGTTCCAAATAGGGCTTTCTGAAATACCGATATACAAGATACTCCAAAAGGGGAAACAGAATAAGCCTGCTTACAAGCATCAGCACATTTTGTCCGCCGCCCAAATAGGTATCCAAAAGATTGGTCGCCACCAGCACCCACAGGCACATAGTGTCCGCAAGGCAGAAGGTGAGCAGGAATTTGCCCTTCCTGTCCTCAGAAAGTATCCAAAAATAGAGAAGACTCGGCAGGGAACAGGTTAAAAGAAACAGCTTCCCCATCTGATTTCCAAGCACTGCCAGTCCGATTCCGTTAAGCAGCATCAATACGCCTATCCCGGCTCCTGACAGAATCCATGTCCTTTTTCTGCTAAAACGCGACCGGAACAGCATAACAAATATCAGTGCAAGATGAATAAGACTCCAATAAATGGACAAATCCCGAAGAAATATATTGCCCATCACTCCACCACCTCAAACAAGATTTCTCTGTATCTTCCTTTTACTTTGTCGTAATACCTTCTGGATATCGGAATTTTCTCTCCGCCAAGTATCAAGTCAGTACCGCTGAGACTCTCCACATGATACATATTGACGATAAAGCTCTGATGACAGCGCATAAAAATTTCTCCGCATATCTGATGCTCCAAATCATTGAGTTTTCCCGTGCTTTCCTGGGTACTTCCATCTGTGCAGCAAATATAAAGAGTATGCCCTCTGCTTCCGATATAGCGAATTTTACTGTAAAGAATCGCTCCGCTTTTCCCCCGCCAGGAATAAACCAGCTTTTGCTCATTTCCGCGGGCAAGCATTTTCTGCACCTTCGCAAGCAGTTTTTCAAGCTGTTCCTTCGCCACCGGTTTAATTAAGTACTGAATGGCGTAAAGGTCGTAAGCCTCCCTGTAAAATTCATCGCTGGTTGAGACAAAACAGATAACCGCCTCTTCATGGATATTGCGCAGTTTTTCTGCCAACTCAAGCCCATTCATAGATTTATCCATATAAATATCCAACAGGTAGAGATCATAGAGCTGTTTTCCGCCTTCTATGTCTGTCAAAAGGTCGCTTGCTCCGGAGTACACAGTGACCTCATGCATTGTCAATTTGCTTTTCAGGGAAAGCGCATCCTCTGGACAGTCATCGCAAACCGCAATCCGCATGGACACCCCTCCTTACATTTTATGGTAAGCCAAAAAGGCTGTTATGTACGGAAAATTTTTTCATCCACAACTGCCTTTTTCTGATTTCTTTGATTTATTATATCATTTTTCCCACTGCATCGCTATGTTAATTTTGCTTCGAATTACGTTAATTTTGTCTCAAGGCAGGATTGTTTCTGAGCCTTGCAGAAAGGAGGCCTCTTCTATGAGTACATATGAGGAATTACAGCTGATTGTATCCATTGCGTTACTGATTGTTGCAATACTGACTTATACACATAGAAAATAGCGCCCCTGCTCTAGTAAAGTAAGGCGCTATCTTCGATAACCTTATAATGCCGGGAACGGATAGGTGTGTTCTATCGTACCGGCTCCCTTGTTAAGTATATTATACCAAATATACCGAAAATGTCAAACCCTCCATAAGCCCGCCCGGCCAGAATTAAGCTTGATTGCCTTATCTGGACCGACATAAATTTGGGTAACTTTACAAAAAGAAAAAGCCTTGAAAATCAAGACTTTTTCGAATGGAGCATACGGGACTTGAACCCGTGACCTCCACACTGCCAGTGTGGCGTGCTCCCACTGCACCAATGCCCCAAATTATGATATTATTTGCAACGCATATATTATACCATAAAATGTCCGGGATAACAAGATTTTTTCTGCAATCCCGGACATTTTTTTAACCTTTTTTAACTTTTAGTTACTTTTATTCACCAAATTCTTCCGCACATTTTTTGAGCATGTCACGGATTGGCAGATTGTATGGGCAGCGGGTCTCGCAGGCGCCGCAATCCACACAGGCGCCGGCTTTCACCGGCATAGCCGCATAACGTTCCTTCGCCCAATCGCCGAGGCCATACCGGTCCAGATAGCCCTGGAAAAGGAAACAGCCGGAAATGTTGATTCCTGCCGTACACGGCTGGCAGTAATTACAGCGGCGGCAGAAATTTGTGCCGAGCTGTTTGCGGACCTGTT
>URND01000162.1 GCA_900549105.1 uncultured Eubacteriales bacterium
AAGGTATCTTCCGAAAAGAAAATACCGATAAAGCCCTAAAATACGGGATATATCGTCATTTACCAACTTATGAAAAGATAATCAGAAATTTAGTAAGTTTTTCGTATAAAAATACATTAAAAAATAATCACTTCGCCCTCAGCCACAGCGCAATAACATTCTTCCAGCGTTTCCAGCTCCGCCCTTCCGCTGGTCGCCTCCACAATTTCCTTGCAAAGGCCGTCAAAATTGCCCTTTTCTATCAGTATTTCCGCAACTACCCTCTCCGTATAATCCGTGTTCAGAGTAATTGCCGGACTCTTTCCGAGAATATACTGAATTTTCCCAATCCCGTTGTAATCTGTATAAATTTTCATTCGGCAGCACAGCTTTTTCTCAACGATCAGGCTGTTTTCCAGCCCGGCCTGAACCGCCTGGCTGTAGGCCCTCACCAATCCGCCCGTCCCCAGAAGGGTTCCGCCAAAGTACCGGGTCACAACCACGCATACATTATGCAGCCCGGCGCCCAGAAGCATGTCCAGCATCGGCTTTCCCGCCGTCCCCGACGGCTCGCCGTCATCACTGCATCTGGAAATCTCATTTCTTTCCCCCAGGATAAAGGCATGGCAGTTATGCCGGGCATCCCAATATTTCTTTTTTATTTTTTCTATAAATAATACGGCGTCTTCTTCCGAATTAATCGGGCATACTGTTGCTATAAAACGGGATTTTTTTTCGACAATCTCCCCTTCGCCGCCCCGATAAACGATTTTAACTCTGTCCATTCCGCTCAAATCCTTTCGATTTTTTGTAATATACTACACAGTGTACCATTAAATCGGCCATAATTCAAAATTTTCTTTGCTTTCACTCCATATCTTTGTTATAATGTACATTTGTAAAGGAGGCTAAAATTTTATGGACTACAGTAAACATGGAACACAGAAAAAAGAAAAACATATACGTTCTGATATTCCTAAAGCCAAACATAAAGTCAGTTTTAATATATTCCGCATTTTTATTTTCGCTTTGATCGCCATCGGCGTCATGGGCATTGCCGCCGCAGTCGGAGGGCTCCGGGGCGTATTGGACAGCGCTCCCCAAATCAGTGTGGAAGATGTTATTCCTGAAGGCTATAAATCTTTTATTTATGACAGAGATGGAAATCTTCTGACTCAGCTCTATCAGCCGGAGACAAACCGTATTCAGAAAAGTATCAGCGAAATGCCAGAAGTTCTCCAGAATGCTTTTATTGCTTTGGAAGACGCACGTTTCAGAGAGCACAACGGTATTGACCCAAAGGGTATTGTCCGGGCCTTTTTTGTCGGCGTTACCTCCGGTGATTTTTCCGAAGGCGCCAGTACCATCACTCAGCAGCTTTTAAAGATTAATGTTTTTGGCGGCGGTGATGAAGATTCGCTGCTCTTAAAGTTCAAACGTAAATTCCAGGAACAGTATCTGGCCCTTGAACTTGAAAAAAATATGTCCAAGGATCAGATTCTGGAAGCCTATTTAAATACCATCAACCTGGGAGCCTCCACCTATGGTGTCGAGGCGGCTTCCCAGAGATACTTCGGCAAATCCTGCTCGGAAGTCAACGCTTCAGAAGCGGCGGTCCTCGCAGGTATTGCAAAGAGTCCAACCTGGTATGACCCGATATCCTACCCGGAAGCAAATAAAGAGCGCCGGGATAAAACTTTAAATGACATGCTTGAACAGGGCTTTCTGACTCAGGCGGAATATGACGAAGCCATGGAGGATAACGTTTATGAGCGCATCGCCGCCCGCGCCGAAGAACAGAGTGACAATCATCGCGTATTCACCTATTATGAAGACGCAGCCATCCGCCAGGTGCTCCAGGATTTGGAGGACAAACTCGGTTACACTCCTGAGCAGGCGGTCAATAAGCTTTACGGCGGCGGCCTGAAAGTATACCTTGCCCAGGACAATCAGATGCAGAACATTGTCGATGAAGAATATCACGATGATTCCAACTTCGGTTACAATAATGCCCTCGGGCTGGAATGGCGCTGTTCTGTTCTTGAGGAAGACGGAAGCACCTCAAATTATGATCAGCTCACCATGCAGTACTGGTATTGGAACAATGAAAATTCCAGCTTCAAACTCATTTATAACAATGCGGATGAAGCCTGGGGCGATATTAATCACTATAAAGAGGCGCTGGGGATTACCGAGGAAAATACCCTGGCTGAAACATTCTATCAGCCATACGCCATGCAGTCCTCATTTGTGCTGATGGACCAGCACACGGGCGAAGTCAAGGCGATTGCCGGCGGCCGTAATGAAAAGCAGGAAAGCTTATCCTTCAGCCGTGAAACTCAGGCCACCCGTCAGCCGGGTTCCTGCTTCAAGATTCTCGGCTGCTATCTCCCGGGAATTGATGCTGCCGGAATGACTCTGGCAAGTTCAACAATGGATGCGCCGTATACAACCCCATCCGGCTATACGCCAAATAACTGGTATTCCGGTTACTGGGGGCTTACAACGGTTCGCAAAGCCATCACCCAGTCCATGAACGTGGTCACAACAAAATTCTTCGTGGAAGATGTCGGCCCGGACCTTGCCATTGACTATTGCCGCAAGCTCGGCATTACCACCCTGACAGACAGCGATTATGTGGAATCCTTCGCCCTCGGCGGTCTGACCTATGGTGTCACCAATCTGGAGATGACCGGCGCCTACGCAGCCATCGCCAACGGCGGTAAGTATGTCCGCCCGGTCTTCTACTCAAAGGTTCTCGACCGCGATGGCAACGTTCTTCTGGATAATACGAACCCGGAAGGCGAACAGGTTATCAAAGAATCCACGGCTTATCTGCTGACAAGCGCAATGAAAGATGTTGTCACTCAAGGTACAGGTACCGCCTGCGCCCTTTACGACGGCATGGATGTGGCCGGAAAAACAGGTACGACAACTGACAGTAAGGACCTCTGGTTTGTTGGTTATACTCCTTATCTGACAGCCGGTGTCTGGCTTGGCTATGACCAGGCTTATCAGATGGAAGGCCAGTTGATGGAAACAGAACATGAATACTTGTGGGCCAAAATCATGCGCCGAATCGATTCGGAATGTGGTTATGAACCGACTTCTTTCACCGTGCCGGACAGTGTCGGCACACGGACAGTCTGCTCGAAATCCGGAAAACTTGTCGGAACTTCCGTATGTTCAGCAGTAACAGAATATTTTGATTTATCCGCCCTGCCAAGCGGCTATTGTAACGACCATGTGGGTGCAACTATCTGTAATGTCTGCGGCGGTATCGCCAATGAAAATTCGAAGGAAACTTCCTATAAGGAATACAGTTCCTGGTCCCAGATACCGAGTTTCTCCTGTAAGTGTCCGCCGGAAACAGAATCCGTTGAGAGCACAAACTCAGAAACTCCGCCGACAACAACACCAACAGAGCCGCCGGTCCCGCCGACAACGCCAACGGATCCGACAACCCCGACAGCTCCAACAACGCCAGCGGATCCGACAGTGCCGACACCGGTTGGTTAATTTAGATAACAAAAAGACCTGAATCAAACACATGAGATTCAGGTCTTTTTATTACTTTTTCATTTTTGGGTTAAAAATCAATGAGGCCAGATAGGAAATAAGCAGCGAAGCGCTGATTCCTATCGAGGAGGCGCTGAAGCCGCCTTTAAAAACCCCGATAAAGCCTTCTTCATTGATAGCTCCCTTGACGCCTTCCCATAAGCTGTAGCCAAACCCGCAGAGGGGAACGGTAGCCCCGGCCCCGGCAAAATCCACAAGGGGCTTATATAAGCCGAGAACACCGGCCGCAATGCCGAGACAGACAAGCAATACCATAATCCGCCCCGGAAGAAGCTTTGTCCTATCCATCAGAATCTGAATCAGGCCGCAGATCAGGCCCCCCACTAAAAAAGCTTTGAGATATATCATTACACCGCATCCTTTCCATATAGGCTGCATACGCCTGTGATAAGCTGCATACGCCTATGGAAAGTATGTGCAAAAACATGGAAAATATGTATCCGAGCTATTTTTTCAATATACCGCTCTCATCGATGATCCGGACAATTTTTTCCATCGTCGGCACATCCAGGACAAGGGCAAAACGGACATAGCCCTCTCCCAGACTTCCAAAGCTGCTTCCCGGTGTGCAGAGTACCCCTGTCTTTTCCACCAAATCCATACAAAATCTTTCGGAGGACTCATACCCTTCCGGTATCGGCGCCCAGGCAAACATGGTCCCCTCGCTGTCCGGCACATTCCAGCCGATACTGCGAAGGCCGCCGCAAAGGGCATGATTGCGCCGTTCATATTCGGCGCACTGTTCAATCACTGCATCCTGAGGGCCATTTAAAGCCGCAATCGCTCCATACTGCACCGGTTTGAAAACACCATAGTCTATCTGGGAACGCACGGTTTTAAACTTATCGATAATCTTCTTATTGCCGACTACAAAGGATATCCGTGCCCCGGTCAGATTATAGGATTTGGACAATGAATAAAATTCCACGCCGACATCCTTGGCTCCTTCATAAGCCAGAAATGAACCGCCCTTTCTTCCTCCGTAAATGATATCCGAATAGGCATTATCATGAAGAACAATTATCTCATACTTTTCGGCAAACCGAATTAATGCTTCATACATCTCATCATTCGCCGTCACACAAACCGGATTCAGCGGATAAGAAACAATGATAAATTTGGCTTTTTTTGCCACATCCTCCGGAATACTGTCAAAATCCGGAAGGAAATGGTTCTCAGCCTTTAAATCATAGGTCACCGGCGTTGCGCCGCACAGGAAAGGACCCACGGAAAAAATCGGATATCCCGGATTCGGGACAAGCACAACATCGCCTTCATCGCATAAGGCCATGGCAATATGGGCAATTCCCTCCTGGGAACCGTTAATCGACATAATTTCTTCCTGTTCAATATGTACGCCATACCGCCGTTCATAATGCCCGGCCACCGCATCCAAAAGCTCCGGCATATCCACAAGAGAATATTTATAATTCTCAGGTTTTTCACAGGCTTTGCAAAAAGCCTCCATCACATGGGGCGCCGGTTTGAAATCCGGCGTTCCCACAGACAGATTATAAACTTCCCTGCCCTGGCGCAGGAGTTGGTCTTTCTTTTCATTTAAAATGGCAAATATTCCCGCCTCAAAGCTGTCAAG
>URND01000163.1 GCA_900549105.1 uncultured Eubacteriales bacterium
GCTGAAGGTGATGCAAATAAACATCACTTTCGGTCATATTTTTTTTCATCTATGCATCAAAATCCCTGTAAAATGGCGGTTTTACAGGGATTTTAAAAGTTGGCACAAAAATTGCTGATATATAAAGCATCAAGTAAAAAGAGAAAAAAGTATTGGGAGGTAGTAAAATGAGCTTTATTTTAACGAAGGAACAGAAAATGATCGTACAGCTTGCGAAGACTTTTGCAGAAACAGAGTTGGCACCGGTTGCCGATGAAATGGATAAAAATGCAAAGTTTTCACCTGGAATTGTACAGAAGGTTGCAGACGTTGGATTTTTAGGAATGAATGTGCCGGAAGAATACGGCGGAGCCGGTGTGGATGAAGTGACAAAGGCTTTGGTTATTATGGAAATTGCCAAAGTGGACGCCAGTGTAGCTGAATTGATTGCCGTACACACATTGACAAATGATATTATTTTAAGAAACGGTACAGAAGAGCAGAAACAGAAATATCTGAGAATGGCATGCACGGGTTCCGTTGGCGCCTTTGCTCTGACTGAGCCGAATGCGGGGTCCGATGCGGCTTCCGCCCGGACAAAAGCTATTATTGACGGTGATGACTATGTGATCAACGGTTCCAAATGTTTTATCAGTAATATGGGCGAAGATGAAGGCGATTACGTTATCCTGATTGCGCTGACGGATCCTGCAAAGAAGACAAAGGGCATGTCGGCAATTATTGTTGACCGTGGCACAAAAGGCTTCTCTATCGGAAAGGTAGAAGATAAGATGGGCCTTCGGGCTGCTCCAGTTTCCGAGTTGATTTTTGATGACTGTCGTGTTCCTAAAACACAGCTTCTCGGCAAAGAAGGACGCGGATTTATGATTGCCATGGCAGGCCTTGACGGCGGCCGTATCGGCATGGCATCCCAGGGTGTCGGCGTGGCCGAAGGCGCTTTGGAAGCTGCGGTTGAATATTCTAAGCAGCGTGTACAGTTTGGCAAACCAATCAATGCAAATCAGGGACTTCAGTGGTATCTGGCTGATATGGCGACACGGACAGAGGCAGCGAAGATGCTCACATTAAATGCGGCGGACCGTCGCCAGCATGGAGAAAATATTGGCAAACTGGCGGCCATGGCAAAATATTATGCTTCTGAAAATGCGGTTTATGTGGCTCATAAATCTCTTCAGATTCACGGCGGTTACGGTTATATGAAAGATTATGCGATTGAGCGCATGTACCGTGATGCACGGATTATTCCTCTGTATGAAGGAACTTCCGAAGTACAGAAGATGGTTATTTCCAGAGCAGTTATTGACGGAAAATAGAATATTGTTGATGGAAAGCGCAGGCATGGGTATTCCCGGCCTGCCTTTCTTATTGCCATTCAAAGAAAGAATTGATATAATGAAGCATAATTAAAACAGATGCAGGATGGCGATAAAATGGATAGAAAGAATATATTATTAATCGGCTTTATGGGTACGGGAAAATCCACAGTTTCTTCCCGTTTGAAAAAACGTTTGGGTATGAAAGAAGTCGATACGGATGCCCTGATTGTAAAAAGGGAAGGAATGTCTATTTCGGATATTTTTGCACAAAAGGGCGAAGAGGCCTTTCGGAATATGGAAACGGCATTGTTGGAAGAATTGGAATCTCAGAGAAATCTGATTATTTCCTGCGGCGGCGGCATGGCCCTGCGGGATGAAAATGCGGCTATTATGAAAGCGGCGGGGACCGTTGTGTGGCTGACGGCCGAGCCGGAAACAATTTTAAAACGGGTAAAAAATGATGACAGCCGTCCGCTTCTGCGGGGCAATAAAAATACGGCTTTTATCAGTGATTTGCTGGAAAAACGACGGCCAAAATATGAAGCGGCGGCAGACATCGCCGTGGCAACGGATCATCGAAAAATTAATGATATCTGCGATGAGATTATTCGAAAAATCGATGAAAACTAGAAGACAAAAAATGCGCTTCTCTTAAAATGGGAAGCGCATTTTTGGCGAATTTTACCGTGTAAAATATTTTTCTTTGATGATATCTACCGGCATTTCCATACCTGTCCAGAGAGTGAAGGCGGCAGCCCCCTGATAGAGAAGCATGTAAAGGCCGTTGAAAGTTTGACAGCCCTGTTCGCGGGCGAGGCGGAGCAGTTTGGTTTCCTCCGGATTATAGATGACATCGGAAACAATTAAATCCGGTCGGAACATGGACATATCTGTAATAAGGCAGCCCTCCGTGTTCGGACTCATGCCGACGGATGTTCCATTTGTCAGAATATGACTGGATTCGATAGATTTTTTCAGAGCAGTCCTATCCGCCAAATCATCTAAAGTGACTTTACAGTCGGTCCGGGCGTTGATTTTGTCGACGAGAGTCTGAAGCCGTGGGAAAAACTGGTCTTTCATATTAAAGACATGGATTTCTTTCAGGCCGTCCAGGGCCGCCTGAACGCAGATAGCTGTGGCTGCACCGCCGCCGCCGAGTAATGTCATGGTTTTTCCGGTCAAATCAAATCCGGCGTCTTTCGCGGCCTGCATATAGCCGATGCCATCGGTGGTATGCCCGGTCAAAACGCCATTATCATTGACAACTGTGTTGACGGCGCCGATGATTTCGGCTGCCGGAGATAATTTATCGCAATATTCGGCCATCAGGTTTTTATCCGGCATTGTCAGATTAAAACCGCGGACGCCAAGGACTTTGAGGCCCTCAACGGCGGTTTTTAAATTTTCGGTTCCTACATTAAAAGCCAGATAGGCATAATCCAAGCCGAGCTGGCGGAAAGCTTCGTTGTGCATCATTGGTGAAATGCTGTGGGCGACCGGGCTGCCTAAAAGGCCGGTCAGGACTGTATGTCCGGTTATTCTTGATTCCATAATTGTTCTCCTTTATCTAAAGCTTGCCATTACATCAAATAAATATTAAAATAAAAAGGACAGAATGTCAATTTGGAGGTTTGTATGGATACAGTATATATAAGAAAATTGGCAATTGGCGAAGGGCGACCAAAGATTTGTGTTCCCATTTGCGGAAAAAACAGAGAAGAAATTTTGCGGGAAGCGGAAAATATGCAGAAGCTTCCGGCAGATTTAATAGAATGGCGGGCCGATTGGTATGAGGATGTGTTCGACAGAGAAGCTTTGCAGGAAACTCTCGGGGCATTGCGCCGCAGCCTTGGCGATAAACCATTGTTATTTACATTCCGCTCCATTCAGGAGGGCGGTGAAAAAGCGATTTCTCCGGAACAGTATCTGGCAGTCGGACAGGCGGTCTGCGAATCGGGACAGGCGGATGGGCTGGACGTTGAATTATTTATGGACGGCAAAGTGACAAAAGCGCTTATCGAGGCGGCCCGCCGGCAGGGGATGGCCGTCATTGCATCCAATCATGATTTTATCAAAACGCCGGAAAAGGATGAGATAACCCGCCGGCTGATTTTGATGGATGAGATGGGCGCGGATATTTTGAAGATTGCCGTCATGCCAAAGGCAAAGGCGGATGTGCTGGAGCTTTTAACGGCGACTGAAGAAATGGGGCGGCTCTATACGGAAAAACCGGTGGTAACCATGTCTATGGGGCCGATGGGACTGATTAGCCGTCTGGCCGGAGAGACTTTTGGCTCGGCGATTACTTTTGGCGCCGGGGAGAAGGCTTCGGCTCCCGGGCAGATGCCGGCCGAACAACTGGAAAAGGTGCTGGATGCGATTCATGAGAGTATGGGAGAGTGATTTAAATGAAATTGATTTCGTGGAATGTCAACGGCCTTCGCGCCGTTGTCGGCAAAGGTTTTATGGATATATTTAAGGAATTGGATGCGGATGTATTTTGTCTTCAGGAGACAAAACTGCAGGCCGGGCAGATTGAGTTGGAACTGCCGGGGTATGAACAGTACTGGAATTATGCGGAAAGAAAAGGATATTCGGGAACCGCGGTGTTTACACGCATAAAACCGGTGAATGTGACTTACGGTATGGGAATAGACGAGCATGACACGGAGGGACGGGTGATTACCGCCGAATATGATGAATTTTATCTCGTGACAGTGTACACGCCGAATTCAAAGGAGGGACTTGCCAGACTGCCTTATCGGATGGAGTGGGAAGATGCTTTTCGGAGTTATCTTAAAGAACTTGAGAAGAAAAAACCGGTGGTTGTGTGCGGGGATTTGAATGTGGCCCATGAGGAGATTGATTTAAAAAATCCGAAGACAAACCGGAAAAATGCAGGTTTTTCCGATGAAGAGCGGGCGAAAATGTCAGAACTTTTAAATGCGGGCTTTATTGATACCTTCCGTTATTTTTATCCGGATAAAACGGGAGAATATTCCTGGTGGTCCTATCGTTTTAATGCCCGGAAGAACAATGCCGGATGGCGTATCGACTATTTTCTGACATCGGAGGCGCTGAAGGATAAGCTTCAAAGCGCTTCGATTCATCAGGAAATCTTTGGCTCCGACCATTGCCCGGTAGAACTGGAACTGGATATTTAGAGGACATATCGATGAAAGCAAAGGTGATCATGGTTCAGGGAACCATGTCGAATTCGGGAAAAAGTTTTATTACCGCCGGATTGTGCCGGGTATTTGCCCAGGACGGCTATCGGACAGCGCCCTTTAAATCCCAGAATATGGCACTGAACTCTTTTATTACAGAAGAGGGGCTGGAGATGGGCAGAGCTCAGGTGATGCAGGCGGAGGCAGCCGGTATCAAACCTTCGGTTTTGATGAACCCCATCCTGCTCAAACCCACCAACGACACCGGCTCTCAGGTCATCGTCAACGGCGAGGTGCTGGGCAACCTGTCCGCACGCGAATATTATAAACGTAAAAAAGAGATGATCCCCCACATCATGCAGGCATACCGCCAGCTGGATGAGCAGTACGACATCATCGTGCTGGAGGGCGCAGGCAGTCCGGCGGAAATCAACCTCAAGCAGGACGACATCGTCAACATGGGCATGGCAAAGCTGGCAAAAGCTCCGGTCCTGCTGGTGGGCGACATCGATCGCGGCGGCGTTTTTGCCAGCTTG
>URND01000164.1 GCA_900549105.1 uncultured Eubacteriales bacterium
GCTGAGTCAGAAGCGGCAGAATGCTGACGCCGAGCCATGCGGCGTAGAGCCAACGCCCCGGACTTTTCCTCGGCGGCGGAAGCTGCGGTAAATTGTTGGATGTGTTCAAAGATGCTCCTCCTTTTCTTTTCCCGATGCAAAAAGCAGACGCCCGATCCGGACGTCTGCTCGCAACAAGATTCAGTTTTATATGCTTTTGAGCATTTTCAGTATAGCATATATGGATTTGCGCCGAAAGAGCAAAACCGTGCCAATGTTGTGACAGTGCTGTGCATTTAGGGATATAAGAAGCAGGTACGATGGCGCATTAGATGTGACTATTGAGGAAATCTGTGACCGTATGAATACTGTGCGAAATGGCATTGCACATAGCCGATTGAATCTGAACTTAGAGGCAATTCATTTGAGTGATCTAAAAATCATCGAAGAACTGCTGTATGCAATGCGGTTCCAATATTTGCATATTGATTCCCGACCAATCCGAATTGGAATTAAGAAACTGTTTGGAGAAAATATTGCCGTTGAGTAGATAAACTAATGTAGTAAGGGCGCAACCATGTCAAGGTTGCGCCCTCACTGTATATTGCAAATATGCCGAAGTACATGGTAAAATAATGCTGAATAATTGCTTTAATAACAATTTGGTGTCCGATTCATAACAAACTGATGAGGTGCAGATATGGAAATGGTGCATTTAACGGCAACTGACATGACATGGCAGCGATTTGAGGTTTGTAATCCGAATCAAAAAATTGCTTTTGAGAATTTATGCCGGGCGGTATTTAATCAGGACTTTTTTGGCGGAACGGCGCATTTTCATTCAAATCCGAATAATCCCGGAGTTGAAATCGAACCTATTTATCATAAAGAAACCGAGAAGAGGATTAGCTTCCAGTCAAAGTATTTTACCTCAACAGATTATGATCAAATAGAGCGTTCGATGGAGAAATGCATAACGCATTACAGTGGAAAACTGGACGTTATATATTTGTATTGCAACAAAGACTTGACGACCACAAGTAAAGCTTTTCTTAGAATAAAAGGAAAGCTTGCTGCTGCCGCAATGGACATTGTGCTGATATGCAATCAGTCAATTATTGAAAGTGTTCAAAAGAACAAAAATCTTTCAATGCTTTACTTCTTGAATCATGGTATTGATAGCGAATGGATCAGAAATAGAGCAAGAATAGCTCTGGATTCGCTCGGAACACGGTACAATGGCGCTTTTAATGTTGACACTGAAGCGAAAGAATACTTGGAGCTATTTTTACGGAATGGAAATGCTATAAGCTTCTTAAATGAGAAAAAAACTCAAGCAGTGGACTCGCTGAATAGAAGGTACTGGGCTGGCGCTAGCTATGCTTCACTAGCAAAAGCGATTAGCAATGCAATTATCGAACTTCCAGATATCAACGAGCAGACGCTAGATACCTGCGTGGACTGGATTAGTCAGATCAAAGAAAGCTATTCAGAGCAGTTGGAGGACGTGCAAAAGACAATATCCGCATATGAACAGAAACTCGCCAGTGGCAAACGCATCGAGAATAATGAAGACGAATGGGCAAAAGTTCAGAGTTGCAAAAGAATTTTGGATGGCATTGACCATCTTGCAATAAACCAGATCGAACAAAGTCTGATCAACAAAAAGACACTGCTGGTAACAGGTGCGGCTGGTGCCGGGAAGTCACAGTTGTTTGCAAATACGGTTGCGGAGTACAACAAAGCAGGACAAAAAGCTATTCTTGTTTTAGGCAATGTGTACTTGACCTCAGAACCCATTTTTATTCAGACACAAAAAGTCCTGAATCTAAATATTGAACTGCGGGATTTCCTTGGAATACTGAACGAACTGGGAAAACGTGACTCAACGATTGTTCCAGTTTTCTTTGATGGAATCAATGAAAGCGATGATATTAGAATCTGGAAAAATGGACTTGGTGAATTGATTCGTCTCGTTGAAAGTCTACCATACGTCAAAATGGCAATATCGATTCGCGACGGCTATGAGAGCGTAGCTTTTGACGATGCTGTAAAAAGAATGATTTCATCTGGGGAAGTAATTGAAATCTGTCACAGAGGTTTTGAGGTCAATTCGATTGAAGCAATCAAAAGCTTTATGAATCACTACAATATCCCATTCTTACCAGATTACGCATTACAAGCGGAAATGCAGAATCCATTGTTTTTAATGTTGTTTTGCGAAACATATGCTGAGAACAATGCGGAACTGTTTCGTCTGTTTGATAGATATATTGAGAAAAAAGATGCGGAACTTCTGCGCGAGCTTAGTGCTGAGTGGACAGGGGCAGTATTACAATATTTGCTTGATGAATTGGTTGAGAAAGAAATTGTAAACGGTCGCACATATGTCACAAAAATCGAAATGCTTCAAGATATTGAATTCTGGAGAACTTTTGGATTTGAAGGAAAAAAACTAAAATTTTTGGCAGTATTGGAGCAAAATGGCGTTTTGTGCAGGGGCGTGACTGGCGACTCGGAAATCTATTATTTGGCGTATAATTTGTTAGACGATTATTGGAAAGCAAAGGTACTGGCAAAATCAAACAGAGCAAGGGACGAATTGATTAACTATTTGCTTCAATACGTTCTGAAGGTGAACAATGGAATGCTGGGTGATTGGAGCGGTATTACAGTTGCGGCAATCGCGTGCTGTTTGAGAGAGGACAAAACAGCAGAGGACTATATTGAGCAATTGCTGCAGTTCGTGCGTGAACCGCGTGGTCAGAAAGAGATTGTTGCTGGATATCTTGAAACGTACCATTGGCGAAACTGCAACACATTTTCTGCAGAACGTTTTTTTGAATTTATCCATGTACATCATGTCGCACCGGAAAATCTGTGGCCTATTCTTATTGCAAATAGCACAAAAGAGAAAAGTCCAATCAATGCAGTTTTTTTACACAGATTGCTTCTGAAGCAACCGCTCAATCATAGAGACTATCTATGGACGATCTACATAAATGACATGTCTTCAGAAGGCAGAGTTTGGCAGCTTATTGAATACTTTGAACAAGGCAATTCATTCTTAGAGATGAATACGCAAAGCATTGAACTAATGCTAACACTCTTTGGGTGGCTGCTGACATCATCAAACCGCAGATTGCGAGATCAAACATCTAAAGCGATAGTGGAAATCCTTTGCCGTAATTTTGATTTATGTATGCCCTTTTTGGAGAAATTTGAAAATGTCGATGATCCTTATGTCCTGCAGAGATTATACTGTTGCGTATTTGGAGCATGTATCAAACGCACAGATACAGCTGAAAAGGAATATGAACAACTAGCGCTTTATGTGTATAATGCTATATTCAACAAGCCATGTGTATATGAGGATATTTTACTGCGCGACAGCGCTAGGCTAATCATAGAACGCTGGCTTTATGAGTTCCCAAGCATGGGCGGTAAAATTGAATTGACGAGAATTCGACCTCCATATGGTTCGGTGATGATTCCCACGATGCAAGCAAAGGAATACTATATTTCTGAAAATGCAACACAACACTATGGTAGAAATGCGATTGCGTTGTCCATGCATCCAAATGGAGCGGGCGGAGCAGGAATGTACGGCGATTTTGGAAGATACATTTTTCAAGCAAATGTCGAGGATTTCAGAAATGTCAGTATAAGCGACGCCTATTATTACGCCATGGATTACATCTTTTCGGTATTAGGTTATAAAGATGAACTGTTCAGTAAATACGATAGCAGAAGAGGCGGCGTAGATCGCTTTGAAAACAAACGAACAGAACGAATCGGGAAAAAATATCAATGGATAGCAATGTACCATGTGATGTCCAAAATTGCTGACAATGCTGAGGTTGAGAGATGGGATGAGCTGATCGACTACCATGGTGCATGGGAGCCATTTATGCGTGATTTTGATCCGACACTTAATCTGAAAATCGGTACTGCGTGTAAACAAAGTCTTGATTTCATGCAAATTCAAGGTGATTTCTTCGACGGAGATGTCACAGACGAAAAGCAAATCGAATCGTGGGCAAAATCAAATTCCCCATTTTTTGAAAGGGCTTCAGACAAATTACTCATAAAAGATCAGTATGGAGAAGAATGGCTTGCTCTGACGCAATATGACCATCAAAACAATGAAAAGTATATTGAAGATGATGATGGTCTACATAGAAGCCGTGGTGCACAAGAGGTCTGGACAATGTCTCATGCATATTTTGTAAGTTGCAAAGAGTTTGATAAAATGCACGCTTTATTGAAAAATTGTAACTTTATGGGACGCTGGTTTCCAGAGGCGGGGACTGTTTATCAACTTTATGCAGGAGAATATGTTTGGGCACCAGCAGCCAGAGATTTAATTGATGAGTGGCAAGAATGTGAGCAGGGCAATGAAAGTTACGGCGTTGTAATGCCAGCTACGTTAAACCTCCGCTGGGAAACTGAACAGGATGCCTCTCAAGTGGACACGGTGAGTCTTGTTGTGCCATGTATGAGACTTGTTAGAACATTAGGCTTGCTGCAAAAGGAGTATAATGGTTGTTTCTATGACTCTGCTGGTAATTTAATTGCGTTCGATGCAAGGCAACTTGGCCTTGGAAGCAGTCTGTGGTTTAGAAAAAATGAAATGCTCCGGTATATTAGAGAAACAGGATATGTGCTATTTTGGACATGCTTTGGAGAAAAACAGTTCTTTACTGGAGGTTGGGGGCGTCAGATTACAGGTGATTGGAGCGGGTTTTATTACCTCGATAAAGATGGAAATATTACTGGCAACAACCAATTCTTTGAATAGCTTCTTTGCAAGATGATATACAGGGTGGATGGGGCATACCTGCTCCACCCTGTAAAGCACCTTACTGCAAAAACTCCCTCACGATCCCCGCGCTATCCTGCGCCGTATATCCCCACAACACCGAACTGAGCACCTCAACGGCCTCCTTACGTTTCCGGTAATACGTCCGGGTGCTGATGTCGCGGATGT
>URND01000165.1 GCA_900549105.1 uncultured Eubacteriales bacterium
GGCGAAACAGCGGCTGCCGAATCCGCAGCCGGCAACTCTGAATACAAAGCAACCGATATTGAATACCATTCCGTTGCAGAGATTCAGAAACGAGGCGAACTTCGTATCGCTACAGAAGCTACTTTCGCTCCTTATGCTTTCAAAGATGCCGACGGAAACATTGTAGGCCTCGAGCCATCCCTCGTTAAAGCGATTGCTGATGAGATGGGCGTTGAATGTGTTATCGACGATATGGCTTTTGACTCCGTACTTCCAAGTGTCCAGGCCGGACTTGATGATGTTGCCTTCGCAGCATTAACCCCGGATGCTGAGCGCCAGAAGAGCTTTTCATTTACTATTTCCTATCTGGCAAACGGACAGATGTCTTTGGTGCGCAAAGATGACGTGGATAAATTTAAAGATGAAAGCGCAATGGTTGCCGGTGTAACCATGGGCGCTCAGAAGGGCAGCTACCAGCAGAAGGTTGCCGATACACTTTATCCGGATTGTACCGGCCGTTATCTGGAAACCATTCCAAATGTTGTTATGGATTTGAAAGCCGGCAATATCGATATCGCTATCATGGACTATGATAATGCTTATGCTTACGCAAAGCAGAATGACGATTTGGAAACAGCCTTTGTTGTTCCGATGCTTGAAGGTGATGAAGCTGCCAACTGTGCCGCTTCTATGAAGGGTAACGACGATTTGACAAATTATCTGAATGAACTTATTCAGAAATACATTGATGACGGTTCCATGCAGAAATGGTATGAAGAAGCTGTTGCACTTCAGCTTTCATTAAGCGAAAACGAGTAACTCGCACAATAAGGTGCTGTCTTTAGTGCAGCACCTTTTTTACATATTCAGGGGGTTTAAAATGGATTTATTCTCCGCAGGCACGATGGCCTCTATATTTTCCCAGTATGCCGGACATTTTCTCGGCGGCGCAAAAATGGCTTTAATCTTATCTTTGATCACGGTTATCCTGAGTACCATTTTCGGCACTATATTCGCCCTCGGCAAAATGTCCAAAATTAAGCCGTTAAGATGGCTTATCAGTATTTATATTGAAATTTTCCGTTCCACACCGTTGATGGTGCAGGTTATGGTTATCTATTTTGGCGCCGCAGCTTTCGGCATCAAAATTAATGTTCCTTTTATGAAGGACTTCAACAGTTTCTTCTGGGGACTGCTTGTCCTCGTTCTCAACAGCTCTGCCTACGTGGCTGAAATCGTTCGAAGCGGTATCGGCGCTGTCGATTCCGGCCAGATTGAAGCGGCGCGAAGCCTTGGCATGTCCCACGGATTAACTCTGAAAATGGTTGTACTGCCGCAGGCGCTTCGGAATATCCTTCCGGCATTGATGAACGAATTTGTATCTATTATTAAGGAAACGTCCATTGTCTCTCTCGTCGGCATCAGCGAATTGATGTTCTGCGCTAAAGACGTCGTTTCCATCTCCTATCGGACATTGGAACCATATGTTATCGTAGCCATCATCTACTTTATTATGGTATTCCCTCTGTCAAAGCTGGTTGCCTACATCGAAAGGAGGCTGAACGCAAGTGTCACACGTTAAAACAGATGAAGCCCTCTTACAGGTGCGCGGGCTGAAAAAACATTTCGGCCATCTGGAAGTTCTCCGGGGCATCGATATCGATATCCATAAAGGCGAAGTTGTGGCTGTAATCGGCCCGTCCGGCTCCGGCAAAAGTACCTTCATCCGCTGTCTCAACCGGTTGGAAGAGCCAACCGATGGCGCAGTTATTTTTGAAGGCCAGCAGATTAATACCAAGGGCGCCGATATCGATAAAATTCGCCAGAAAATCGGAATGGTATTCCAGAACTTTAACCTGTTCAGCAATATGACCATTATGCAGAATATCACTGCTGCACCGATTAATGTCAAAAAAATTCCAAAAGCCCAGGCCGAAGAACGGGCTTTAAAACTTCTCGACCGGGTTGGCTTAAAGGATAAGGCCGGAGAATATCCGGTGCGTCTCTCCGGCGGCCAACGCCAGCGTGTTGCCATTGCCCGTGCATTGGCTATGGACCCGGACATTCTCTTATTTGATGAACCAACCTCCGCATTGGACCCGGAAATGGTTGGCGAAGTTCTTAACGTTATGAAAGAACTGGCCGAGGAGGGCATGACCATGGTTGTTGTTACCCATGAAATGGGCTTCGCCCGCGAGGTATCCGACCGGGTTATCTTTATCGACCAGGGAATTATTCAGGAGGAAAATGAACCAAAAGAATTTTTTGCGAATCCGAAAAACGCAAGACTTAAAGATTTCCTGAATAAAGTTCTTTAAAGAGAATCCCCTCGATATTTCCTTCAAAACCTTGAAACGGAGAATCCCCTTGATATTTCCTTCAAAACCTTGAAACGGTTTTTCAGGAAATATCGAGGGGATTTTTTGCGGTTTCAGATGGCTGTTGACAATCTGTAAGTTCAATTTCAGCTTCTAGTAGTTATATTAATTACTCTCCGAGTTCAACAAACTTGTATTTTCCTCTACCCTTTACATGCTCAATTAATTCATTATTTTTCAATTTACGCATCAGTTCCGTAGCCGGAGTAGCAGTAAGTCCGGTTACATTCATAACATCTGTTCTTGCAAAAACAATATCAAACCCGAAATGTAAATACATTTTCATAATGTTTTCTTTTGTCGGTGTACTGAAATTAAAACTGGAAATCAACATTTCAAAAGCCTGTTTTTTCTCTTGAAAGCCTGTTTTTTCTTCGTTAAAGGCCTGATTTTCATATGAAAGACCCATTTTTTTAATTGGGACATTATAATTCAAATTATAAAGCGTGACGAAAAACGAGGTTGGTGTTGACCTGAACAACGGTTCCACCTCGTTGCGATAATTCACTGCACGTCGATAATCGGCTTTAATTTTCTTGAATCCGCTGCCACGGCGCTCCATAAAGTGCATACGACTGAAAATATCAGCGATTACAGGATTGCGGCGTTTAGATGCCACATTATCAGTATCAAGATTTTGGACGATGGAACCGTCAAACATGCCACCAGGAGAGTAAATCTCCATACGGTCGTCGAAAATGTCAATGTGAACTTCCTTCTTATCATACTCTGTAGCTTCACCGATAAAGTCTGTTATTTTCATGATTTTGCACCTCGGACTGCAAAATACAGCGCTTCAATTCCGTTGAATACAATTTTCACTCACACACGCTCTGCCAAATCGTGCATATATTCTTTTGTAGTTTCATAGAGTTTATTGAATATCCGGCCCTGTCTGCGGTACAACGCAAAATTCGCCGGATTTGGCCGATATGTTTTTTGAATTTGAATCTTTTGGGAGAGTTCTTTCCATCCGGAAAAAGCCCCTCCGGCCAGAGCCGCCATCAGGGCGTCCCCATAGGCCGCGCCGATGGACACCGCCGGAACAGAAATCTCCTCTTCAAGAATATCCGCCAGGCATTGGAGCCAAAGAGCATTTTTTGTACCGCCGCCTACGGCAAAAATCCGCTGAAGCGGCAGTTGATGTTGTTTCATCACCTCTACATTGGCTTTTATTGTATAGCATATTCCCTCGATTCCCGCCCGCACCATATGGCCGCGGGTATGACCGGTTTCCAGCCCAAAGAACACGCCCCTCGCCTTCGAATCATTGATTGGCGTCCGCTCCCCGGCAAAATAAGGCAGGCAGATTAACCCTTCACTTCCGGCCGGGACCTGCGAAGCTTCCAGTTCCATTCGATGAAATGGCGGTTCACTTCCCCTTTCGGTATCCCGATACCACTGTTCACGCATCCACTGGGTCAGCACCCCCGCCATATTTGTTCCGGCGCAGATGCCAAATGTTCCCGGCAGGATAAATGTCCCCGGCCACAGGCGCGGTTCTTCAATCTTATGGTCGCTGAGATAAATCATATATCCGGTGGAACCAAGCTGAATCATCATATCTCCCGGCTGGCATACGCCTGAGGAAATAGCTTCAGCGCCCGAATCCCCGGTGCCGGTGAGTACCGGCGTTCCGACATTCAACCCGGTTGCTTCTGCCGCAGTTTCTGTCACCCTTCCCGCCGCTGCCGTTGCCGGAAGCAGTTCGGCCAATTGGTCCGGCCTGCAAAAATCCTTACAGCCTTCCGAATTCACACAGCCCTTCTCTAAATCATACAATGGCAAAAAATCTTCAGCCAGATAAGGGTCCAATACATAGCTTCCCGTCAGCCTTGCGCATAAGTAGGAGGATGCCGTCAAAAACTTATGGGCCTTTTCCCAAATATCCCGATGGTTATTTTTGAACCACATAATTTTTGGGGCCACATCCGAGCTGCAGGGCTCATGCCCAAAAACTGTTTCCGCATTCGGGCCATACTTGTCCAACGCCCATTCAATTTCTTTATGGCTGCGGCTGTCAATCCCATAAAGAATGGCATCGCAAAGTGCCTTCCCTTCACTGTCCACAGGTACACAGTCGCACCCCAACGCAGACAGGCCGACACAGCCAATTTCTGAAGCCGATATCTCTGCCTTTGCTGTCAACATCCGGCACAAACGGCAAAAATCTCCCCACCAGATAACTTCCGCATCCTGAGAAAACCATCCGGGCCGAGGATTGTCCACACCGTGTCCGACAACCTCCATGGCAATAATTTTTCCTTTGTCATCTATGAGAACCCCTTTACTCTCCCGGGTTCCGATATCAATACCCAGATATGCGGCCATTACTGTCCACCTCTCAGCATATGTACCTTTTCCATAAACCGCCGTACTCGTTCCTCATCAATCGGATTTTCAAAAAGTCCGTCTGCTTTAAAAGCCGAGCCGACAAAGGCGCCGTTACAGCGGGTTAAAACATACTCGATATTATCCTGTTTACAGCCGGTTCCGCATACCACCGGAGTTCCTTTGGCAGCCTCCGCCACCTGCCCGAGAAGCCTTCCGGCCGGGCCTGAACCGGCCGCTGCACCGCCGACAACCCA
>URND01000166.1 GCA_900549105.1 uncultured Eubacteriales bacterium
CCTCTGTTGAAGGACTAACCGCCTACCGTTATGGTAGCACCCATGTTCTGATTATAACAATAAAAAATAATGGGTGCAATAAGAAAATGGCAGAGGAAGTAGTAGGTGTTGATGACGAAGTATTTAGAACAAGGCGTCCGGTGCCAAAACGGTGCCAAGAAATCAGGCAAATAAAAATAGACCATGTAAATCAGCCATTTTTTACTGTATTTTGGATAGAAAAGCATAAAAAATGCAGGATGAAACGGGATTAAAGTATCGTGAAGGTGGACGTACTGTTGGATCAGGCCGTGTTGCTTCTATCATCGAGTAATCAGTAAAAAGCTAGACTTTATGGGGCTTTCCGAGAAATCGGGAAGCCCTTTTTTATCAGTCGGTATAATCAGAATATAAAAAGATTTAGGAGGCGCAAAATGAGAAAAGTAAAGTGGGGTGTTATGGGCACGGCAATGATCTTCGAGCGGAATACTGCAGAAGGAATGCGTCAGGCGGAGAACTGCGAAATGTACGCTATTGCGGGTCGAAGTCTGGATAAAGTCGAGAAATTCAAGGAAAAATATGGTTTTCAGAAAGCTTACGATAGCTATGAGGAACTCCTCGCGGATCCGGAGGTCGAAGCAGTCTACATTCCGCTTCCAAATACGATGCATCACGACTGGACAATCCGTGCTCTGCAGGCAAAGAAGCATGTGCTTTGCGAAAAGCCTATTGCCACGACTGCTGCTGAAGCGCAGGAAATGTTCAATGTAGCAAAGGAGAACGGCGTGTATCTGATGGAAGCATTTGCGTATCTTCATTCTCCGATTATTTCTGCTTTGGCGGAGGATGTGCAGAGCGGTGCAATTGGAGATATCCTCTACATGGAGGCAGGCTTCTGTACTTCTGATTATAATCACTCCAATATCCGCATGCGTAAGGAAACCTGCGGCGGCTGCACCTATGACCTGGGTGTATATGTAAACAGTCTGGTCCTCCGCATTCTCGGCAGGGAGCCGGAGACAGTTCAGGCGATTGCCCATAAAGCACCTGATGGCATTGATCTCTATACAACGAGTATTTTTGAGTATGCCGATGGTGCTGTTGCAAATATTGAATGCGGGATGGTTTTGGCGACAGATAAGCACCGCGGCTTTGCCTATTTCCAGATTCACGGAACTAAAGGTGAGATCAGGTCTGACAGATTTGATTTCAATGCGCATGGAAAACTGAGCTACCGTCTGCAGACTTTTGACGGCATTGATGAGATTCGAACAATTGATGCTCCCCACAACTACAGACTGGAAGTTGAACAGCTTGGCAGATGCATCACAGATGGTGAGAAACCTGCGGTTTCCGGGACTTTCTCGCTTGCAAATGCGCGTATCATAGACCGAATCCTGTCGGCGATTGGGTATGGAACAAAAAAATGACGTTGTACTTCCTAGATGAGTAATCATCTAGGAAGCAATGGCTCCTTTCTGCGTGTTATCGGCTCTGCGGCTGTGCGTCTGGCTCTTTTTGTGATTTAACGGTGTTCTTCGAATGCCCTCGAAGGAAAAATGCGCAGCATTATCAAGGTGTGCTTAACGGCGATGTGCGGCATTTCAGTATGTATTATCCGGAGCTTGACCATCATGCGCCAGCCATTTGCATTCGGTGAGTTCCATGTTGGTGAAAGTGGCCAAAAAGGAGGAATCTTCCGGGCTGCAGGCATAGATGCCAAATGCGATTTCTCCCTTACCCTCTAACAAATGGCAAATCCGAATCTGACGGTAAGTAACACCATCTTCCGAACATTCGATGCGGAAATCGTCTTCCCGCCGACTCAACCGATACCACATAGATTTTATATTGGCATCAATTTCCGTCGTGGCCCAATCCGAATAGCCATGATTGGTTACTACACTTCCAAGGTGCTGAAATTGGTCACTTTCATATTCGATAGAACCTTTGATCCAGTTTTCACTGTCCAGATAAATGACAACACCGCATTGATCAAACCGGTGATGACTGGCAAATTCTGTTTTGACAACAAAAGAAAAAAAGGGCTCGCTGGTTTTCATCTGAAGTACAGGGGCATTGTCATTGCGGAAATGGTAATAGGTTCTTTGCCACAAATCCGTATTTGGCTTTGTGGTAATCTCGATTTTTTTCGGGGAAATCCGGTAGTTTTCCGGTTCTCTTGTCCATTGTAATTTTGAAACATCGAATTTCATTTTGTACTCCTCCAATATTGTGAGATTAAATGAAGCCCCTTTTAAGGGTTAAGAGACTGGTTAAATTATAGTTGAAAAATTCGTATCAATGGCATATAATATACTTAACAAGAGAGCCGAAAGCTAGAGTACACCTAGCCGTCGGCAAAACAATTGTCTACAAAGAGTAGCGCCTTAGTTTACCAGACAGAGGGCGCTACTTTTTGCGTTTAATATAAATAACAAGAGTTATCACAGCGCAAAGCATAATTACAAAGTTGAATAAATCTCCATATGTAACCATAGCACCAGCCCCCTTTCATAAAGTCCGGCGGCTGACATAATCGCCCCTTCGGCTCCCTGGTTAAGCATATTATATTGTCAACATGATTATATAACAAGAAAAGGCATTTGTGAATTCAAAAGTTTAAATCTATATTTTGGTATATCAAAAAAGTTGAATTATAATAAAAATTTATCCGATAACTTAATGAAGAATTGGTGGAAAAGATTTGCGTCAGTGGCAATACTGTTTCAAAATGGGAAACGGACAAAGGCCTTTCGGATATAGGAATTATTGAGGATTTGGCGAAGGCACTTGGAACATCTGTGGCTGAACTGTTAACGGGGGAACTTTGCGAAAACGACAATCTGCCAGCCAATATAAAAAAGAATTTTTATGTTTACTGAAATAAACATGGATTGTTTAAAATGATTCGTTAAAGTACTTTAAATTTTGGTGGCGGCAAGTGTATAATGAAATTATAATCCGGCAGTGGAAATTTTGATAAAGACAGATTTGAGGAGAGAACAGTATGAATGAGGTACTCAGACAGCAAGTTGTGAACCGAAGCATCTGGGGGGCAGGAAATTTAATACTGGCGGTTTGGGATGCAAAGATTGCTGTTGAGAATGCAGTGACAGGGAGGCGGAGCCTGGAAATTGGGTTCTGCTATATTGGGGATATTATGGAACGGGAGTAGAAAATGATAAGTTTAATCGTGGCATATGCAAAAAACAGGGTCATTGGTTACCAGGGTAAGATACCGTGGGACATTAAAGGTGAACAGAAACGTTTCCGTGAGTTGACAACTGGAAATATTGTCATTATGGGAAGAAAATCTTATGAAGAAATAGGAAAGCCGCTGCCTAATCGTTATACAATTGTGGTGTCCGGGACAAAAAGATTTGAAGCAGATAATTGTACGACAGCTTGTTCTTTGGCAGAAGCCATTAGTCTGGCAGGAGATAGAGATTGCTTTATTTCCGGAGGCGCCAGGCTATATAAAGAAGCAATCCCGCTAGTAGATAAAATGTATGTTACCCTGATTGATGTGGTAATTCCAGGGGATACGTTTTTCCCGGAATTTGATGAAACAGAATGGGTATGTGAAGAAAAGCAGAGAGTTGAGGGGAAAATTCCATATCAGTATGTAACATATACACGGAAGCCGAAAGAGGGTTGATTAAAATTGGAGATAAGTAGTTTTTTATTGTTAATACCGTTTTTGCTAATACGGTTTGGATTGTTGGCATTTATAAGTAAAGACGCAGTACAGCGTGCGGCTCATTTTGCACCAATGTATGGGAATGAGCTGGTGGCGTACTTGTTTTATCAAATCTCCAATCTTAGCATATTTGTGTATTTGATATTTTTGAAAATCAAGACAGATAATATGGTGTGTTTTGGATTCGGCATAGGTCTCTATTTATTAGGTATATTTCTATGTGCCGTTTCTATAGTTCATTTTTCTTTTCCATCGGATGAAGGACTGAATATAAATGGGATATATCATTTTTCAAGAAATCCGATGTATATAGCGTATTTTATTTGTTTTATAGGGATGGCGGTTTTAAGCAGCTCGTGGGTATTGTTGGGTATAGTTTTGATATTTCAGATTTCAGCTCATTGGATTATCCTTGCAGAGGAAAGAGAGTGTATTGAAAAATTTGGAGATTCTTATTTGAGATATATGAAAGAGGTAAGACGTTATATTTAGTGTGGCTTGAGATTTTGGTATAATGCAGAGTGCCTTGGAAGCTTAGGTTTTGGGGCCTTTTTTCATGCTAATGATATCTTTTGAACCAAAGATATTTGCTGTAAAATAGAAGTTAGCTATAGGATATTTTATTAAGAGGTTTTAATTATACTAGAATTTTCTTTGTGATATGGATTGAGAATTTGTATAAAAGGTATTGAATCATTGCTTAGTGTGTAGTCGTGTATTATGTGAAAATAGCCTGCAAATAAAAAGCCAAAGCTAAATTTATGAAAATTGAAAATTTTATACAAGTTGAAAAATAGGTATCAAAACAAGACCATCATACCTGTGCTGGTCTGAAGGAAGGTGTTATGAAGTTATTCGGATTCTGGAAGTGATGAAAGATATTCTTTCACCCAACCATAGTAGATTCTTAAAAACTTGTTTGCTCCAGCAGTCATGTAGACGTAATAAGGCTTACCTTGAGATCGTTTTTTATCAAGAAATCTATAAACCGGATTATCCTGAGGCATGGTTTTGAGCTGATTGCGTACTTCATCCATAACACTATACTGTTTGAGATTTTGCCATTTGTCAAGTGCATATCGGGCGATTTTGATGGCATCCGCTTTATCGGACTTAACCTTACGAAGGGAATCATTGTCAAAGCCCTTGATAAGCTTTGGGGTGATGGCGCTGACAAATAGGTTGGCCCCGGAAAGTTGATGAGCAAGGACTTCATAATAACGTCCGGTGTGCTCCATGACAAT
>URND01000167.1 GCA_900549105.1 uncultured Eubacteriales bacterium
TCTGGCGGCAAGCCATAACATCTGTATGGTCACCAAAGATGTTCAGGGCATGTGTTGCAAGAGCTCTGGCACTTACATGGAATACTGATGGTAACTGCTCACCGGCGATTTTGTACATATTCGGAATCATCAGAAGAAGACCCTGAGATGCTGTGTATGTTGTTGTTAAAGCACCTGTGGAAAGGGAACCGTGTACTGTACCAGCGGCACCTGCCTCGGACTGCATTTCAACAACTTCTACAGTCTGTCCGAAAATATTTTTTCTGCCGTTTGCAGCCCATTCATCTGTGACTTCGGCCATTGGTGAGGATGGTGTGATTGGGAAAATACCAGCTACTTCTGTAAACGCATAGGAAGTCCATGCAGCAGCCGTATTACCATCCATGGTTTTCATAACTTTTGCCATTTTGAAAAAATCTCCTTTCATTTGTGTAGCATATCATAATGCAAAACGCATTATACTCCAATGATTATTTTAATACATGTTGAACAATTACGTCAAGGAATAAACGTATAAAAATTGTTCATATTTCAAAACAACGGAATCCTTCGCCTACATTGTTTTGGTAATTGAGATATAATAAGAGTCTTCATAGCTTTCATAATAGTTAATATATACCTCATAGCCATCCACATCAAAAAAGACATATTCATCCTTTTCTGCGATGCCCCGCTGTTTCTGAAATTCTTCTCTGAAAGACTCCCCGTCTCCGGCCAGAGCCTGCATGGTGGATACGAAAAATTCATCCGCCCTCTCGCTGTCATAGACATTGTAGCTGACTTCATGAAGTCTTTTGCTGAAAGTATCCCATGCCACATTATAGTAATAGCCGATATCCATATCCATATCGTACATGCGTTCCTGAACAAAATAGGAATAGGAATTATCTTCTCCATAATCATAGGAATAATTATTAGACGAATCTGAAAAAGATTTCGTATCTACTCCCAGCTTCGATAATTCAGGCTCCAAAACAGCCATGAACTCTTCCGCCGCTATATCCATATGTTCAAAACCTGTACATTCGCTGCCGAGGGCAGCCACCTCTTCATCCGAATATTCAACACGGCCGGCATCCTCACCGGAAGCTGTCCAGTCATCCGCCTCATCCTCCGAAGGATAAGCCTCGGTTTCGCGGATGGAATTTTCGGAAAATATTCCTGAAATATCAGCCGTCACCTTTTCTTCAAGAGTGCTGATAACTTCTATCGCCGCAGATATAATCGAAAATACTATCACAAGGATAATGATCAGCTTTGCTTTTCCCGAAGCGCCCCGCCGTTCTGAGGCAGTCCTGCTCGAGTAAGTTTTCTGATATTTTTTATATGTACCCGCTGTCGTTGAATTATCTGTTGTCCATTCGCTGTTTTCAGATGCCCGCGCTTTCTTCTTTTTTCGGGAAGGCATCATAGTCACGGAGCCGTCATCACGATATTTATAATCATGAGCCTGCGAATCATAGGAGCAGTCATCTCCATGCACCGTATCCGTATTATAATGGATATCCATATACTCCGGTTTCCATATAAAGGAATTGCAGGCATCACACCGATGGGCCTTCTTCATCGGCTGGTCACATAAAGGGCATATACGTACTTTCATTGCATTATTCTCTCTTTCTCTTCCAGATACTTATATTTTACAGTAAATATGTCTAAGAAACAAGAGGATTTCTCTGGATATTTTCGACAAATCTACCTATCTAAATATCCTTAGGTGAAATACTCACCCAGTATTGTTTATATTTTTTCATATTTGAAGAATAGTCCTTGCTCGTCATATAAATGCGGTATCCATCCTGCTCATAAAAGATATATCGGTCCCACTCCAGGGCATCCAGGGACTGAATCACTTCATCATACATTTTTCCGCTGTCCGCTGTCTCTTCCCCCAGTTCCGCCATCACGGAGATAAACGCCTGACGCATTCCCTCCGCCTCCGGCAATGAAATCTCAATGTTGTGCAGACGTCCGCTGACCGCATCATAACCCACATCCACCTTCCACAGCCTGTTACCTTCACTCATTTCAGAATTATTCAGATAGAAACTTTTATTGTTATCATAGAATGTTTCCGTGTTTCCTTCTTTCCCCACAGTAAATAAAGCATATTCATCTTCCGTCCATTCTCCTCTATACCAGTCATTTACATGGGCTGCCACAAAATCGGACATATCTTCCCCGGACATATCAAAATGGAGGGCCGTACATTCGGACGGGTTTTCAATCTTCTTAAATTCTGCCTCGGAGATCATTTCGACTTTCCCTGGGCCGTCCGCCTCTTCATTCCACTCTTCCGCAGGATTTGAAAATCCCGGCTGAGAATAAATTTCTTCCTGCTTTTCTTCCACCGCATCCATACTTTTGAGAAGCGCCCGGCCAAACCGCTTTTGCATAAATACGATTCCGATACAAAGAAAAACGATAATACCAAAAATGAGGATCTGCCTTCTGCCTTTTTTATTCATACCCATCCCTCCCTTTTTATATGCCTCTGTTTTCTATCATTATACCATATACATCGCGAATTGCATATATTTTTTTTGATAAAATTCTGACAATTTCTTTCAAAAAGCAGCCCCCGGACATGTCATTTTATCTGACAGCCCGGAGGCTTGTACTATCTACACATTATTTAAAGTATTCCACACCGGATTCAAAAATATGCTGATTCTGATTTCCGGTGATATTCATAGCCACATGGTCGCCGATACGCTCAGAATGGGCCATTTTACCAAGGACACGGCCATCCGGGCTGGTGATACCTTCAATCGCATAATAGGAACCATTCGGATTAAAGTCTTCATCCATTGTCGGATTACCGTTGACATCCACATACTGGGTTGCCACACAGCCGGTCTCAAAAAGTTTCTTAATCCAGGCTTCGCCGGCAACAAAACGGCCTTCGCCATGGGAAGCCGGAATAGCAAAGATATCTCCCGGCGTCACCTTCTGAAGCCATGGGGATTTATTCGTCACAACCTTTGTATAAACCATTTTTGAAATATGGCGGCCAATATGGTTGGTTGTCAATGTCGGCGAATCATCCTTCTGCGGCGTAATTTCACCGTAAGGGACAAGTCCAAGCTTAATCAACGCCTGGAAACCATTGCAAATGCCGAGGGCCAGACCGTCTCTCTGATTCAGGAGCTGATTTACCGCCTCTTTAATCCGCTCATTGCGGAATACGGAGGCAATGAATTTGGCGGAACCATCCGGTTCATCACCGGCGCTGAAGCCGCCCGGGAACATCAGAATCTGAGACTCGTTGATGGCATCAACATACTCTTCCACCGATTCACGAATCATACTTTCATTCAGATTGCGGAAAACCCTCATCTTCACATCGGCTCCGGCTTTCTCGAAAGCTTTCATCGTATCATATTCGCAGTTTGTCCCCGGGAATACCGGAATAAATACCTTCGGTCTTGCCACTTTATGTTTGCAGATGTGTATATCCCTCGTTTCATATAAACCGGTGTCGATTTTCTTCTCTTCCACGCCGGATTTTGTCGGGAATACGGATTCCAGAGGTTTTGTCCAGGCATCGATGGCTTCATCCATCGTTACCTTCATATCTTTATAAACAAATTCCGGCGCTTCAGTCACTGTACCGCATACCGTATATTCCGCCGTCAGCTTATCCATATCCTCCGCTGCCACTTCCGCAACAATATCTCCGTAATACGGCTTAAAGATTTCAGCAGAAGTCAGACGGTCATCAACTTCCACACCCAGTTTATTGCCAAAGGCCATCTTGCTCACAGCCTCAGCCAGACCGCCGAAGCCGATTGTATAAGTTGCCTTTAAGACGCCGTCATTTACCAGTTTTGTAATCTTTCCATAGATATCTGTGAGCTGCTCATAAACCGGCAGGTCATATTCATTTTTCTTAATCTTAAATACAACCAGTTTGTCTCCAGGATTCTTCAGCTCAGAAGTTACGATATCCTGCTGTTTTGCCACATCCACCGCAAAGGAAACCAGTGTCGGCGGTACATTCAGTTCATTAAAGGAACCGGACATGGAATCCTTTCCGCCAATGGCCGGAAGGCCAAAGCCAATCTGGGCCTCATAGGCGCCAAGAAGTGCGGACAAAGGCTCGCCCCAGGATTTCGGTTCTTCAGTCATTCTGCGGAAATACTCCTGGAAGGTGAAATGAATTTTTGTCAGATCGCCGCCGGCAGCAACAATCTTTGCCACCGAATGGACAACCGCATAAACCGCACCGTGGTACGGGCTCCATGCAGACAGATAAGGGTCAAAGCCATAGCTCATCATGGTGACCACATCGGTCTTTCCTTTCAGAAGAGGAAGTTTTGCAATCATGGACTGAGCCGGGGTCAGCTGGTATTTTCCGCCGTAAGGCATATATACGGAAGATGCGCCGATGGAACTGTCGAACATTTCCACAAGGCCCTTCTGAGAGCATACGTTCAAATCGGACAGATTGGAAAGCCATGCCTGCTTCATATCGGAAACATCTTTTTCTTTCTTAAAATAATTCTCTTCCGGATTCGGAACAGAAACATAGGCGTCATTTTCCTGATGAGCGCCGTTTGTATCGAGGAAGGCCCTGGAAATATCCACAATCCCCTTACCCCGCCAGTACATTACAAGGCGCGGTTCCTCCGTAACCTCAGCCACGCAGGTAGCTTCCAGGTTTTCTTCCGCCGCATATTTCATAAATGTATCCACATCCTTCGGATCGATAACAACGGCCATACGCTCCTGGGATTCGGAAATAGCCAGTTCAGTTCCATCCAGGCCGGCATATTTTTTAGGCACTTTATCGAGCTGGATATGAAGGCCGACCGCCAGTTCGCCGATGGCAACGGATACACCGCCTGCACCAAAGTCGTTACATTTTTTGATGATGTAGCTGACTTCTTCAC
>URND01000168.1 GCA_900549105.1 uncultured Eubacteriales bacterium
GCTCTCGGTTTGCGGTCAAGGTACTGCTCCAGGCCAAGAATTTTAGCCGCTTCATTTACCTTTTTATCGATTTCAGCCTGAGGAACCTTGCTCAGCTCCAGGGCAAAAGCCATATTTTTGCGGACCGTCATATGCGGATACAAAGCATAGTTCTGAAATACCATCGCGATATTTCTTTCCTTTGGAGATACATCGTTGACAACACGGTCGCCAATGATAAGCTCGCCTTTGGATACGCTCTCCAGCCCGGCAATCATGCGAAGGGTTGTGGATTTTCCACAGCCGGATGGGCCAACAAGAACAACAAACTCTTTATCTTTAATCTCAAGGTTCAGATCCGGAACAACAGTTACACCATTATCATATGTTTTTTCTACGTTTTTAAAAGTAATACTTGCCATGATATATACCTCCTGTTTTCATTCTATTTATTAAAGTGTCTCGATAAATCTCATAAAAGCTTTCCGGCCTTCCTCCGTACATTTATATACGCCGGCGTCTTCAAGCACATGGGTAAAGACGATTCCCACTTCTCTCTGAAGAATTTCTGTAATATTCTCCCTGTCAATCCGCTCATATTTCGGAAGGAAGCCTGCCACCCAGGCTGCGTGCTTTTCAATCCGTTCATCCGAAGCCACATCTTTTCCTTCCAGAATATAGTTTTCCAGAAGCTCCAATTCCTCTTTTAAGCGGGATGGGAGAACCGCCAGTCCCATAACTTCAATCAGGCCGATATTTTCTTTCTTAATGTGATGGTGCCGGGCATGGGGATGATAAACGCCGAGAGGATGTTCCTCCGTCGTTATATTATTTCGCAATGTCAAATCCAGTTCGAAAAGGCCGCCCCTCTTCCGGGCAATCGGAGTGATGGTATTATGGGGTTCGCCATCCGTCTCCGCAAATACAAAGGCCGCCGCATCCGTATACCCGCGCCAGACATCAAGAATATGTACCGCAAGCTCAATCAGCCGTTTTTCATCTTTATGACGAATCCTCAGCACGGACAAGGGCCATTTCACGATTCCGGCTTCCACATCCTCATAATTCGGAATAATCACCGGGATTTCAATCGGCGCCTTCGCCATGGCAAAGGTGTAATTGCCGCCCTGAAAATGGTCGTGGCTTAAAATCGAACCGCCGACAATCGGCAAATCTGCGTTAGAGCCGATAAAATAGTGCGGAAACAGCTTTATGAAATCAAAAAGTTTCACAAAGGTCTCTCTGTCAATTTTCATCGGCGTATGTTTCTTGTTAAATACGATACAATGTTCATTATAATAGACATACGGCGAATACTGAAATCCCCACGGACTGTTGTTAAGCGTCAGCGGAATAATCCGGTGGTTTTCCCTGGCCGGATAATCAGCCCGCCCTGCATAGCCTTCATTTTCCGCACAGAGCTGACACTTTGGGTAACTCGCGGATTTTGCATTTTTTGCCGCCGCGATGGCCTTCGGGTCCTTCTCCGGTTTTGAAAGATTGATGGTGATATCGATATCTCCGTAAACGCTTTCCGTCACCCATTTCCGGTCCTTTTTTATCCGATAACGCCGGATATAATCACTGTCCTGACTCAGGCGGTAAAAATAATCCGTCGCTTCCTTCGGGCTGTTTTTATAGCGCTCCCGGAATTCCTTCTGCACCTGGGCCGGACGGGGCATCAGACAATTCATTAACTTTGCGTCAAATAAATCCCGATACGCAATGCTGTCCGAAATAATTCCCCGCTGAACCGCCTCATCCAGAAGCGGGCGAAGTATTTCCTCCAAATCCGCCGCGCTTCCATCGGATGTCGTCGCCGGAACTTCCTCCGGCGGAACGTAAGCATCTTCTTTAAAAAGGTCTAAAAGGAGATTGACGGTATAATTTCTTTCACATTCCGGCGTCAACCCGGTATCTATGCCATATTGAACCAGCTTATAAATATTTTCACTTAACATCTATGCATCCCCCGCATCCAATCAGAAAAACCATCTATGAAAGACGGCGCGCGCCTTCGCCCACATCGACAACATAAAACTCTGCCGCATGGCCGGTCCGGGCCCGATAGCCTTCGCCGACCTTTTCTATAAAGCTCTCCACCGCATCGTTTTTTACAATGCTGACCGTACAGCCGCCAAAGCCGCCGCCGGTGATGCGGGAACCGATAACCCCCGGAATCTGCCATGCAAGATTTACCAGTATATCAATTTCCTCGCAGGAAACTTCATAGTCATCCCGAAGAGATATGTGAGAGGCATTCATATATTTTCCAAAGGCTTCTAAATCGTTGGCTTTCAGCGCCTTATAGGCCCTGATTGTCCGCTGATTTTCATATACCGCATGTTTTGCCCGTTTCCGGCAAACCGGATTTTTAATAGCCTCTTTATGGGCCTCAAAGGCTTCTTCCGTCAAATCGCCAAGCGTCTTAACAGGAAGAACCTTCTGCAAATCCTCCAATGCCTCTTCGCTTTCATTTCTGCGGTCATTATAAGCCGAGCCTACAAGGCTGTGCTTCACTTTACTGTTGGTAATGACAATCCGGGCATCCGGCAGGGCCACCGGTGCATATTCAAACGCCAGTGTGCCGGTGTCCAAAAATATGGCCGCGTCCTTTTTTCCCATGGCGCTTGCAAACTGGTCCATAATACCGCAGTTCATTCCATTAAAATGATTCTCCGCATACTGGCCGATAACCGCCAGATCCTTGCCTGTGACTTCATCCATTCCATGGATATCCTTCAGCATAAGCCCTGTCAAAACCTCCAGTGAAGCTGATGATGAAAGCCCAGAACCGTTTGGGATATCGCCGTACACAAGAAAATCAACACCCCAGCCCAGCTTGTGCCCGTGTTCTTCAAAAGCCCACATAACACCCTTCGGGTAGTTTGTCCATCCGACTTCTTTTTCCGGCTTCAAGTCCTCCAGAGAAGATTCCACCAATCCATCCTCCGGAAAATTCACGGAATAGAACCGAAGTTTCTTATCTTCCCGTTTACGGGCCAGCCCATAGGTTCCAATCGTCAGCGCACACGGGAAAACGTGACCGCCGTTGTAATCTGTATGTTCGCCGATTAGATTTACCCTTCCCGGCGCGAAATAGGTTCGGATTTCGCCTCCGGCTCCGAATAATTCCTCAAACTTTTCATTTAATGCTTTTTTCATCATCAGGCCTCCATTTTTGAGATATACATTCTGGCTTCATAAGGTCGGAAGATTTCCGGCGCCTCAATAGAACTGTAATTTCCGATCAAAAGCTCCATTTGCTCCCATTCCGGCTTCAGCGGACATGTCCGGCTGCGGCCGAAAAAGTTGCATATGACAAGAAGCCGGCAGGATGTATTCTCCCGCTGATAAGCAAAGAAATCTTCATCTGCCTCCAGCAGCAAACGAAATGTACCGTCAACAAACACATCGTAAGTCTTTCTCAGCCGGATTAATTTCCGATAGCAGGAAAAAACAGAGTTTTCATCATGAATCTGGCTTTCCGCATTAATCGTCCTATAGTTTGGATTGACCTTTATCCACGGTGTTCCCCGGGTAAAACCTGCATTTTCCGAAGTATCCCACTGCATTGGTGTCCGGGCGTTGTCACGGCTTTTTGCATGGAGGGAAGCCATAATGTCCGCCTCATCATATCCATTTTCAAGCCGTTCCCGATACATATTCCGCGTTTCAATATCTCTGTATTCCCCGATGGCATAAGGGGCGTTGGTCATTCCCAGTTCTTCTCCCTGATAGATATAAGGCGTCCCCTGCATACCATGCAGAAGAATTGCCAGCATCTTCGCTGATTCCACCCGGTATTCCCCGTCGTTCCCCCACCGGGATACAATGCGGGGCAGGTCGTGATTGTCCCAGAAAAGACTGTTCCAGCCGCAGCCGTATAATTCTGTCTGCCATCGTTGAATTGTTTCTTTTAATTTAAGGAAAGGCAGCGGGGCCAAATCCCATTTTTCTTTTCCTTCTTCCTGGTCCAGCACAATGTGCTCAAACTGAAAGACCATGGAAAATTCACTGTCATCCGGATTGCTGTACAGCTTTGCCAGTTCCGGCGTCGCACCCCAGGCTTCGCCAACCGTGATTAAATCTCTGCCCCGGAAGGTCTCCCTGCTCATTTCCCGGAGAAATTCATGAAGTCTCGGCCCATTGGCCGTAATCTTTCTGTCCGGTTCCTTCGCTATCTGATCAATAACATCCATGCGGAAACCGCATACCCCTTTGTCAATCCACCAGCGGATCATTGAATAGATTTCCTGGCGCACCTTGGGATTCTCCCAGTTCAGATCCGGCTGTTTCACAGAAAACTGATGGAAGTAATACTGTCCCACTTCCGGGCACCATTCCCAGGCAGAACCGCCGAAACAGGCCCTCATATCATTGGGCGGATGACCCTTCTCGCCGTCTTTCCATACATAATAATCATGATAGGGATTTTCCCGGCTCTTTTTCGCCTCCAAAAACCAGCGGTGTTCATCCGAAGAATGGTTCAGCACCAAATCCATGATAATACCAATATGATGCTTTTTTGCCTCCCGAATCAGCCGCTCCATATCCTCTATGCTACCAAACATCGAATCGATGTCCTGATAATCTGAAATGTCATAGCCGTTATCATCCTGCGGCGACCTGCATACCGGCGACAGCCAGATTGCGTCTGCTCCAAGCCTTTCCAGATAATCCAGCCGGCTTAAAATGCCGTTCAGATCGCCGATGCCGTCCCCGTTGCTGTCCTGAAAACTTTTTGGATATATCTGATAAATAACCGCTTTCTTCCACCATTTTTGTTCCATTACTGCCTCACCTGTTTAAAATAGTATTGATATGACTGATACTCGCCGCATTGGAGCGGTAACGGAAGTCCGACTTCCATCAGGGCATCCGCATCATAAATACGGCCGCTTTCCTGCT
>URND01000169.1 GCA_900549105.1 uncultured Eubacteriales bacterium
GGCTTGCCGAACTGAATACGCTCTTTCCCATAGGCAATCGCTTCCTCCATGGCTCTCTGGGCGATTCCCACAGCCATACAGCCAATAAACGTCCGACTCACATCCAGTGTCTGCATGGCAATCTTAAAGCCGTCTCCTTCCTTGCCGAGAAGGTTTTCCGCAGGGATGCGGCAATCGTCAAAAACAAGGTCGCATGTCCGGGAACCCCGGATTCCCATCTTATCCTCATGTTTTCCATAGGTAAAACCAGGCGTGCCGTCCTCCACAAGAAATGCGCTCATGCCCTTAACGCCCTTGCTCTTATCCGTCATAGCCGTTACCACATAAATTCCGGCCACCCCGCCGTTAGTAATGAAGCATTTCCGGCCGTTTAAAATATAGCTGTCCCCGTCTTTTTTAGCGGTCGTACGTCCTGCCCCCGCATCGGAACCGGCCTGCGGTTCTGTTAATGCAAACCCGGTGAAATGGCCGGATACAATCATATCGCAGAATTTCTTTTTCTGAGCTTCTGTTCCTGCAAGGAATACGGATTTCAAACCGATATTACTTACAGAAAATGTCAGCGCAAATCCGGCGTCCGCCTTTGCCATTTCCTCGAGAATCGCCGCTATGGACAACTTATCCAATCCAAGGCCGCCGTACTCCTCCGGCACATCCATCATGTGAAGCTGCATTTCCATTGCCTTGTCATAAATCTCCTTCGGCCACTCTCCTGTCCGGTCATATTCCTTGGACTGTTCTCTTACCTCATTATCGCAGAATTCCCGAACTGCGTCAATTAATTCCTGTGTTTCTTCTGAACATATATATGCCATGTTTATCTCTCCTTTTTTCTTCTATTGTGCTATATATTCCCATAAAAAACAATGACACCTTTTTCAACTTTTTTTAAACTTTCAGTTTATAGTTTTGAATGATTTCCCCGGAAAAATCGGAGGCTCCGCAGCCGGTGCAAGCTGTGAAGCCTCCGCATATTATAAAGGAAGTTTTTGATTTCCGCTCTCGCGGAATATGAATTTTATTAATGGATTTTAAGTTTTATTTTACAGTTTCTTTGTTGCCATGATTTTGGCCTGACCATCGACAACAACTGTTCCGTCCTGAATCGCAACAACAGTTTTCATGGTGAGAATCTTATGTTTTACGTCCATATCGATGATTTCTGCTGTCGCAGTAATTGTATCGCCAACATGAACTGGTGCAGTAAATTTAAGATTCTGCTCCAGGAAAATCGCGTCTGCTCCCGGCAGAGCCATACCCAACACGGTAGATATGAAGGAGGCTGTTAACATACCATGTGCAATCTGGCCGCCGAAGCGAGTTGTTTTGGCATATTCCGCATTCACATGTACCGGATTAAAATCTCCGATAATACCTGCGAAATTGTAAATATCCGCGCCTAAAATTGTTTTACTGAAGCTGGCTTTCTGTCCAACGGATAATTCCGAAATGGCATAGCCGCTCATATTAATACTGTTTTCATCTAACATACTCATAAAATCACCTGTTCCTATTCTTCAATGGTAAGATGCATTAAAGCATCGGTAAAGATTTTTTCATCCATCACTTTGATTTCATCATCCATAATCGGTGTAAATTCCATCTTATCCAGAATATCTTTCTGCAAATCTACACCCGGTGCGATTTCGAGAAGTTTCATGCCGCCAGGAACCAATTTGAATAATGCGCGTTCAGTGATATAATATACAGTCTGACCGGTTTCTACGCCGTATTCACCGGAATAAGTAATCTGCTCTACCGCTTTCTTAAATTTGATATTCGGTGCATCTTCGATGATATTCAGTTTACCATCTTTGATTTCACATTTCATCTTGCCGGCTGTAAATGTTCCGCAGAAGCCTACTACCTTTGCATTCTGTGTAATATTGATAAATCCGCCAGGGCCAACCATACGTCCGCCGAATTTGGATACGTTAACATTACCTTTTTCATCGACTTCAGCCAATCCAAGGAATGCCATGTCAAGGCCGCCGCCATCATAGAAGTCAAAGGTATCCGGCTGTTTTACGATAGATTCCGGATTCACTGTACCGCCGATTCCAAGGCCGCCGGTCGGAACTCCGCCGAGAACGCCGGACTCGATGGACAATGTAATCTGATCTGCAACGCCTTCTTCACCGGCAACTGCAGCGATGGCTTCAGCAACGCCGATACCCAGATTGACAACAGCGCCCTTCTTTAAGAGCATAGCGCCGCGGCGTCCGCAGATTTTACGTGGATTCAACGGCATAGGCTCGATGGCATCCAACGGAATATAAATTTCACCTGTAAGTTCCGGACGGTAATCCGGTCCCATGAAGGACTGGCAGTGATTTTCCGGTTTTGCTTCAATCACGTAGTCAACCATGAAGGATGGAATCTTAATATCTTTTACAGGCAGAGTGCCCTTCTGTACCATTTTTTCAACCTGAACAACAACAATACCGCCGCTGTTTCTTGTAGCCATAGCCATTTCAAGCTGGTCGCCATGAAGGCCTTCTTTAACCATAGAAACATTACCGGCTTCATCTGCATAAGTACCACGGATAAAGCAGATATCCAGCGGAACAGATTTATAGAAAAGATAATCTTTTCCATCTACCTGGATTAACTGAACAACCTCATGTCCGGAATTGCGTGCGGCTTCATTTCCTTTACAAGCCTCAACACGAGGGTCTGCATAGGTTTTTAAACCGACATGGGTGATAAGACCAGGTTTTCTTCCTGCAGTTGCTCTTAAAATATGGCTGCATACGCCCTGAGGAAGAATAAAGCATTCCACTTTATTTTCCACACAAAGTTTTCCAAGCATTGGAGCAAGGCCAACATGGGCACAGATCAGACGTTTAATCATGCCTTCATGTCCCATATGATTCATACCGCGGGTTGCGCTGTCGCCGATACCTGCGCCATGGAATACGGTCAGATTCTTTGGCTCTCCTGTTTCCAGATATCTTTTTTCAATAGCAATTAAGGCTTCTTCCGGTGTTCCGAATCCAACGAAACCTCCCATACCAACAGACATGCCGTCTTTAATCAAAGATGCCGCAAATTCAGGTGTTACTAATTTACTCATTATACAAACCTCCTATTTTTACAGCGGGCCTGTATAAACCGGCCCGCTTATTTGATCAATATTTCCTTACGGAAGTGCCGGGAATAACTGGAACAATACAATTGCCAATGCGCAGGCCATAAACGGCAGGACAACTGTCAGCCAGAATAATGGCATATACGCATCTTTATGGGTTTCACCGCAAAGGTTCAGCAAAGTTACAATATAACCATTGTGAGGTACAGAATCCAATGCGCCGGAAGCAATCGAAGCAACACGGTGAAGTGCAGCCGGAGCTACGCCCATTTCCACATAAGTTGGTCCAACCAACGGAATGGCGATACCCAAGCCACCGGAAGTAGAACCTGTCAAACCGCATATAACCGTAACAGCAATCGCTGCGCCAACCAAAGCCGGTCCCGGAATACTCAGCATGGCATCCAAAATTGTCTGGAATAACGGGATTGCCTTAACAACTGAACCGAAACCAACAACGGCACTCGTATTGGCGATTGCGCCAATAGCGGATGTTGCGCCGCCTGCAAATGTTCCTGCAATCATTGTTGGCTTATAAGTTTTATTTAACAAAACAACACCGATAACGATACTGATAAAGATGGCAACGGCAGCCGGAACCTTCAAAGCGTTCATAAGAACAATCGTTACAATCAATGGAACAAAGGAAAGCCCAACGTTTGGCATTTCATCTTCACTCAACTGAACCGTTTCTTCGCCTTCTTTAGCTACAAAGTGATTTCCTTTGGAAACCTCTTTTTTAATCATCTGATTCAGCCAGATATAGCCGACAATAAACATGAAGATACCTGCAATAATACCGATAACCGCACCGGACATTGTTGTTGTTCCCAATGTCTGGGTTGGAATGATATTCTGAATCTGCGGTGTACCAGGACAGGTCATGGCAAAGGTAATCGAACCAAAACCAATCGTTGCCGGAAGCATATTTCTCGGCAAATCTGCTTCTTTAAATAAGCTGATGGCAATCGGGAAAATAGTAAAGCCTACAACGAATACGCTGACACCGCCGTAGCAAAGTACGAAGCAACTGAGTACAACGGCAAGAACGGCTTTGGATGCCCCGAGTTTTTTAACAATCCAGTTGGCAATCGCATCTGCCGCATGGCTGTCATTCATAAATTTACCGAACAATGCGCCCGCCAGGAATACCAAAAAGTTTGCTGTGATGAAACTTGAGAATCCAGGCATATAGTTTTCTGTCAGCACGGTCCACACATTCATCCCACTGGTCGCTGCAAGAATAATCGAGCAGATTAATGCAATGGCAAGAACGTGAATCCCTTTCATCGCCAGGAACACTAAAAGGAACATAGCGACAATAAGCCCAATAACACTTAATACATTCATTTTTTATTTCTCCTTTGATTTTTCTCCCTTAAATCCCCTGAAATATCCCTCTGAAAAACATAATTATTTCACGCCGATTGCTCTGGAGATGACCATCTTCTGAGCTTCCGAGGTTCCTTCATAGATTTCCGTAATCTTCGCATCGCGCATCATACGTTCCATCGGAT
>URND01000170.1 GCA_900549105.1 uncultured Eubacteriales bacterium
GAATTTAAAAACTATAAACTATTTGATTTAGATGATTATATTGAAAATAATCCAGATGAATATGAAAAAGCTGTTACAGAGAGATTATCTTGGAAAAGGCCTGAAAAGAGTTGGCATTTTGATTGTATCATAGAGGAATTTAAAGATTTCTTTTATTATGGAACATTAGGATATACTGAAAATGAATTCAAACTTTCTCAAATGATTCGCTATAATCTTATATCTCGTGATGATGCTTTAAAAGAGATTTATCACTATAGAAATAAAATGAAGAATAGTTTAAAAACTATCCTTCAACTCTTAGATGAATTACATTTATCCTATCTGAATGATGAATTTATTCAATTTTTTAAAAATAGTAAATACTATCAATAAATCATATTTATAATGATTTTATTAAACTGTAAATAAACTATCAATTTTACAGTTTTTTATTTTTATATTATATATACAAAACATTTAAAAAGTCGAAATTCTTCATATACAAAGGATTTCGACATCATTTCAATGGCGTCCCTGACTGGATTCGAACCAGCGGCGTTTCGCTTAGGAGAAGCCCCGGAAGGGCATTTTATTCTCCCTTGAAATCCTCGAAAATCCTTGATTTTACTGGCTTTTCCGAGATTTTAGTGTTAATCAATTCTCTTTTGAAATCTGCCAATTTTACGCCGTTTTTTCCCTTCATTTTAGCAAGGTATTAGCAAATGCAAAGATTTTTGGGGGACATCATTCAGTTAATATGATACTCGTTGCGAGTGCTAAATCGCCGTAGCACTTTTCCGTTCTTTTCGAGTATCTTATCAAATTCGTGTTTTTATTATACTGATTTTGAGTATCAATTTCAAGGTTTTATTTGGGCATTAAAATGGCAACCCTTACGGATTGCCATTTCTTCGGTCTATATTGTTTTTGCCAATGCCTTTAACAACGCCGCTGTTTCCGGGTTGGATAACAGCTTTGCAATCAGAGAAGCGTTTTCTTCTACGCTGTTGTCAGCGGAATTTTCTTCTTCCTGTACAGGAGTTTCCTGAACCTCTGCCATCGGGTCAAGCAATTCAACGGAGGTTTCAAACTTTGGCATAGGAGCAGTTTTGCCTTCTTCAACATTTTTCAGTCCTTTGGCATTGTAGAACTGTTCCTCAAATTTCTGTGCATTGTAGCGTCTGTCCTCGTCAATGATATGGCTGTAAACATCGGCTACCATATCCATTCTTGCGTGTCCTGAGTCGCCCTGAACGGATTTCATATCGCCGCCGTTCCATTTCAGCTTGTAGGTAATACTTGCGTGGCGGAAGCTGTGAAACACTATATCGGGAAGGTCATTGTCTTTTATCAGCTTTTTCAAGGCACGGTTGATTACCTGACCTTCCATTGGTCTGCCTGACGAATGACAGAACACCAAGTTATAATCCAAATACTCGTCTCCAAAAAGTTCTTTCATTTCATCAGTTTGCTTTTTTCTCTCCAAAAGCATCTGAGCCACGGTTGACGGTAAGAAGATTTTTCTCACACTTGTTTTTGTCTTAGGAGTTTTCAAAACGAGAGAGGTGTTTGTATTTGATAAGGTTCTCGGAAAGACACGGATAATGTCTTTGTTTTCAAGAACCTCCATTACATCTCTGTTTACACGCTGAAGCTCCTTATCTACATAGATGGAAGCATTGTTGTCGCTCAAGCTTTCTTCCGATATGTCAACACAATCCCAAGTCAGTCCGAGCATTTCTCCCATTCGTAGCGAACAGGCGAAAGAAAGATTGATAGCTAAAGAGAGAATATCATCGTCGCACACTTCGAGAGCGTGCATAAGTGTTTCTGCTGTCCAAATCTCTCGTTTTTGATGTTCCTCTTTCGGTAGGGTTGCATTGAGAACCGGATTTCTTGTCATCAGCTCCCATTTTACTGCCTGATTAAAGGCACTTCTTAAAAACTTATGGATTTCTCTTACGGTATGTACAGTCAGATATTCGTTCTTTGGCTTTTTGTTCTGCACCGATTTTGTCTTGACTTTCAATAGGCTCTGATAGAACTTATCCATTAGTCTCGGCGTCAGTTCTTCAAGCTTTACATCTCCGATAAGCGGAATAATGTAATTATACATAAGACCTTTCTTTGAACGGTAGGTTGACATCGCCCAGTTGTTTACCCCATACACGGAGCAATATTCTTCAAGCAGGTCTGCTACGGTTGTAGCTGTGGGAACGATGAATGTACCGGTTTGCTGTTCAAATTCTATCTGCGTTTTTCTCTTTTTCGCATCTGCATTTGTATCAAAGGTTTCCCATTTCTGATGTTGGGTGCCGTCATCATCCTTGTAGGTATATACAACAGAATAACGGTTCTTTCTTTTTACGATAGAAGCCATCTTCAATCCTCCTTATTCATTATCCAACCACTTATCAAAACTTGATTTCATAATGCGGTAGCCGTTTTCAAGCATAATCGCCTGAAAACAACCCTGTTTGATAAGCTTATATACAGTCTGACGGGTGATACCCAAAATGTCCTGTACTTCCTCTACCGAGTAACTTTTTTTGGAAAATGTACCGCCATTTAATTTGCGAACTTTATCTTCAATCGACATAGTTTTCCACCTCCTCGATTTCCTTGACCTTGGTATATTTGGTCTGTGAACCGTACCATTTATCGAAACTCTCCCTTTTAATACGACGCTTGCCGTCAACCCATATAAAATCAACGATACCGTCATTCATCAGGTCGTTTGCTGTACTCCTCGGAATGCCAAGCACCTTTGCGACAGTAAGAGGAGAGAGCGTTTTGCCGTATTTCTTGCCGGGTCTTTCACCGTTCACTTTTTCATAGTGGAATTGACCTGAGTACCAATCTTCAAAGCTGTCCACATCAACCCTCATTTTGCCCATAACCAAGTAAGTCTTAAAACGGCATTGATTGATGAGTCGATATGTTGCGGTCTTTCCAAGTCCGAGTATCCTCATCACATCGGGTACGGACATAGTCTTTTTGTCCTGATAGGTTAGAACTGCCTTTATGACCTTTTTGTTTTCCTCAACGCTTTTCTTCGAAGCTCTGTATTCATTTCCGACACGGTATGTCTTGAATATACCGCAGTTCATAAGCTTCAAGGCTTCTTCTTCGGTAACGGAAAGCAGCTTGGATATTTCCTTTACGGAGTAGGCTTCCCACCGAGCTTCCTCCTGAAGCTTTTCGTCGCTGAACAGCTCTGCCAAGCGCTCGTTTTCCTCTTTTAGATTGAATAGCTCCACTCTCTCATTGAACATATTAACAAATGCCATCTTCAGTTCCTCCTTCCTTACCATCAAGCCAGTTATCAAAGCTCTTTTTTGATATTCGATACTGACCACCGATACGAACATAATGAAAACACTTACTTCTCAGCAATCTATATACAGAAGTTTTGCTGACCTTCAGAATGTTTCGTAGGTCATCTACTGTATATGCCCGGTTGTCATTCCCAGCCGGCACGAATGTATCTTGCTTATGATTTAATTCTCTGTTCATTGCATTTACCTCCGATTTAATAATTGTCACTCTGACTACCATATAGCCAATTGACTTGGCTATATGGTACTTAAAATCGGAGTTTTTGTTAATTATGCGACCGGCTCAATCGCATACTTGACAGCCGGAGCTTTCGTTATCAATATTATCGAGCCAACGGTCAAAGCTCTTTTTCGATATTCTGTAATGACCGCCGACCTTTACAAAATGGAAAACGCCTGAGTTTACGAGAGCATAAGCGGTGTTCTTTCCAATATTGAGAATATCCATTATTTCTTCGACGGTATAAACCCTTTTTTCATAACCGGAACTATATTCGGAAGCATTTGGCTGTTGGTTCATTGCTTCAATTTTATCTTCAAACATTATCGCTACCTCCAGAACCGTTATGGCGGTGCTTTTTGAAAATCATATACTCATAGCCATACCCAACCTGACATTTATCGCACACTTCCTTTTCCGACTGAAAAGGGTCAATTCTTTTTACGATGTTCTCAGGGATAGATTGAAACTCGCTTCTGCAACGAGGACAAAGACTCAATACAATTCCTTTTCGCTCACTTTTGGGTTTGATGGGAATACCAACCGCAAATTTTAATCCACGCCTGATTTCATTGATTTTACTGGAGTCGGTTATTCTGCCGACAAAATTATCAAGCTCGGTGGCTTTATCAACAGTTCGAAGTTGTTCGAGCATAACCATTGACGGCTCTTTCAATCCGCAATCAGTATCCAGTTCAATGTGCGTATTCATAGCTGTTTTCTTCTTAACGGCAGTAATAGCCGCAACAACAACTGTGGGACTATTTTCATTCAAACGATTTGTTTGAACCACAAGTACGGGTCTTATTCCCGATTGAACGCTGCCGTTGGTAACACCCAAATCACAGTAATAAATATCGCCCCATCTGACATTCTTAAAATCCTTTTCTTTCATATGTAAATCCTCGCTTTCGATGTTTGTGAGGGGCAATTCATATCCGGAATAGAATTAACCCCTTCACTTGTTTGAAATGGGAGAGCGTTTTTGGGGGGTGTTTT
>URND01000171.1 GCA_900549105.1 uncultured Eubacteriales bacterium
AAAGCCGCCGTTTCAAATGGGCGTGTCAAATTGTCTGCTCTACGACGGCTTTTTTTCTTTTGCCGTCGTCCGGCAGATTAACATATGAAACTATAATTCATTGATGGTTGCAGTAATCGACATATTGCGAATTCGTTTTGCCGGAGCATATACAGCTGCGATTGCCGCAATCGAGACAAACAGAAGAATAACGCCCAAAGAGATAATTGGGAACTGCCACACAGCAGATGGAAAATGCCCTGCAATAAGGAAATCATACAGCGATTTGCTAAGCGGCAAGCCAATAGCACAACCAACAACGCACCCCAAAACAGCATAGGTGAATGCTTCACAGGCAATCATTTTCGTCATTTGCCGTTCATCCATTCCTACTGCCCGCATAGCTCCATATTGCTTCATTCTGGCAGACACACTCATGGAAATGCTATTGACAATGTTCATTACCGTTACCAGTGCAATAATTGCCAAAAACGCATAAACACAGAAAACAAAAGCCATATAAGTTCCCGTAGTGCGCTCGTCGCGTTTATCTTGAAAGCTATATGTTTGATCTACGGAATTCTGGATTGCCTGAACATTTTCGTCCGTAACATCTCCCGTTGTTTGTATCAGCACAAGAGAATAACCTTCCTCTCCTGTCAAACGGACAAATGTTTCATCAGAGGTAATCAATGTGAGCTTTCCATTTGTCAATCCATTCTCACTAAATGGGTCGTTTTTTAACAGTCCGGCTATGGTAAGGGTTTCATCCCCAATCTGAACAGTGTCACCGATTTTCCATGTGCTGTCCTGATCGGATGTTGCCAAAACAAAATTGCTGTCCCTAAAAACTTTGGACAGATCACTCCCCCTTTTCAAAGCACTGTCTTTTTTCAGACATTGTAAATCAAAATCGTCATAAGAAATCAAATCGACTGTGCCAGAAAAGTTGGTGTCGTCGTTTAGTTTGGCAGAAACATCAAATACACTACGACGCCCGTAAACTTCCTTCACTCCATCCATTTCGCGGATGGTTGTAAGCAGTTCCCAAGGAATCGTATTACCGTCAGCACTTGCAATATCTATATCTGATGTGGCAGCCGACTGAGGAATCAGGTAATCCACAAAATCGACCATAATAGAAAAGCTCAAAAACAGGATGATGCTAAGTGCAAAAGAACCTGTCATCAGGAATAAATTTTTCTTCCCGGAGACCGCATGGCCGATACCGAGAAGGGCTTCAATCTTTCCGAATCCTGTATACTGGGAATGACGCATTGTTTTTCCGTGGTCTGCATTTCCAGACACCGCTGTGATAGGAGATACCTTCGCGGCATGTTTCGCCGGAGCATTTGCGGCGATCAGTACAGTAATCAGTCCAACAAAGATACCGCAGGCAATGCCAAAAATACTGATACCAAAGAGGGGAATATCAGAAAATTCTTCTCTGACTACAAAGCGCAGTACCGCACACAGCCCCCATGTTGTAACAACCCCTAAAATAAGACCGATGGGTACAGCCGTTTTGCACCAGTTCAATGCCTCCAGACGAACAAACCGAATAATCTGCTGCTTACTCATACCAATGCAACGCATCATTCCAAAAAATTTGGTTCTCTGGGCAACGCTACTGTTCATACTGCTGGAAATCATCAAAACGCCTGCAATCAAAATCAGCAGGAACAGAACAACCGCAACAGAAAGAAGGGTTTGCCCCATGGAACTGCCGAGCAAGTCTCCAATAGAGAAACTTCCATGCTTACCAACCAATCGGGCCTGTTCCATCCGAAAACCCATTTCTGCCATACTGAATACTGCTGTTACCATAAACACAGCAAATACAATGCAAAGCAGCGTCATACGATTTTGTCGGCGATGAACTTTAGCGGAGATGGGAATAAGACTAAGATAGCTTTTCATTCACGGCACCTCCCAAAATCAGTCAAAGTGCCATCCGATACCTGTAATACCCGGTCTGCCGTTTGCGCAATACTGCGGTTGTGGGTAATCATAATGATGGTCTGCTCGTATTTTTTCGATGTTTCTTTGAGCAATGCTATGACCTCACTGCTGTTTTGTGAGTCCAAATTTCCTGTTGGCTCGTCTGCCAGAATCAGAGAAGGACGGGTAATCAATGCGCGGCCAATCGCCACTCTCTGCTGTTGACCGCCGGAAAGCTGACTGGGTAAATGATTACGACGATCTTTCAAATTCAAAACCGTCAGCAGTTCCTCCAAATATCTCTTATCCGGCTTTTGATAATCCAACAACAGCGGAAAAATAATATTTTGTTCCACCGTCAACTCCGGGATAAGGTTAAACGCCTGAAAGATAAAGCCGATATTCCTGCGGCGAAATACCGTCAGTTTTCGGTCATTCATGGAAAAAATGTCCTTACCATCAATCAGCACCTTTCCCGAAGTTGGCATATCCAGCGCACCGATCATATTAAGCAGTGTGCTTTTACCCGAACCAGATTCTCCGACGATTGCCACATATTCTCCCTTAGGAACAGAAAAGCTAACATTCCTAAGCGCTTTTACAGCAGTTTCACCGCTGCCATAGGTCTTACAAATATTCTTGACCTCTAATAAATTCATAGTGCAAACACCTCTTTCTTATGTTCTTGCGATGTAGACAGGTAAGCTTCATTTCCTGTCTACGATTGAAAGAATAGCACCCTAATATTACTGTAGCCCTACAACCAGCCTACAATTTTGTAGGAATTGGGAAGTTCATTATAAAACTCGTTCCAATTCCTAATTCACTTTCCACTTCTATTAGGCCCCCATGAGCTTCGATAATCGCTTTTGCCAACGGCAGGCCAAGCCCGATCCCCTGTGTATCCTTTGAAAAACGGCTACGATAAAACCGCTTGAAGATGTGATGTATATCCTCTGGGTGGATGCCGCATCCATTATCCGTTATCACAATTTGGACACCAGACGGCAACTCTTTCCACGCAACACGAATTGTTGCACCACTTTCTGTATGGTCAAACGCATTTTTCACAATATTGTCGATTGCCTCATTCAACCAATCACGATCACAAAAAAGAGAAAGATGATCCGAGCCAGACAGAATGATTTCTTTCTTTTCCTGTCTGGCTCTATATGCAAAATGCAGTTCAATATCCCGCATCATATCTGCAACATTTTCTGCGTTCTTTTCCAAGACAATGGCTCCGGCATCCAATCTTGTAATCTTGAGCAGACTTTGCACCAGTGTTTCGATACGGTCAAGTTCCTGCTCAGACAAACCCGCAAATTCTTTCACGGAGGACACTTCTATATCCTCGTCTTGAAGGAGTCCGTTATAAATATTGAGTGCTGCCAGCGGTGTTTTCAGTTGGTGTGAAATGTCGGAGATTGTATTTTTCAAAAACTCTTTCTCTCGTAACTCGTTATCTGCATGGGCATTTAACACTGCCGCTAAAGAATTGATGGAATGAAACAGTCGGTACAATTCGCCCTCATTGTCACATTCAATACGGGCATTGCGATCACCATCAAGATACGCATTGATTTGTAATATCGCCTGCTCCATGATCTGATTTTGCCGATTAAAATATACAAAGCAGACTGCCCATACAGCACCGCCAGCCAATAGAAAAAGGATTAGCAATAACAGAGAAAGCCGTCGATATGACAGCCATAGAAAAACCTCGGCTAAGAGAAATGTAACCCCCAAAACCAGTGAAAGCGAAAGAAATAGATTTTTGATTTCTTTATTTGCCAGTATCTTCATTCTGCACCTCACCCGATAATATTCCATTTATATCCCATACCTCGAACAGTCAGGAGCATTTGTGGTTCACTTGGATTATCCTCGATCTTCATACGAAGCCGACGCATATAGACCGTAAGGGTACTACTGTCGATATAATTCCCGTCGCAATCCCATAGCTTATCTAAAATTTGTCCCTTTGTCAGCACCATGCTTGGGTTTCTCATAAACAAGCACAGTAGCTTGTATTCCGCGGCAGTCAAATCCAACAGCTCCCCATTTTTGAAAACCTGTCCTTGCAGCAAAAGAACTTTGATGCCATTCGACTGCAATTCTGTGTCTGCTGTTTGAAAAGAATTTGCACGTCGAAGTAAGGCGTTAATCCTTGAAACGAGAACCCCCAGTTTGAACGGTTTTGTGATATAGTCATCACCTCCAATATCCAGCCCCATAATAATACTTGTTTCCTCATCCGAAGCCGTCAGAAAAATAATTGGCACCTTTGATGTAAGTCGAACTCTTTTGCAAAATTCAAAGCCAGACCCATCTGGCAGAGATACGTCCAACACCAACAAATCATATTTTCCGTCTGTCCACAATTCCTCCGCTTCTTTGAGCGTTCTGGCGATATTTAATTCAAATCCCTGCTTTTTGAAAGCAAAAGAAAGCCCGTTAATCAGGCTTAGATCATCTTCAAGAAGTAATATATTACTCATACTTTTTTACCTTTCCTTGTTTTGTTCGACCATCAATCGGCTTCTCCGCAGTTTTAGGGAGCAGCCAAACACCGGCCATTTTCACAGCGCCGGG
>URND01000172.1 GCA_900549105.1 uncultured Eubacteriales bacterium
ACATGTTCGTATGGATTCTTATGATATTTACTTAATTCAAATGATACTTGTTCTTTGTCGTTATTCATTGAGGTTCCCAGAAGAAATGCATTGTGTCCATATATAAGACGTTCGTGTTTTGAGGATCGACCATGAATATGAAGGACTCTTTCTTCTGGTATTTTATACAACATCTCTAGTACATCTGTATAATTGAAATTAATAAAGAAAGAATCTTCTTTCTCAATATGGATATACTTAGGGGCAGTAATCGATTTTTGACAGTTATCCACCCATTTTTCAAAACAATATTGCAACACATCAAGCAAACCGTTAAGTCGTTTTGCACAATAAGAATCAAAATGCAAACTGGGTGGTATGTTGTACCTTTCCTCAAATTCCCTTTTCCGTTTTGCCCTTGCTATAATTTCATTAGTGGGCTTGGCTGATGGAGTAAATTTTGATACAAATTTATTGATATCCAAACTCCCAAGTTGCACTTCAAAATCATTCCACCATTCTGCATCCATATCATAGACCGCCTGCATATTTTCGTAAATGAAAGGATAGTTATTCTCTAACCATAGTTGAAAATCTGCATATCGTGTAGCAAGCCCAGTATGAATATCAAAACCATTTCCGATTATGTATAGATGTTTCATTGCATTTCGTTTTATTATAATCCCAGATTGAACACATTAGGAAATTATCTTTGTTCTTAAAACTTAATGTTGTATTATTCAATTCTTACCATCCCGGCCAACTGCACGAAATAATCATTTGACCAAATATCAAGTTCCTTTGGATTGCGTACGAAAGGCAATACATCTTCTTTCACTTGTTTTATATCAGCTGTAGAGAAACGTTCAATAAGTTTCTCCTTGAATAACTCTGGAGTAATATCCTCATTGTTGAACTGATGGACGCGCTCTGCGAGATGGGCAAAATCAAGAGGAACATTGTGGCGGACATACCATTCAAAATCATACCAGTCACGACCTTTCACCCTGTTTTTCCATCCCCTGTACACCAATGCGTGCATCTTCCCGGCAAACAAATCCGGCAAAGTGAAACAGCGTGTCATGAAGGAGTGAGGCTGTAGAAGCAGCTTTTGCTCAGTCCTGAAATTCAACGGTGGTTGGGTATCAACTTCAATTTTGATTTTTATGGATTTATCGGTCTGGAAAGACACGTCATATACATCCGTATTGTCTTTTAGGAAAGCGGATTCCACCTTTCCAAAGCCCTTTTTATCTTTCTTTTTAATCTCCACCTCACGACCGACAATGGCAAATTCATCTATTATCGGCTGAAAGTATTTTGTGAAATCGAACTTGTCATCGGGAGCCAGGAGGGAGAAATCCATATCCTCGCTAAAGCGTTGGAGACCATGAAAAATTCTGAGGCAGGTACCGCCATAGAAAGCGGCCACATCAAAGAAACCGCCATTGTAAAGTCCGGCAAGTATCACCTGCTGGTTTACTTCAAATATGGCATTACGTCTTTCTTGTTCCGTTGTCGCACCATATGCAGAAAGCATATTGTCATAAATCTCATTCTTCATTTCTTCAGCAATTTAAGTAAAGTACGGATTGAATCGGCTTTTTTGCCAACCTTGATATATTCCTCAAACAACCGGGCATCCATCTGCATAAAATCCTCCCGATCCATCCGGATATCCTCTTCCAGATAAATCTCGGCATCTTTCAGATAACGCAAATTCACTTTTGAAGAATTGGCAATCAGATCACACAGAGCCTTTTCCGGCGTAGCCATCACAAACGCATAGCCATCTTTCTTGATGCTTGTCAGCCCAACAGAAAATGCAGACTTCGAGATATGTGTATACTCAAACCTGCCGAACGGCGTGTTAAAGTTCTTGGCATACTTCAAAGTCATGGACTGCTTGGTGTAAACCTCTTCCGGTATCAGCCCATAATAGCGCAGAGCCGATGACATGGAAACATACGAGGGGGCATACAGATGATTGGCTATCAGTTCTGTTGAAAGTGTTTTCCCGGTTATTTCCGGACTGCATACATAAAGTCCCTTCTTGAGGCGTATTATCTGTTTGTCACGTTCAAGCAACCTGAGTTTCTGGCTTCCGCCCCTGATATGAGGAAACAAGGACTCCAAAACGGAAGCTGTAACAGGGATATTTCCTAATTGTCGCAATGGATTGTTCATGGCACAAAGATAGCTATTATTTTAATATCAAAGTATATTCAATATATTTTTCTACTTAGAATATTACTATGTGTGCAGCCATGATTTTTAGTGGCGCGAGATATGGGCAGAATCTTGCAGATATGGGTTCCGCATATACCTTCCTTGAAGTATAGATCCATCGCTTTCTCATGATAAAGCTCCCGTTTGAGTGAATGTTTGATTCGCATTTGTTTTTTGATTTTGCGAGTCAACTTTTTTCAGGGAATGACACATACTATTTTTGCAGTTCTTATATTTTCTTGTGATTTATATCGATAAGTTTTGCCTATCAAAGACAGAAGAAAAACGTTCCTGATCGCTTTTCGCAATTCTCAATTTTGTGGCTAATGCTCTCCATTCCTTGACGGCATTCAGTACTTCACCAATGATTTGCTGAGCAATATGCTTCTGTAGCATATATTCCTCACACGAATTTAACAATTCATTCAAATCCGATTTATTGGTATAGCTGTTGATTAACAGACTCTGATACTCATTCAGTGTTAGATTCATATCGTAAGCCGGAGAAAGTGTCCAGCCTTTCGCAGTCAAAAGGAAACCGTGATTACGGAAATGGTCATCCGTATTCCCAATGCAGATATTGAATGCAACTCTGCGATACAGTTCTTGCAGATTATCCTCCACATTGGTACAGTTCTGAAGTATGAAATCAACAATATCCAGATAGCCATGGCCGGTATTGGCATTGTCACCATCATTCAAGCCCAAAAGAGTCATAGCTGAAGCAAAGTGTATGCGCTTACCGTCTTCCTTCCTGTCAAATCGTCGGGAAAGCAATGTATGGTATTTGTCGTTTGCGAAGATTACTCTTGTCTCTGCGGCGTGTATGCCGGCCTTCTTTGCCAATAGGTGTGAGAAATGTTCCCAAAGCCCAGTATCATAATCATCTTTGCGGGACGGAAACTTTGCTATATGCAGGATCTTGTTCTCGTCAATTACGTTTGCCTTTGGACGCGCCCCGCCAAGGGAGGAACCTGGTTGTACAAGCTGCTCGATCCAACGTCTTTCAGGTAGGTGGTTCTCCTCTTCACTTTTTTCGATCTCAGAACTGGCAGCAATTAGTTCTTGGATATCGGTTAGTGGCGGAATCCGCAGGCCTTCACTTACATTAATATATTCTCCTTCCAAGGATTCCTTAAAGCGTAGGCCACCCATGCGGGAGTAGTCTTCGATTCCGACAAGATAGTCAAAGGATGAAAGACGGCGGACAGGACGCTTCTCCTCTTTCGCCAGAATCTGTTCCCTGCGATTTATCAATGTGCGTCCCCATCTGTCTGGGAGGGCATCAGAAAAACATCCGAAAATATCCTTGCCAGGAGCTGTATATTGCTGCCCTGGATAGTTGTTCAAGTCATCACTCAGAAACAAGTTGCCATAGTCCCTTAGCCAGTCATCACTATAGCAGAATCCATAACTGTCCGAGCCACGAAGTGATTCATAGCTCAGCTCTCCAATCAGCCTTGGTGCTTTCAGCCAATCAAAATCAGCAAACACATATAGTCGTTTCATGGTTTATTCTTTTTTAGAGGCTCTCTCTCGCTTTTTCAAACTTAAATCCTGTAAAGCCTTTCCCATTGCATCTTCTTTGGCAAGAAGAAGTATATCATCATCCAATTGAAGCGCATATAGAACTCTGAGATAAATACCGATAGCTACTGTCGGTGCCCCCTTTTCAATCCGGCCAACCGTAAGCGGCGAGCAGGTTGCACGTTCGGCAACCTGAGCCATGCTGAGATTCCTGCGCAGTCTAGCCAGTTTGATTTGCTCACCCACTATCTGCATCTTCTGCTCTAGTTTTCTTGGCAACTTGGTGCCCATTGTATTTTTTGCCATATTCAACATATCATATAATATGCAAATGTACTACGTTTTATCTATTTAATGATGTATTATAGGTTAAAAATCGCAAGAATAGAAGATATGGTATTTAAGCGGTTCTACACTTTTTCAAGCGAATAAATCGAATTCGTCACACTTTTTCCATCGAATGAAACTCCATTTATACACTTTTCCATCAAAATTGAGGCTTTAAATATACACTTTTCCATGAAATCAGCACCTTTACTTTATCCCCGTACTCATATATACGCCAATTAAAGTAAAGTCAAAACTAAGGGAAGAAAAGAAATGGCTCCGCCAAACAGAGCATCCGATTTGCCGAAGCCTACCAATGATACAGCCTGCTTTTTCTTTTGGCTGCAAAATCTTCGTGAATGCATCTTGCTTTTAGTTGACATCAGTTGGTGAAAATCCCACTTATTTTCGTACCTTCGCAACGGATAGAAAACAGGTGGA
>URND01000173.1 GCA_900549105.1 uncultured Eubacteriales bacterium
TGATTGTTATATAGGAAATATGCTGGAAGAGGTTTTGAGGAAGGCCGGATATTCTGTCCTCCGTGCTTATTCGGGCACAGAAGCTCTCCTTCTGTTTGGTCAGCAGCGGCCGGATTTAATTCTCCTTGACCTCATGCTGCCTGGGCTTTCCGGGGAGGAAATCCTGGAAAAAATACGGGATATTCCTATCATCGTTATCAGCGCCAAGGTGGATATTGAAAATAAAGTCAATGTTCTTCTCGGCGGCGCCGCAGATTATCTCACAAAACCTTTTGAGATTGATGAACTTCTTGCGCGAATCACGGTTCAGCTTCGCAGCCGGCCCATTGCCGGAGGCAGCCCTCTGCTGACCTTTAAGGAACTGACGCTTGATGCGGAAAGTCACCGGGTTTCCGTTGAATCCACGGATGTTCATTTGACCAAAACAGAATTTGCCATTTTAAAACTTCTCATGCGCAATCCAAGGCAGGTCATCACGAAATCTGTCATGCTGGAGCGCATCAGCAGCGACACGCCGGACTGTATGGAAACTTCCTTAAAAGTCCATATCAGTAATCTTCGCAAAAAGCTCCGGGATGTCAACGGTAAAGACTATATTGAAGCAGTCTGGGGAATCGGTTTTAAACTAAAGGAAGATGATGTTTAATCTTTACCCTTTCTTTACCATTTCCTTTACTGTTCTCTTAACCTTCCGTATTTACAATGTCCTTATCAAATATAAGGAGGCTGCAGTATGGAATATGTACTGACAACACAGGCCCTGTCCAAACATTACGGCCATTTTAAAGCGTTGAATAATTTAACGATGAAGGTTCCAAAAGGAGCCATTTATGGATTCATCGGAAAAAACGGCGCGGGAAAAACAACGTTAATCCGCCTGATTTGCGGGCTTCAGGCCCCTACTTCCGGCGAATATACACTCTATGGAAGGAAAAGCGGGGACGGTCATCTTCACGATTCCCGCCGCCGCATGGGCGCTGTTGTGGAAACGCCGTCAATTTATCTGAACATGAGCGCTATGGATAATTTAAAGCACCAGTATATTATCCTTGGCAAACCGTCCTTTGAGGGTATCGACGAACTTCTCAATCTGGTCGGCCTCGCCCATGCAGGCCGAAAGAAGGCAAAAAATTTCTCTCTCGGCATGCGTCAGCGCCTCGGCATCGCCATTGCTCTGGCCGGTGACCCGGATTTTCTTGTTTTGGATGAACCGGTCAATGGCCTTGACCCCCAGGGAATTATCGAAATCCGCGAATTAATTCTAAAGCTGAATCGGGAACACCAGATGACTTTTTTGATATCCAGCCACATACTGGATGAGCTGTCCAAACTGGCGACCCACTATGGATTTATCGATAAAGGCCATATTGTCCGGGAAATCAGCGCTGAAGACCTGGAATCAGCCTGCCGCAAATGCATGCATATTGAAGTATCCGATATTCAGGCGCTGATTCGTGTTCTGGATAAAGAAAAAATGGACTATGCAATTATTTCTGATACAGAGGCCGACATTTACGGCCATGTGGATATCACGGATATGAGCCTGAATCTCGCCAGAGAGAACTGCAAAATAATTACTATCAATGAAAAAGACGAAAGTCTGGAGAGTTATTATATACGTCTGATAGGAGGGGAAGAACATGCGTAAATTACTTCATTCGAATTTCATCCGGTTAAGAAACACCCTGTCCTTCGGCCTCTCTTTAGCCTTTTTCCTTCTTTGGAACGGTATTATGCTGTTTTCTTCCTACGATGTCATGGTTAAACTGAAGACTGACATACTCCTGGACAGTCTCGTCTTTACATTTTTATTTATCATCGGTATTGTTATGTCTGTTCTCATCAGTTTATTTATCGGGACAGATTACAGCGATGGAACTATCCGCAACAAAATCATCACCGGGCAGAGTCGGAACAGCATCTATGCGGCCAATTTTATCACCTGCGTCCTTATGGGGCTTCTTCTCTGTCTCTGGGGACTTGCAGTCAATCTTGCGATTGGCATACCACTGTTCGGAATGCTTCAAATGTCCGTAAATACTTTTGGGCTGCTGTTTTTAGACAGCCTGCTGGCCATTATTGCCTATGCTTCGATTTTTAATCTCGTCAGCATGCTCTGCTCAAATAAAGCCCACTCGGTTATGATTTGTATTCTGACAGCTTTTATCATGCTTTTTATAACCAGTTACCTCTACTCGGCTCTCTCTCAGCCTGAAATGTGCGAAGCCGTATCCATAACAAATGGAGAGAGCAGCCTTGAAATGATGGCCAATCCAAATTATATTTCGGGAATAAAACGGGAAATCTACCAGTTTTTCGTGGACTTCCTGCCGGCGGGCCAATGCGCTCAGCTTGGAAACCTGGAAGTTCTTCATCCGGTACGCATGGCTATTTATTCCCTGATAATTATTATCGTATCCAATGTTCTTGGAATCTTCTGTTTCTCAAAAAAGGACATTAAATAAAGGAGTTTTTATGATTCCATTACTTTGCGCCTTATGCGCTTTATCGACGACAGGCTTTTTCCTATGCCTGTGGAAAATATTTTCCATGCGTCAGGCTGCAGACCAACTGCGAGCAGAGTTTGCCGCCCGGCTGAAAGAGGACACAAACGTGGGAATTGACATTTCCACCTCAGATAAAAAAATGCGGCTTCTGGCTTCCGATATCCATCGTCAGCTAAAAATACTTCGCAGGGAACATATCCGTTATACTCTGGGGGATTCCGAATTAAAAAATGCGGTTTCCGGCATTTCCCATGACCTCCGCACCCCCCTGACCGCCATCTGCGGCTACATGGATTTGCTGGCCCGGGAAGAGGTTTCCGATACCGTCCGCGAATATCTGTCTGTGATTGAGGGACGAATTCAAGCTTTAAAGGATTTAACAGAAGAACTCTTCCGCTATTCTGTCATTGTCTCTATAGATAAATATGAACATAGCGAACCGCTTTCGCTGACACGGGCGCTGGAAGAATGTCTCGCCGGTTACTATGGCACTTTCAAAAAAGCCGGGATTGAGCCGAATATCCAACTGCCGGAAAACGAGGTTTTCCGCTGTCTGAATCCAACCGCCTTATCACGGATTTTGTCGAATATTGTCAGCAATGCGGCCAAATACAGCGACGGCGACTTTTCCGTTCAAATGGATACTGAAGGAACCCTTCGTTTTATCAACCATGCTCCCGGACTGGATGAAATTCAGGCCGGCCATCTTTTCGACCGTTTTTACACCGTATCCAGCGGCAGCCATTCTACCGGCCTCGGTCTCTCCATAGCCAAAACCCTGACTGAAGCCGTTGGCGGTCAAATCGACGCCTGCTGCCATGACGGCTGCCTGATCATCACCCTTTCCTTCCCGGAATAATCGAAAACTTTAATAAAGAAATCCTGCCTCAGAAAGCGTTTCAAGCTTTCCGGGCAGGATTTTTGAATTAAAGTTCCACCTCTATTTTCTTCAGATGCCAGATATCTCTGACATATTCTTCAATCGTTCTATCGGAAGTAAACTTACCGGAGTTGGCCGTATTGAGCATTGCCATCTTTGCCCAACGGGCTTTATCCTGATAAGCCTTATTGACCCGTTCACGCGCTTCCGCATAGGAACGGAAATCTTTCAGTATAAAATACTGGTCAGCCCGACCATAGGAAGGAGCCAGGAATGAATTATAAATCTCCCGGAACATCTCCCGGTCGCCATGGCTGAATGTACCGTCCACCAGCTGGTCGAGAATTCTGTGGATATCCGGGTCATTGCGGTAAATCTCTTCCGGATGATATCCGCCGTTGGCCTCATAAGCCATAACCTCTTCGGAAGACATACCGAAAATAAAGGCATTTTCCTCACCGACTTCCTCAACAATTTCCACATTGGCGCCATCCATTGTGCCCAGGGTCACCGCACCGTTCAACATGAACTTCATATTTCCGGTACCGGAAGCCTCCTTGCTGGCCGTCGAAATCTGTTCAGAAACATCGCTGGCCGCAAAGATAATCTCCGCATTGGAAACCCGGTAGTTTTCAATAAACACAACCTTAATCCGTCCGCGGATATCCGGGTCATTATCTACCACATCCGCAACCGAGTTAATTAATTTAATCGTTTCTTTCGCCCGTTTATATCCGGCGGCTGCCTTTGCTCCGAAAATAAATGTCGTTGGATAGAAATCCATTTCCGGATTCGCCTTTATCTGATTATAAAGATAAATCACATGAAGGATATTTAACAACTGTCGTTTATATTCGTGCAAACGTTTGACCTGAACATCGAAAATGGAGTTCGGGTCCACATCGATATGATTGTGTTCTTTAATATATTTTGCCAGCCGAAGTTTATTTTGGTATTTAATCTCCATAAATTCCTTCTGTGCCTGTGTATCATCTGCAAGCTCAGCGATCTTTTTGATCTTCGGAAGATCGGTAATCCAGCCATTTCCGGCATACTCAGTTACCCAGTCAGCCAGAAGCGGATTTCCGTGAAGCAGGAAACGACGCTGTGTAATGC
>URND01000174.1 GCA_900549105.1 uncultured Eubacteriales bacterium
GGCGTTTCAAAGAACTGCTGCGCGACGGCTTTTTTTCTTTTGCCGTCGTCCGGCAGATTTTACAAATCATTGTTCTTTCTGTTTAATACAAGAAGTAGAACAAATGAAAAGCATAGAATTGCAATTAGCACACCAATACTCAACGATGGTGTATATATGATCTTATCATCATGTGCATAATTTGAAAGAACCAGTCCGGTTGTCATAGGATACAAATTGACCAAATTGCGGTCAGCAAGAAATATCCCGCAAAATCCATAGAAAAATGAGAATATTACGCCAGACAAAAACCTATTTTGTTTACCTGCGGTTATAATAATAATGGGGAGAACCGCAATGTAACAGCAGGTGCTTACAATAAATAACTGCTTAAAACTTATTGCACATGAGGCAATGTTTATATCTTCACATCCCATGAATAATGCAATTAGCAATGTAATAACGGAACTGAAAATCCATTCTATAATTACCAAACCGTAACCGACAATAATTTTAGACATGATAAGTCGGATTCTCGAAACTGGAATTACAAGTATATTCTTTAATGTAAAGTCGGTATATTCACGATTGATAGAATAGCCGACTACCAAGACGAAAGTGAAAGGAAGGAACAAGCTAAAATGGTTCCAAATTACTCCTTCTGAAAGTCCTGCATAACTCACTATACTATTTTTTGTACCAGTTAATTGAAATACTGCCAGAATAATTGAAAAGAAGATTGATACAATTCCCAGCCAAACAATGTTGTAGCGTTTGTATTTTAAGAACTCTGTTTTGATTAGTCTAATCATATTCAACACCCCCTTCATATCTCTTGCTTTTTGGTAAGGATGATTGAGAGAGAAAGCGAAGCGATTGCTGTAATGATTAAAACACCAATACACGCAGGAGAACTTAAAAACCAATCATCTAACCCGTAAGTAGGGCCGGTAGTCATGTGAGGTAATGCCCATCTAAAAACAGCAGACAAAGGCGACAAGACATTCGACATCGCAAATACAAAAGCAAAACTGGCACTTGCATATACAAACGAGATAATAATTGAAAAAACGTAGCCTTTCTTGCTAAGGCTTACAATCGCAATAATAGGCAGGATAGAGATGGCTACCATAAGACTAATTAGGATGCCCATGAAAAGTCTGTTAGCGAAATGGTCTACATTCCCAATAATTAAACCACCTATTAAGGTTGCCCCGTTTGTTGCAAGTGAATATACAACCGAGAAAATCAATACTGTAATTACTTTTGCAATAATCAGTGAGGCCGGTGACACTGGAACAGTACTAATATTCTTTTGTGTCCCGTTTGCTTTTTCTGTATAAAACAATATGGAACTAAGTATACCTAAAACTGTTGGAAGCAATAAAAAATACCCGAAAACACCAGTATTGAGATAGAGCCAATTAAATCCCAAATTGCTCCTTGCTGCAAAGATTGTCATAGGGATTGGAAATAGTATTGCAGCAAAAATAGTAAGGATAATAAATTTCCTTCTTTTTAATTTCAGAAATTCGCAAAATACAAGCTCAAGCAATTCCTTCACCTCCTGTTACTCGCTTGAAATAATCTTCAAGACTTTCTTCACAGGAATGTGCTTCTGACACCTCTAAGCCGTTAGCCACAAACGCTGTCACGATTTTCCCTATCGGTAAAGTAAGGTTATACAGTTGTATATTATGGTCATCCAGTACAGAAAAATGGTTCTCTTGGAAATCGCGCTCCAAAACTCTGGCCGCCTGTGACGTATTTGAAACCGTAAAATGGATATGTTTACTGCTTTTTTGCTCAAGTTCTGCCAGACTTTCTTCCTCCAACAGCGTTCCGTGGTCGATAATGCCAACATCGTCTGCCAGCAAAGAGATCTCGGAAAGAATATGACTGGAAATCAGAATGGTTTTCCCTCTGGCGTCGCACAACTCACGGATGAAGCTGCGTACCTCGGCAATGCCAATAGGGTCAAGGCCATTGATCGGTTCGTCCAAAATCAGCAGTTCCGGGTCGTGCATAACAGCAAGTGCAATCGCCAACCGCTGTTTCATACCAAGTGAGTACTGAGAGAATAGTTTTTTATCCTTATAGGGCAATCCCACCAAGTCCAGTGCATCTTTAATGGCGTGGCGGTTTGGCACACCTCGTAAGGTGGCAAAGATACGCAGGTTTTCGGTAGCGGTCAGATTGGGATAAAAACCGGGTGATTCAATCAGACTGCCAATGCGGGGAAGCAATTTCTTTTCGTTCCCCTGCAAAGGTTTCCCCCAGATTTTTACCTCGCCGGAAGTGGGCCGCGTCAGGCCAAGCAGCATTTTCATGGTCGTTGTCTTTCCTGCTCCGTTTCTTCCCAGCAGACCGTAGATCCTTCCTTTTTCCACATGGATACTCAGATCGGCAACACTCTTTTGGGTGCCATACTGTTTTGTAAGATGTTTGGTTTCGATAATGTAATTGCTCATATAAGCACCTCCTGTCTGCAAATAGTCTAACACACCAGCCTTGCACTAACCTTGCCGCAACCTTGCATTAACCTTGCATTTTGAAAAACGAGCGTATGAAGGAAAATTTCCTCCCACCAACCTCTAAAATAACGAGAAGCCCTCGCCGCAGAGGGAGAGGGCTTAATCAACCAGAGGAAAATACAAAGCAAACATAGTTCCGTTCCCCGGTGTGCTTTCTGCTGTTATTGTGCCGTTCATTTTTTCCACAAGCTGATGTACGATAGAAAGTCCAAGTCCGCTTCCTTTTTCGGATCGGCCTTTATCGCATTTATAGAGGCGTTCAAAGATATGTTTCAAATCATCTTTTTCAATTCCAACTCCGTTGTCAGCGACGACAATTTTCATATTCCCGTCCTGATTGGATAGAGAAATATTGATTTTATCCGCATGGCTATGAACAATCACATTTTGTATGAGATTATTCAGTACCCGCATATATGCGTCGGGATCAAGCCGTACCCGGAAAGGCTGTTCGGGAATATCAATGCTGTAATCTATTTGTTTATCTTCAAAAATAGGTATCCAGTCAATGAGGATATTCCTTGTCAGTTCCACAGCTTCGACTGGATCTATCAACAAAACAAATTCGTCGGAGTTTAATTTGAACCAATCGAACAACACATCAATGTATTCTTTCAGGTCATGGGCTTTGCGGCGCGCAATCTCAACATATTCGTCTTTATCTTTGCCGGTGACAATTCCTTTATGGGCAGCATCAAGATACCCAATCAATGTGGTAAGCGGAGTTCGCACATCATGGGAAAGGCTTGTCATAAGCTGTTTGTTGACTTCCTCTGCTTGCCTGAACGAAGATAGTTCTTTTTCATAAGAGGAAACAATGTCGTTGACTTCATAAGCTATGGATGCAGTAAACTCATCGGTTGCAGATAAAATGCGCCTGTTGCCGTTTCCTGCCTTAATATCTTCCAGCGCATCAAGCATCCCGTTGATCTGCGCTTTTACTCTCCTAATAACGAAACCGCAAATAAATACTGAAATAATGGCAATCGCAACCGAAACAAAAACAAGCAATTCCATTTCATCAGACCTCCTTATTGAAGCGGTATCCAATCCCTTTGATCGTCTGAATATATTTGGGCTTGCTGGGATTTTCTTCTAACTTTTTTCGCAAGCGGCTAATGATCGCCATGATATTGCTATCATCATAGCAGTATTCTTCACCCCAAACTTCTTCGTAAATTCTTTGCTTCGTGAGAATTTTTCCCTGATACTTTGCAAGTAATAGGAGCAAGTCAAATTCTTTGGGGGGAAGTTCAAATGTCCCATTGACGGTAGTAATAGAACGAGTGTCTATATCAATCTTTAACCCGTCAAAATCAAGCTGTTGGGGTAATCCGCCCGATTGATTGAATCGTGTGTAACGGCGGACAAGAGAGAGGATGCGGGCGATCAGTTCGTCCATATCGAAAGGTTTTGTCAAATAGTCATCAGCACCCGCACGCAGGCCACGCACTTTTGAAACGCTATCATTTTTTGATGTGAACATCAAAATAGGAAGGTTGCTTTCTTTCCTGATTTGTTCCAATGTTTCAAATCCATCCATACCTGGCATCATAACATCAAGTACAACAAGCTGATAGTCCTTTTCCCTTAATTTTTCCAAGCCCTCTTTCCCGCTGTTACAACAATCGGCTTCTATATTTTCCGTCAGTACGCTGCGCTTAATTAAGGCACACAGTTCCTTATCATCATCTATAACCAAAACCTTATTCATGTTTCAAAGCCCTCCCTTGCTTTGTCCTGCCGTCCACCGGCTTTTTGGCATCCTTGGGGATTAACCATAGTGTTGCCATTTTTACAGCGCCAGGAATGCGGCCTGCCGCGCAATAATAATTTATTTGCCGAGCGGAAATGCCCCATTTTTCGCTTGCTTCTTTCAAAGTCATGTATTCCATCTCGCATTCCTCCAATATATCCATTATAT
>URND01000175.1 GCA_900549105.1 uncultured Eubacteriales bacterium
TTTAGACCTTTTGACCCTGGCATCATAATAAAAGAAAAAAACAAGCACAGTAAAAAAATCACTGTGCTTGTTTTTTTCTGCGAGCAGAACGATAAGCCGGGTTATGTCGTGAATGATCATCTGTCTACTTCTGCTGTTGCCAGCAGCCTCTAGCGACCCACCTGAAAACAATCCGGGCCAGATTATCGTTTTACATTCGGTCTTGCTTCGGGTGAGGTTTACATGGCATTCTCTGTTACCAGAGAATCGGTGGGCTCTTACCCCGCCTTTCCACCCTTACTGGCGAAATGCCAGCGGTTTATTTCTGTTGCACTTTCCTTAGAGTCGCCTCCACCGGACGTTATCCGGCATCCTGCCCTGTGAAGCTCGGACTTTCCTCACCTGAAACCTTTCGGCAAATACAGGCGCGACCATTCGGCAGACTTGAAATATTATATTAACACTCTTTCATTTATTTGTAAAGAGGGTTATACATTAAAGTAACTTCCCCCAATGAACTCTCTGAGAATAGAATTCTTCGGAATATTTTCACTTGTTACCCCTACAAAATAATCCAGAAATTTCAAAAGCCTCTTTGCCTCTTCATATTCAGGCTGCTCCGGCTGTATACGGAATAATAGAGGTTCAGCAAACTGTTTTAATACGGACAGTTCATAGATCAAAGCTGAGTTAAACTGGGCGTCAGCATTTTCCTGATATGGGAAAATATTAAACTCTTCACCACGCCGGACTGAATTCCACATAGCAATCGTGTGTGCGGCCTGCGTCCCTCTTCGCGCCGCATCCCGGACAATCCGGCGAATCAGCCGGCCATCCGTCGTCGCTATGCGATTGTGTTCATCCAAATTCAACTGGGTTAAAGCGCTGATATATACCCGGTATTTATCTTCTTTCGGAATAGTGTTTGTCAACGCGTCATTCAGGCAATGAATTCCTTCAATAACAAGGACATCCTCTGCGCCAATCTGCATAAAATTGTTCTTGCCGTATTCGGATTTGCCGCTTACAAAATTAAATATCGGCAGTTCCACCCGTTCGCCACGCAAAAGAGCTGTCAAATCTTTATTGAACTGCTCGATATTCAGGGCTTCCAGGCACTCAAAATTATAATTTCCATCCTCATCCTTCGGCGTCTTTTCCCTGTCTACAAAATAGTTGTCGACAGGAATCGGGTGGGGTTTTAACCCCTTGGCCCGAAGCTGTACGCTGAGGCGGTGAGAAAAGGTCGTTTTTCCCGAAGAGGATGGGCCGGCAATGAGAACGATACGCTTACCGCTGTGATAGATATCCTCTGCGATATCCGCAATATTCTTCTCCTGAAGCGCTTCGGAAACAAGCATCAAATCCATAAATTCTCCATCGGAAATACACTCATTCAATTGTCCGGCGTCACATATGCCGAGACGTTCTCCCCATACGGTAGATTTTTTAAGAACATCGAAGATTTTCTCTGATGGTTTAAATTCCTGAATAATCTCCGGTGCTTCGATGGTGGGCATTTGAATAACAAAACCTTCACGATATGGGATAAGCTCGAATCGGGATATATAACCGGTGGAAGGCGCCATATAACCATAATAATAATCCGAAATATCTTCTAATTGATACATATTTACTCTTGATGCTCTGCGGTATTTTAAAAGCCGTGCCTTTTCCTGCATTCCGTTCGCCTTAAATATTTCGGCCGCCTCCCTGGTGGACACCGTATGTTTAATAATTGGAATATTCTGCTCTGCCAGGTCTTTCATATGACTGCCGACATTTTTAAGGACATCCGCATCGATAGGCATGCGGTCCTTAATCTCGCAGTAATATCCCTTGTGCATTGAAAACTGGACAACCAGTTTTGCGTCTTTTCCCATCACATCTGTGACTGCCTTTGTCAACATCAGTGTCGCCGTACGGCGATAAGCCTGTTCTCCGATTTTTTCTCCGGTGGTCACAAATTCCACCAAAGCATCTTCATCCAGCGTTTTATGAAGTTCTCTTAATTTTCCGTTGACCCGTGCCATAATAATCCGATGCGGATATCTGGCCTGAAAATCTTCAGCGATTTTCTCTAATGAAACTCCTTTCGGATATTCTCCTGGTTCATCCAGGACAGTTACTTGAATGTCATTAATTTCTCCCATCTTACCACCTTCTCTACACAGTTCGAAACGGGCAGACATTTTTCGACTTATATATACTTATATCCGGACAATATCCGGCAAAAAAGTCCGCCATATCATCAACAAATATATGCTCCAGCCCATGATGCCCCGCATCGATGACTGAAATATTCTTTTCAAGACAGTCCAGGCCCTCATGATGTCCGAAATCGCCGCCGATCAAGACCTGGCCGCCCTGGGCCAACGCAAAGTCTTCCATCCCCTTAGCTGAACCCGGACACACGGAAACACGGCGTATTTCCTGCTGCATATCGCCGTAAACCCGCACATCGGGAATCTGAAACCACTCTTTTATCCTGACAGCACATTCCCCAAGAGTCATCGGATTTTTAAAATCCCCGGTATAGCCAATTCCTTCCTGGCCATCCGCTGCCGTCGGCTCCAGCACCTGGAGATTTTCCAGCCCCATCCTCGAAACGACAATATCCGCCATACGTTTGACATCATAATTTGTGTGCATGGCATAACAGCTTATATGATTCTCTATCATGCGAAGCAGCCGTTCCCCGAGATAATCCTTTTCTTCAATCCGCTTGATGGCTGAAAAAATAATCGGATGATGGGTCAGAAGCAAATCCGCCTTAACCCGGACAGCTTCTTCGATATCCTCGCCGGTGGCATCCAAAGCCAGATAGACCTTCTGAATCTCCTTATCCATCCGCCCGCAGAGAAGCCCCACATTGTCCCATGAGAGTGCGGCTTCATTTGGAAAATGGGCCTGAAGAAGACTGTATAATTCTTTACCATTCATATGTATCCACCCTCTTATTTATAGTATTCTGTCTTTATAATATTCCATCGCCCGGTCCAATGCGGCCAGATATGCGGCAACTTCATTACAGCGCACCGTGCCGGACTGATGATTCTCCGTCAACTGATTTAAAATTTTTAAATAAATTCTCTTTTCCTTTTCTAAAAATGCTTTAAGCACCGGATGCCGCCGTTCAAGCAAATGCTTTCCGAATAAATACTCGACATCATCCCAGGGTTCTGCCTTCCCCGGAAGGGCTTTCATAGCCATATAATATTTACCCTCGTCCATCAACATGATTTCATCAACAATGTTAAAGCCGTGGGTCATCAGATAACGGCGCACCGATGGAATCTCCGACTGGGGCTGCAGTACCCATGTGGAAACTCCCCGGCTGTTTTCACGGCCTTCCTCGAGAATCTGAATCATCAGCGGCCCGCCCATGCCGGCGATGAGTACTGTATCGGCCTCCCCCGGTCTGAGCTTTTCCAGCCCGTTGGAAAGCCGAAGTTCCATAACCTCCTGATAGCCGTATTTATCCCTGTTTTCTCTGGCCCGGAGCAGCGGTCCCCGGTTCACATCCATGGCAATGGCTGAAGGGATGTCTCCCCTTTCCAAAAGCCATATGGGAACATAACCGTGATCCGTCCCCACATCCGCCAGGCGGCTGCCTTTTGGCACCAGTTCAGCCACCCGAATCAGCCTGTCTGATATTTTCTGCATAGTATTCTCCTAATTCGACAAAAAGTCAATTAATTTACTGCTTCTTCCCCGACTGCGAAGTTTCCGCAGAGCCTTTGCCTCAATCTGCCGAATCCGTTCCCGGGTTACATTAAATTCTTTCCCAACTTCCTCAAGAGTCCTGGCCCGGCCGTCCTCCAGCCCGAAGCGAAGCCGAAGAACCTTTGCTTCCCTGTCTGAAAGCGTTGCCAACACTTCCTGAAGCTGTTCCCGAAGCACCGAATAGGCAGCGGCTTCCGCCGGCACCGGCACATGGTCATCCTGGATAAAATCGCCAAGATGGCTGTCATCCTCTTCCCCAATCGGCGTTTCCAGGGATACCGGCTCCTGGGAAATTTTCATAATTTCCTGGACCCGTTCCACCGGCAAATCCATGCGTCCTGCAATTTCTTCCGGCGTTGCTTCCCGCCCCAGCTCCTGCAAAAGCTGTCTGGAAGTCCTTCTCAATTTATTAATTGTCTCCACCATATGAACCGGAATACGAATGGTCCGCGCCTGATCCGCA
>URND01000176.1 GCA_900549105.1 uncultured Eubacteriales bacterium
CATCGGCTGTCACAACGGTGATTATTCCCATCGCCCTGATGCTTTTTCTGGGATTCTGTATGACGCGGATTACAAAGCAGCTTCGGCTTCCGAATGTCACTGCCTATATTCTCACCGGGATTCTTATCGGACCCTATTGCCTGAATCTCATTCCCCAAAACTTTATTCAAGGAAGCGATTTTCTGGCAGACATTGCTCTGGCCTTTATCGCCTTCAGCGTCGGCGAATTTTTCAAACTGTCCACACTAAAAAAGAATGGTTTAAAATCTGCCGTCATTACACTTTTTGAAGCGCTGATGGCCTCGCTGACCGTTTTTATTATGACTTACTTTATTCTTCATTTAAATATGGCGTTCTCCATCGTCCTTGCCGCGCTGGCCTCGGCCACAGCGCCGGCCTCAACCATTATGACCATCCGTCAGACCGGGGCCCACGGTGACTTTGTCGACACGCTTCTGCAGGTTGTCGCCATGGACGATGTGGTTGGACTGGTAGCCTACAGCGTTGCCATCTCAGTTGCCGTCAGCAGCCTGTCCGGCGCATCCTCCGGAAATATTTTTGAAACTATGCTGCTGCCAATCCTCACCAATCTTTTTGCCCTGGTACTTGGCGGTTCCTTCGCTTTTTTGATGAAAATGCTGATTTCAACCAAACGTTCCACGGATAACCGGCTGATTATCTCTGTCAGTATTTTATTCCTTTTCTGCGGCATATGCGCCGTTTTGGATGTATCGCCCCTCCTTGGCTGCATGGCTATGGGCATGGTCTATATTAATATTACTGAAGATGATAAATTATTTAAACAGCTCAATTATTTTAACCCGCCGATTCTTCTTCTGTTTTTTGTCCGCTCAGGGGTCAGCTTTAATCTGGGAATTCTGACGGGCAGCGGAAGCCTTGTCGGAAATGTATCCGTGCTGACTGTCGGTATACTTTATTTTATTACCCGTATTATCGGCAAGTATGCCGGGGCTTTTCTCGGCTGCCTTATCACCGGGAAATCGGCAGAGGTCCGCAATTATCTTGGGCTGGCCCTGATTCCCCAGGCCGGCGTTGCCATCGGTCTGGCTTCCCTCTGCGTCCGCTCCCTCGGAAACGACGTTGGCGTCAGCCTCCAGACAATTATTCTGGCCTCCAGCGTCCTCTATGAACTCATTGGACCGGGCTGTGCCAAACTGGCCCTCTACCTGTCCCACTCTTACTCGGATGTTCTGGAAAATCTGACGGAAGTCTCCGAAACCACGGATTCGGGCACGCCAAAAACTCAGGTTGAAATATTAATCGAACGCCTGCAGCAGATTCAGGAAGAGCTGCCATCCCGCCTTATGATGGAAAATGACGCAGAACAGGCCTTTACCCAGGCCGCCGAAGAACAATATGAAAACTACGGTACTTACAGTACATACAGCAAAGGCCATTTCTTGAATTTAAAATAATAAAGGAGGTATTTTATCTATGGATTTAACATCCTATATCGACCCGCTTGCTAAACTTCTCGGTCCCTGGACCGCCAATCTGAATATTTATTCTATCTTTTTCCGTTTGGCTCTGGCCTTCATATGCGCCACCATTATCGGCTGCGAACGGGCCCATAAACGCCATTCCGCCGCCTTGGTATGACCATCGATGATATTGAAAGCAATCCGGCCTATATCAACTCCGGCCTGAGCGTCTATTCCGTATCCTTCACGATTACAAAGGAAGAATTAAAAAAATATAAGAAACATCATGAGATTATCGAGGCCCTCTCCACACTGGAGTATGTCTCCCACATTGAGGAAATGATGTAAGCAGCGCAAAAAAACGTCCGGCGATTTGTTTGTCCGCCCTCAGGCAGACATTTCAAATTTCCGAACGTTTTTTTATTATTTTCTGAATGCCTTTCCCCGGCACCAGGTCTGAACAACCCTATAATCCTTATCCAGAACAACCAAATCCGCATCGTATCCGGCGCAGATTTTTCCTTTCCGGTCATCAACGCCCAGACACCGCGCCGGATTTGAGGTACAGGCATTAATTGCCGTATCCACAGGAACACCGGCTTCCTCTATGAGAATACGCAGTCCCTGATTCATCTGCAGGGTGCTTCCGGCAATGGTATCCGTTCCCTTTAATCGGGCCAGACCGTCCTCGCCGATTTCGATGTCATGGCCGCCGAGCTGATAATTGCCCCCCGGCGGACAATGTTTTGCCCGCAGAGAATCGGTAATTAAAATCCCCCGCTCCCGGCCTTTGGACTGGAAAAACAGATTTAAGGCTCCAACATGGGAGTGATGCCCGTCGCCGATAATCTCGCCGTAAATATCCCGGATGCGTAAGGCCGCGCCGACAAGTCCCGGATTCCGATGATGCAGCGGCGTCATGCCGTTATAAACATGAGTCATGGATGTGGCGCCGTTGGCCACCGCCATCAAAGCCTCCTCATAAGTTGCTGAAGAATGGCCCATGCTGACAACCACACCATGTTCCGCACAATATCGAATCAACTCAAAATCTTCATCGTGTTCCGGGCTTATGGTCATATATTTTATCCAGCCCTTTGCCGCATCCTGATACATTTTAAACTGTTCTACAGAAGGCTTCGCAATCGCTTCCGGCGGCTGCGCTCCCTTATAGGCCATATCCAGATACGGTCCCTCAAAATGTATACCAAGGATTTCAGCGCCTTTATAGCCTTCTTCAATAACAGCGGCCACATTTGCCACAGCCTTTGTGAGAACATCCGGCATCTGTGTCACCGTTGTCGGCAAAACAGAGGTGACGCCCTCTTCCGGAATCCTTTCCATCCAGTTCCTCAGCCCGGACGGTTCACCATCATTTGTATCAAAGCCATAGGAACCGTGGGTATGAATATCGATAAAGCCCGGAAGAATCGCCCTCTCACCATAATCTTCCTCCGCCGGCTTCTCACCGTAAGCATAGATTCTCTGAATTTTATCTTCTGAAATCTCTATCTGGGCCGGCATAAACTGTCCGCCAATCCAGACTTTTTTGCTCTGAATAATCATTATAATCCCTCGTTTTCCATGTCTGCGCCTTCCCAGAGGCGGTGCCCATCCAGACAGATATCGCCCCGAACTGCCCAGATTTTCAAATTTCTAAACTTCAATTTTATACAGCCGGCTGTCCCCGCAAGACTGTCAAAACCCTTCGGCCACTGAATCGCTTTCCAGCCGTCTCCCATGTCAGATACCCGGCTCTCCTCAAAGGTAAAGCCCGGAACCGGCGCCTCCGTCCACACGCGGTGCACCTGGGCTTCCAGATAAACCGGCCGGCTCTTATCCATACCCTTTCGGGTATCCCGTATGTCAGATGCTTCGCATGGGCGTGCTTCGTCAGGCTCCGCGCGATAAGGTATGGCTTCCGCCAGAACTTCCAGCGATTCTCCCTCAAATTTCATCCTGCAGGTTGTCACCAAACTGTCTTCTTCTTCACGTTTCGGCTCTAAAGCGGCAAACCGGTCCGCTCTCCACAGTGCCCTCGCCAGCGATGTTTCACGGAAATTCGTATGCTGCCCGTTGCCGCCCATATAGTAGAGCCAAAGTTCGCCATTCGGAGCGAACACCGGCTGGGATGCATAGATACAACCGCAGTCAAAATCTCCCGCAGGATACCGGCCCCGGCCTCTCGGAATCAAAGACTGTCCCGGCGCTGCGAAATCGAAATGTTCCGGCTCCGCTGCCCAGGTCAGCTCACAATCCACCATATCAAAATCTCTGTCTGTCCGATCTCCCTCGTGAATGATGGAAGCCAAACCCAGATAAAGATTATTCCAGAAAAATACGGGCATCGAATAGACCTGTGCTTCGAATCCCCGCCCCCGAAGAGTCTCCTTCGGCTCACTCCAATGAATAAAATCATCACTGCGGCTCAGCGTTGTCATTCGAATACCGTCTTTCCATATGCGGGACAAAAGCATATAACAGCCCTCTTTTTCATCCCAGAAAGGCAGATTGTGACTATCTGCCGGCGGATTATGCTCCGGCCATGGAATCAGCTCCGACCAATCCAGTCCGTCCGGCGAAAAGGCCACAGCCATATGAGCTCCATGTCCCGGAATATCCACCTTTGTTACCATTTTGTATTTTTTATCAGGAGAGGAGCTATACTCATCGAGCAT
>URND01000177.1 GCA_900549105.1 uncultured Eubacteriales bacterium
TTAAGAAGGAATATGAGAATTACCGCTATGGGCGTATCACCTGCTACGGCGTCACGCTCCAGCTTTATAATAAGACGGATAATCCGGCAGCCCAAGTGACAGAGAAAAATATGAAGGGCCTTTCTCTGCCGGTGGGCGAGATAAGCTTTGATCTGAATTTTAAATCCAATGTTACTACAGGAGGACAGGGTTTTGACGGCTCAGAAACGGAGTACACGCCGATTCTATGGGAATATAATGAGAATGTGCCGGCGAATACCAGTTACAAATATACTTATGAGGATCCGGACATGGGGACGGTGGCAACGCCAAGTGATGGCCTGGGTAATAGCGGGCGTAATCTTTACTGGGATTATGAGGAACGTTCTTCCTACGCCAAGGGCGCAGCGCCGAGCAGCTTTCCGAGCTATCATGACGGCTGTTATAATGGCGGCAACTGGCAGTTAAAGGATGGCGGCGGAAATCCGGTTACCGGGGATAGTATAAATCAGGTGGCAGGCCCGACGGTTGTCGGGGGAACCGGCGAGGACACCAGTTATCATTTTTCTGTCAGCGGCTATGATTTTGATTTTGATAATTATAACTTTCCGCTCAGAGACGCGGGCAACAGCAGCAATGTCACCGGCTACGACAGCTATATCCGATGCTTTTCGGCGGGCTGTATCCAGGTGCTGAATGTGTTTCCGAGAGTTCAGAAGCAGAGCGTAGTGGATAATGAGCTGACAGTGAAGGTCAGCAATCTGAAGCTGACGACCCGCGCGGGGCAGGAATTGAAAGCAGAGGCGAGTGATTCGGATAAAATTAAGCACGAGGTGAATAAAAAAGATAATAGCCTGCGGGATAAGATTGATTTATATAAACCAGGAGGAATGACAAAGGGCAATGCTTTTAATGGTTTATACGAAGGGAGGGAGCCGAATAGCACAAACGAGGGCTTCCTTGGGACGGATTATTGGACGACCGCCTATGACTGCAGCGCCTTTGCAGGGGACGATATATGGATTATGAGCTATGTCATGCGCAACTCCGGCGGTGATTATCGGACCCGGGCCATGAATCTGCTCCAGTTGTTTGACAGCCGGGCGCTGAGCATTCGGAAGGAGGCTTCGGCCAATCAGGAGACAGGAAAGGGCAATGAGCCGGGAGAGGTCAGCTTCCTCTATGCCGCCGACCCGGATTATCCGGAGGGCTATGACACCAATAAGGAAGGCGTGCTGGCTTATATGAATACGGTTCGCGAGGAGGATTTGGTCTATTCCACAAAGATGCCGGATGCGGACGGTTGTATACAGTTTGGGCCAGAGCAGACAGGCAAGAAGCTGAAATGCATCGGTGTTTTGATGGAAATCCGCGATTGCAATCTGTTGGGCGGCAAATATCAGTATATGCGTATTCCGGTGAAAGTCAACGGAAAAGACCCGGAGCTGGTTGGAAAGACGGTCGCCACAGTCAATGCGGTGCGCGTGTGGTCCAAGGAAGGGGATATGCACGGCATTACCTGGGCCAATGGCGTATGGAATGAAACAAAAGGAAAAAATGAGTTGAAGGACTATGTGGATCAGAATCAGGCAGACCCCGGTGTAACCGGCTATGAGGGAGAGCTCGCCAATAAAGGCCATCTTACCTATGTAAAAACCGAGTATGAAAACGGTACTCAGAAAACGGGGACTCATGCAGGCGGCGTTCACGCCGGAAACAGCCTTCTGATTCTGGGATATGAAGCCCATGTCGATATCGCTGTGGATAATAAACCAAACACCGCAAAAATCAGCTATAATCAGGCCGGCGGAGAAACGACGGTAAATTATCGGCTGAAAAATATTAAAACAGAGGTTTCAGCCAAAACAGGACAGACCTCAAGGCCATTCACCACGTTGACAGTCCGGGCTGTTTTGGACAGATTAAATCCCCGGGATGAGCAGCGAATTTCTGTTTCTGAGGGCACCTATCATATGGGAGGGGAGCCTATCGGTAACGACCCGGAGAAGCCAACAGAGATTACATTTGAGGAGGGCGGCGAAACGTATAGCATTACGGTCTATGCGGCGCTGGATTCAACGAAGCAATCGGTAACCTTTGTCATCGGCAATGCGCCGGTGGGGATTCAATTGCCGGACATCACCTTCGACGCGCAGTTTTCAGAGGTCACTGCTCTGCGAGAGAACGATGCGATAAAGACAAGCGCCTATATCAGCGGTGAGGGCGATAACCGGGCCTATGATACGGCAAAGGGAAATATGGCCGACATAACGGCGTACGTTATACTGGGCGGCGGAACGAATCTGACAAAATCGGTGAATGTGGAAAAAATCGAATTGGGCGGTGCAATCGAATATACCGTTAAATATACAAACAGCGGTACGGAAACACTGGAAAGAGTATATTTTTATGACCTGCTTCCGTTTAAGGGGGATATTCGTGATTCTGACTTTTCGGGAGATGTTATCCTGCGGAGCTTTAATGTAACTTCGAGTGACAGTCCTGCGGGATTCGCGGAGGCACAGGTTTATTACAGCACCATCGAATATGGGGAACTTTATGAAAAGGTAAGCGTTTTTGGCGGAACAAAGGATGCCGCAGGAAATGTCACCGGTATGGATGAATACGCTGTGGAGAAAATGTTGACAGAAGAAGAATGTGAGCACGGCATAAAGTATTTTAATCCATTGGGAGCGGTGAATGACGAAGGAAAGTTTGTATATGACCCTTCCCTTACAGGGGTTACCGAACAACGATTATCCGAAATTCGCGGCGTGTATGTAAAAGCGGAAGAATTGAAGGGCGGTCAGACAATCACCATGACATTCACCGTGCAGACAAAAGAGAATGAGCCGGGCGACTGGTATCGGAATGTTTCCAACAGTTGGATTGTCGGGAGCAAGCTGCCTCCGCTGACTTCCAACAGGGTTCAAACGGTGGCCGTCGGACGGCGTATTTCCGGGGTTGTTTGGTACGATAAAAATCTGAACGGTATCCGGGATGACAACGAAAAACTTCTGGATGGCGTGGATGTTACCCTGTTCAAGAAAAATGCAGGAACCGAAAAGTATGAAATCTGCACGGAGGCCGTCGATACAGATGCAACCGTCAGCCCGTCGCCGAACCCGCTGGCGAATCCGGTGGATACGACGGGTGAAGGCGCTTACACCTTTGACAGGCTGAAGGCGGGCGATTACATCGTGGCTTTCTCAGGAGAGAAGCTGAAGTCCTACACCGGCGCCACGGTTTACCAGCAAAACGGAAAGAATGACAGCAATACAAGCGATGGACAGGTGATTGACGGTTCTCAATGGGAAGCCGATGGAATTGATAAAACTAAATATGCTTATTATATCAAGTATTCGGTAAATTCCGAGGCGATGAACCTGCACACCATTGAAGAGATTCGGAAGAATCCGAATATGCTGAAAGATTACGTGGAAGATTTCAGGAATCAGGACTTAGGACTGGTGATTTCCGGGCCTCAGATGCCTGACACAGGCGGACCGGGCACACTGGCTTACATTGTGGGCGGTATGCTGCTGATGATATTCGCCGGTTCGGCGTGGGGAATCACCCGCAGGCGTAAACATTCCAGGTAAAAAATATAGAGGGAGCGAGGAAAATAAGTATGGAAAAGACAAAAAAATTAGTGAGCCTGTTATTGGCGCTGGCAATGATTTTTGCCATGTCCCTTTCAGTTTTTGCCGCAGGGACTAACTCTATCAAAGTCACCAATGCCCAGGGCGGAGAAACCTATAAAATTTATAAAATGCTGGATGCGGATGTGAACCCGGAGAAGACGGCCTATAGCTATACACTTCCTGCGGGCAGCAAATGGGAGAGTTTCTTTACAGGCAGCGGCGCTGGCGCTGCTTATGTGGACATAAACATTGTGGATGAGACAAAATATGTAACCTGGAAGGACAATAAAAACACTGCTTCAGATTACGAAGCTTTCGGAAAGGAGGCCGCCGCTTATGCGGCGACGGCTGCCAACGGTGTGCCT
>URND01000178.1 GCA_900549105.1 uncultured Eubacteriales bacterium
TCTTTGACTGATCTGTTCAAGCGAAAGTCCCTGTTCAAACATTCTTAGAGTAATCGTGGCACTATGATTGAGCGGCGTATCATGCAGATGATCGTACAGCAGACTTCTTAACAAACCTGCTGGCTGACTGACTGCCAGATAGCCGATTCCCAGCCATACATCCCGCTCCATGATCATGACTTCATCGACTGAGATTTTTAAAGCCTGTGCTGCCTGATCAATCGTCCAGCCGGTCGTTTGATAGCCAGGCAAAGAAAACACCAGCAGCTTAGCCAGTCTTTCATCCATATTAGCCAGCGCAGCGGCGGCCTGCTGCAGTTCTGCTGCCCAGTCGTCAACGATCCGATTTCGATTTCCATAAAACCATTGACGGACAAAATATAACTCAGCCGGGGCCAGATTCAAGGGAACGTAATGCCTTTGTCGGTGGGCATACTGACTGACCGCCTGTGTTGCCAGCAAGACGCGTGGCGCCAGCTGATCAGGCCGCGCCAGCCAAGACCAGTTTCCAAACCGCGGCTGATAATGCGTTTTTAAAAATTTTTCTTTTTCAGCAATGCCGCTGGGAGTAAGCCATGCCGTCTGATCATTCATTTTGATCAGGCCAGCCTGTCGCATTTGAACGAGCCATTGCTCAAATTCGTTGACCGTGAGTCTTGGATTGGACCCCAGCCACTTTAAGACGCCATATTCGCGAGCCCAAAACAAAGTTGCAACGGTGCGCTTGTTTTTGACGGTATTGCGCAAAACCGCCGTTCTCCTGGGCTGATCGGTCAACATCTCAATAAAATAGCTCTTCAATTTTAAAAGTTTAAAGGTATCCATATAAAATATCACCTTCTGCTTCGATTAAAAAATGCAGGAACATACAATCAGTATATTCCTGCATCCATATGTCCGTCAAATTATTCCTCTGCGGTTTCTTCTCTGGCCGGCATCTCCATAGCTTTGATGCTAAGGCTGATTTTTCTCTCTTCTTCGTTGAAATCAACAACTTTTGCTGTGATGATTTCACCAACCTGAAGAACGTCTGCCGGTTTTTCAACATGTTCTCTGGAAATCTGAGAAACATGAAGCAGAGCGTCAACACCCGGCTCCAATTCGATAAACGCGCCAAAATCTGTCATTCTGGCTACTTTACCTTCAACGATATTGCCCGCTGCATATTTTTCAGCGGCTGTAAGCCATGGATTCTGATCGGCAAATTTAAGGCTGAGGGCAATCTTTTCACCCTGAATATCCTTAATCAATACAGTGATATCATCACCAACTTTTAATAACTTCTTCGGATTTTCAACACGTCCCCAGGACATCTCGGAAATATGAAGAAGGCCATCAGCGCCGCCAAGGTCGATGAATGCACCGAAATCTGTAACATTCTTAACTTTACCTTCAACCACATCACCAATGTTGATGCGCTCAAATAACTCTTTCTGCTTCTGAGCTTTCTCAGCTAAAAGGAGCTGTTCTCTGTCACCGATAATACGACGTTTTCTTGGATTGAATTCGGTGATAACGAAGCTGATTTCCTGTCCGTCATACTTTCCAAGATTTTTTTCATAAGTATCGGATACAAGGCTGGCAGGGATAAATACCCGTGCCTCTTCAACAACAACGCTCAGGCCGCCATCAAGTACATTGACAACTTTGGCTGTAAGCACTTCTTTGTTGTTATATGCTTCTTCCAGTCTCTTGTTTCCTCTTTCAGCAAGAAGTCTTTTATAGGTTAACAAAACCTGACCTTCGCCATCGTTTACTTTCAGGACTTTAGCCTGCATTGTGTCGCCCACATTGACTACTGTGGTGAGATCAAGGTTTGCTGTATTCGAATATTCGTTACGTGTAATGATTCCGTCTGCTTTGTAACCTATATTAAGAATGATTTCATCTTCTTTAACGTCGATAACAGTACCCTCAACAACCTCCCCATTTCTAATTGTCTTTAAAGACGCTTCCAATAATTGTTCAAAACTCATCTCTGACATAGCAGTATGAACCTCCTCGATAATATTATTTGGGGTTGAAGCCCCGGCTGTAATACCTACATTCCTCATAGATTCAAAAGCAGTTAGATCCAAATCAACAAGTGTCTGTATATAGTAAGTATTTTCGCATTCTTTTTGACTGATTTCGTATAGCTTTTGGGTGTTCGAACTGCTCTTGTCGCCAATAACAATCATCGCATCCGCCTGAGAAGCAACCTCTCTGGCTTCCTCCTGTCGAACAGCCGTTGCATTACAAATCGAGTTTACACAGTTTATATCATAACCCTTTTCGGAAAGAATTTCAACTAATTCTTTAAATTTATTGTAATTAAATGTCGTTTGCGAAATAATGCACAATTTTTCCGAGCCTTTCGGCGAAAAATGCACTGCTTCGTCAACATTCTGAATGACGACCGAGGGTGTCAGGCACCATCCCTGAATTCCCTGCACCTCCGGATGCTCCGGATTTCCGATGATGATGATATCTCTGCCCGCTTTCCCCTGCTCTTCCACAATATTGTGAATTCGTTTTACAAAGGGACAGGTGGCATCGACAATCTGAAATCCTTTGGACTCTATCGCTTCATACACCGCGCGGGCAACCCCATGGGAACGGATGACCACGGTTCCCTTTGGAAGCCCGTCCAATTCCTCAAGCGAATGAACAACTTTCGCCCCCTTTGATGCCAAATCTCTGACCACCTCATCATTATGAATGATGGGACCATAGGTATAGACCGGCTCTCCCTTCTGCTGCCGCTCCCTTGTTAATGTATACACCATATCCACTGCCCGCTTTACCCCCGGGCAAAATCCGGCACTTTTTGCCAGTATAACTTCCATGTATTTTTCTATCCTTTCAATTTCAATGATTCCTGAAATGCATCAACAATCCGGTCCATCACTTCCGGAATGGACAATCGGGAACTGTCGATCACCACCGCGTCCTCCGCCTGCTTTAACGGGGCGATGCTGCGGTTCATATCCTGAAAATCCCTTGTGCGGATGTCTTCCTCGATTTTTTTAATATCTGCATCCTGCCCCTTTTCTTTTAATTCCAGATAACGCCGATTTGCCCGCTCTTCCACGCTGGCAGTCAGATATACCTTCACATCCGCCTTTGGCAGGACAAAGGTTCCTATATCCCGTCCATCCATGATAACGTCATTATCCCGGGCAATATCCCGCTGAAGCTGGAGCAGCTTTTCGCGTACCTTTGGATTTGCGGCGCTTTTTGAGGCCATATTGCCCACTTCTTCTTTGCGAAGCTGGCCGGTCACATTTTCACCATTTAAAATAATCCCCTGCATCTTTTGGCTATATTTCTTCTCTGCTGTTCCCCGGGTGCTTTTTCCTTCTACTTCTCTGGTTGTCTCAACTTTCGTCAACTTTGCAATTGGAGTAGTATACAGCCAAGTATCATTCATTATAAAAATAATCGCTGCCAAATACAAAATGCCAAATATATAATATTTCTTCTTCATATCCGCTCCTCATATAGCTTTTTCTTGAAAACAGTCCTTATTTTATCACAACAATTACTTTTGTCAACCAAATGTGAAAACCATTTTCAATTTCACTTTTATTATTTTTCCATTGACGCGAATACGATTTCGGACTATAATTTACGGTATTTACGCCAGGGATTATCTTCATATCCGGAGGATTTATAATTATGAACATCCAATTGTCGGAACATTTTACTTATCGCAAATTATTACGCTTTGTATTACCATCCATCGTAATGATGATCTTTACGTCCATTTACAGCGTTGTGGATGGTCTGTTTGTGTCCAACTTTGTTGGAAAAAGTGCCTTTGCGGCAATCAATCTGATGATGCCGTTTC
>URND01000179.1 GCA_900549105.1 uncultured Eubacteriales bacterium
CAAAATTATTATTCACACATTTTCTTTTAGGTGGAACTTTTTCTGGAAGTTCACAATGTGGTTAACATTTGGTTGACCATAAAAGATAAAAAGAGGTTGGTTATTGGGTATGAAAAAGGTTAGTATTGGCAGGTATATTGTGGGGTTTTTTACTGCTGTTATTGCAATTTTGGCGGGACTTATTGTCAGTTTGGTATTTTGGGTTTTAAGGACCTGGGCGAACCTGAAGGCGGATGAATTGATTTATCAGTTAAATGCGCCGATGGAAGGAACAAATACGGATATCATTATGGATGCGGTGAAATCCTGTGTTCCTATTATGATTTTGTGTCTGGCGGCAGTGATTGGATTGTTTATTTTATTTCGGAAGAAGAAGCTGTTTTGGCTTGTTATGCCTTTGGTGGTTATTGCTTCAGTGGCGGCGGCAGCCGGGGCGCTGAAGCATGGCTGGGATAAGCTTGAGATGACAGAATATCTGGAAAATAAGGATAAGGATACAGGCTTTATTGACGGCAACTATATATCTCCATCCAGTATTCAGATGGAATTTCCGGAAAAGAAGAGGAACTTGATTTATATCTTCCTCGAATCGATGGAAGTGACCTATGCGGATAAGGACAATGGCGGCGCCTTTGATGTGAATTATATTCCTGAATTGACGGCGCTGGCCCAGGAAAATGAAGATTTTTCGGGTTCAGACAGTAATCTGAATGGCGGCTACGATATGCCGTCGACAACCTGGACAGGGGCGGCGCTTTTTGCCCAGTCTTCCGGGCTGCCGCTGACAATTTCTATTGAACGGAATTCAATGAATACTCAAGAAACCTTTATGCCGAATGTCATAACAACCGGAGATATACTGGAAGAGGCCGGTTATAATCAGATGTTCCTCATTGGCTCGGATGCAACCTTTGGCGGCCGTCGTCTGCTGTTTACTGAACACGGCGATTTTACAATTCATGACCTGGTTTATGCCGGCGATTCAGGAAGGCTGCCGAAAGGCTATTATGAGTGGTGGGGCTATCGGGATTCCTTGCTGTTTGAGTATGCGAAGGAAGAGTTAAAGGATTTGTCTTCCCAGGAAGAGCCTTTCAATTTGACAATGCTGACGGTGGATACCCATTTTGAGGACGGTTTTGTCTGTGATTTGTGCGGTGATGAGTTTGGTGACGACCAATATGGCAATGTCATGGCTTGTTCCAGCCGCCAGGTGACCGAGTTTGTCCGCTGGATTCAGCAGCAGGACTTTTATGAAAATACAACGATTGTCATTTCCGGCGACCATCACACGATGGATGGAAACTTCTGTGAGGGTATTGACGAGGATTATGTGCGCCGGGTTTATACGACCATCATTAATCCGGCAGTTGAAGTGACGGATGCTTCTGTCCGAAGAGATTTCACAACTTTTGATATGTTCCCGACAACGCTGGCGAGTATTGGCGTTCAGATTCAGGGGAACCGATTGGGACTCGGCACCAATCTTTTCTCCGATGAGCCGACGCTGCTTGAAACTTATGGAATGGAAGAAATGAAAGTGGGTGTGAGCAGCAAGTCCGAGTTGATGGATTATTTTACGGCAGAGGTTGATGAGGAGAGATTTGAAGAGGCTAAGGCGCCGAAGCAGGAGGATGGGTCTAAAGAATGGTATGAGCAGAAGCTTGAAAATATGACCTTGGAAGAGAAGGTTGCCCAGATGTTTATTGTTTCTCCTGAGGAGGTATCCGGTACTTGGCGGATGACGGAGGCCGATGATACGCTGAAATGGAGCCTCGAACGGTATCCGGTCGGCGGACTGGTCTATGATTCGGATAATATCGAAAGCAAAGAGCAGTTCTCAGCATTGATTTCAGGAAGTCAACAATATATGGAGGAGAGGATGGGATTCCCTCTTTTTGAATGTGTGATAGAAGAGAGCGGCGAAGGAAGTATTCTGGCCTCAAATCCGGAAATGGGAGTCCCTGGAACGGAAAATGCAGAGGACATACACACGGAGGAGCAGGCCCGGGAGGTCGGAGAAACTATCGGCCGGTATCTGGCGGAACTGGGCATCAATTTGAATGTGGCCCCGGATGTGTCCATTGGCTCTGAAAAAGTCCAGAGTGAGCTGGATGGATTCCATAGATACGGTGTTCTTGGCATGGCGAAATATTTCCCTGGATATGGAGATTTTGAAGCCGAGCGGACGGTGGAAGACTTGTTAGGCAATGAACTCTATCCGTTTGACCAGGCATCGCGGCAGAAAAATAAATTTATTATGGTTGGCCATACGGCAACTCCGGGTATAACGGGAGATTATACCCCGGCGTCTTTATCCGGACAAATGGTATATGAAACGCTGCGGAAACTTTTTGGATATAAGGGAATCATCATGACCGATGCTTTGAATAAGGATGAAATCATATATAATTATGGAACAGGCTACGCTTCGATTGCGGCTGTTCAGGCCGGCTGTGATGTATTGTTCTGTCCATATGATTTCCAAACGGCTTATTACAGTGTGCTGAATGCGGTATATGATGGAACGATTTCTGAGGAGCGGATTAATGAATCAGTGACAAGAATTCTGAAGGCCAAACAAGAATTGGTACTTTGGGATATGCTGGAAGAAAAAGTGGAAGAATCCCTGGAATAAAAGACCGTGATTTTGGCTTGATTTTTCCATATAGAAAGCAAGAGAAAGGTGCCGCTAAAACATCCGTGCGGGTGATTTTGCGGCACCTTGTTGTCTGCCTTAAAGGGTTATTTTAAACAATTTTCATTTGCTAAAATAACGGCTTCTTGTTTTTTACGGTTTTCGTCTCTCATTTTCCTTTCTACCTGTTCCGCGAAAATTTCTATGATTTCCCTTGGAAAAGGGCGATTGTAAAGAATGATACCGCATTGCTCTTTAAAGTATTCATAGCCGCAATTTTGCCAGAAGGCGTCGCGGAGCGTTCGAAGATTTTTTTCGACAGATGTCGGCGCTACGCCGTAATGTTCGGCCACTTTCACGTACACTTCATTATAAATACGGCAAAGGCGGGATTCATTTTCAATCACAAGTAAAATAGCATATTCCAGAAATGGATATCCTTTGTATGCTTTGGAAATCCGTGCCTGGAGCAGGACTTCCCGAATCTTTAGTTCTAAATCAGACATTATAAAGGTGTCGATGGTGGATAAATTTATTGTATAACGAAATTAAAAATAAAGAAATATGTTTTCAGAAAAAAAATTGTATTATATAATGAGATTGATTTATTAAGCAAAGGGGAGAAAGGGTATGAAGTTTCTAGTTATTGGTGCCGGAGGCACAGGGGGATGTATTGGCGGGTATCTGGCAAAGCTTGGAGAGGATGTCACCTTTATTGCCCGTGGAAAGCATCTTGAGGCAATGCGCAGGAATGGACTTCAGGTGAAATCGGCCCGGGTGGGAGATTTTCTGGTAAAGCCGGTGAAGGCCTGTACGATGGAGGAGTATGATGAAGTGCCGGATGTGGTATTTATCTGCGTCAAATATTACTCGCTGGCTGAGGCTGTGGATTTTTTGAAGCCGATTGTCGGAAAGGATACGATAGTTATTCCGATTTTAAATGTATATGGAACCGGTGAAAAAATCCAGCCGGAGCTTGAATGTACAGTCACAGACGGCTGTGTTTATATTTTTTCGATGATTGAGGCGCCGGGCGTCATCAATCAGCCGACGCCGATTTTTCGAATGTTTTTCGGATTGAGGGAAGCGTCGGATGGGGCCGGAGGAGCCGGAGAGGATTCCGGAGAAGAGGGCGAGGCTGCCCGACGGATGGAAGAGCGGCTG
>URND01000180.1 GCA_900549105.1 uncultured Eubacteriales bacterium
ATGGGTAATTCCTTACTGGCTGTAAGGGATATTAACCGTAAATATATTGTAGTAGGAAAGGAAGTGCGAATTATGTCGGTTTTATCATTAAAAAATATCAGCTACTCTTACGGAGCCACTCCGGTTTTAGATAACCTGTCCTATGATTTTGAGGCAGGCCATATGTACTGTATCGTTGGGAAATCCGGCGCGGGAAAGACCACCCTGCTGTCGATCCTGTCCGGCCTGGCCGCTCCGAAACAGGGCAGCATTTTCTACAAGGAGCAGGACATTAAGAGCATTGATAAATATAAGTTCCGCAGCAAATACATTGGGGTTATTTTTCAGAGTTTCAATCTGATTACTAAGTTTACCGCTATGGAAAACGTCATGCTTTCTATGGATATCGCGGGTGTGAAAAATTCCCGGAAAAAGGAAACGGCAATCAATCTTCTGATGAATGTTGGGCTTACGGAGGAAGAAGCGAGGCGCCGAGTGCTAAAGCTGTCCGGCGGCCAGCAGCAGCGTGTGGCGATCGCCCGCGCACTATCTTACAACCCTGACATCATTCTGGCTGATGAGCCTACAGGAAATCTGGACGGTGACACTCAGCGTGAGATTATGAAAATCTTTCGTGAACTTGCCGAACAGGGGAAATGTGTGATTTTGGTCAGTCACTCGCCGGAGGTAGCAGAAATGTGTGATATCTGCTATGAACTCAAAAAAACGACCAGACGGACGAAAAAGAAAGGAAGATCGTGATAATTGAGGCTCAGTTGAGGCTCAGTTGAGAGCCGGTTGATATTCCTATGCAACAATACGTGAAGAACGTAAAGGAGGTAACGCTTATGCTTCAAATCAAGAATATATCGAAGCAATATAAGACGGGAGAGCTGGTGCAGAATGCACTGAAGGATGTAAGCCTGAACCTTCGCGACAGCGAATTCGTTTCCATTCTCGGCCCCAGCGGTTCCGGCAAAACAACGCTTTTGAATATCATCGGCGGACTCGACCGCTATGACAGCGGAGATCTCATTATTAATGGGATCTCTACCAAGAAATACAAAGACCGGGACTGGGATTCTTACCGCAACCATACGATCGGCTTTGTATTCCAAAGCTACAATTTGATTCCCCATCAGTCGGTTCTGGCGAACGTAGAACTGGCGCTGACGATTTCCGGCGTTTCCCGGAGCGAGCGGCGAGGGCGTGCCAAAGAAGTATTGACACAGGTTGGGCTTGGCGATCAGCTCCATAAAAAGCCCAACCAAATGTCCGGCGGCCAGATGCAGCGCGTGGCGATTGCCCGTGCGCTGATCAACAACCCGGATATTCTGCTGGCGGATGAACCCACCGGCGCACTGGATACGGAAACCAGTATTCAGATTATGGAGCTTCTCCAGAAAGTGGCAAAGGATCGGCTTGTAGTCATGGTAACCCATAACCCGGAGCTGGCGCAGCAGTACTCCACCCGTATTGTAAAGCTGCGGGACGGCAGAATCACAGACGATTCTGATCCCTATGATCCAAAAACAGAGATACAGGGCAGACCGGAGCATAAAAATATGGGGCGGGCAAAAATGTCCTTTCTTACTTCTCTTTCCCTGAGCTTCAATAACCTGCGGACGAAAAAAGGACGGACGCTTTTAACCTCTTTCGCCGGTTCCATCGGCATTATTGGGATTGCGTTGATTTTGGCACTTTCTTCCGGCGTGAACGGCTATATATCGGATATTCAGAAGGATACCATGACCTCCTATCCGATTACCATCAGTTCGGAAACCGTAGATATGTCCGCGATGATGGGCATGGGCGGCGGTATGATGGGCGGCGGCATGATGGGTGGAACGGATACGGAAACTAAGCCCGATGACGGCGTTTATGCAGATTACAGTGATATTGAATCCAGCGAAGCCATTGCATCCAGTGTGATTGAGAATAATCTGACTGCCTTTAAGCAGTATCTGGATGATCCTGACAGCGAGATTCAGCAATATCTCGGTGAAAACGGCGTGGTCTATACCTACAATGTGAATTTCGAGGTGTATTCCTACGATGCAGACGAAAAGCTGGTAAACAGCAATGCCGATACAGAAGAGGTTACCGGCTCCGACAGTTCGGATGACTTCAGCTCCATGGCAGGCGGCATGGGCGGTATGTCTATGATGATGGGCAGCTCTGCCTCTTCTACAGGGGCTGAAAACTTCTCGGAGCTTATGGTAGGGACAAACGGCGATACCGTCAGCCGGGTGCTGACGGACAGCTATGACATTCTGTATGGAAACTGGCCGGAAGAATATAACGAAGTCGTTCTCGTACTGGACGAAAATAATTCAATTTCTGCCGGAACCCTTTATCAGCTCGGTTTGATTACGGCTGATGAATATATCGGCATCACTGAGCAGATTGCAAATGGAGAAGAAGCGGAAGAACGCTCTTGGGATTACGAGGAAATTTGCGGCCACACATTCTACCTGGTTCCTGCATCCAATCGTTATGTAGAGAATGAAGACGGCACTTTTTCCTACATTGAAGAGGACTCTCTCAGCTCGGAGCAGCTACTGGAAGACAGTGTAGAACTAAAAATCACCGGCGTGATCCGGCCTACCCCGGATGCGGCAAACGCCTCCATTTCCATTCCGGTCGCCTATACTTCCAAATTGACGGATTATGTGATCGAGCATACCAATGAGAGCGCGATTGTGACAGCGCAGGAGGCAACCCCGGAGATTAATGTCCTGAACGGCATGGATTTTGAAGCGTTGGATGATGCAGCAAAAGTCGAGGACGCCAAAGCGTATATTTCTGCCATGGGAATCTCTGATAAAGCATCTATGTATCAGATGATCCAGTATTATATCTCGCAAAATGCGGAGGAAGAAGAGTCTTCCGAAGAAGAAACACAGCAGGCGCCGCAGGATGCCGGACAGATGGGCGCAGGCATGACTATGGATGAAAATGCTATGGCAGAGGCCATGGATACATGGCTTACCGAAACACCGGATGATGAAATCTTGCTCTCCATTTATGAAGAGTATATTGACGGAGCCTCTTATGAGGACAACATGGAGGCATTTGGAAAAGTCAGCTACGAAGCCCCTTCTTCCATCAGCATTTACACCGACAGCTTTGAAGACAAGGAAGCCGTTTCAGAATGTATCGCCAATTACAATGAAACTGTGGATGAGGACAGCCAGATTACCTATACAGACTATGTGGAACTGATGACCTCTTCGCTGACCTCTATCATTGATATGATCTCTTATGTCCTGATTGCCTTTGTAGCGGTTTCCCTGATTGTTTCCTGCATTATGATTGGGATCATCACGCACATCTCCGTACTGGAGCGCACGAAGGAAATCGGTATTCTTAGAGCCATGGGCGCTTCCAAGCGGAATATCTCGCAGGTATTCAATGCGGAAACCTTCATTATCGGCTGCTGCGCCGGCCTTTTGGGAATCGGCATTTCTATGCTGATTACGATTCCGGTGAATGCTGTTATTCAGAACCTGCTTGGTGCAGCTACGCTGACCGTTTCCCTGCCTGCAACCTATGCGGCTCTGCTGATTGGACTGAGCATTGTAATTACCATTGTCGGCGGTCTGCTTCCAGCGAAAAAGGCAGCAAAGAAAGACCCGGTTGTTGCGCTTAGAACAGAATAATGGAGGCGGCGGACTGCCAGACGATGAAACGGATGAAGGTGGACAACAGACAGGAATCCCTGCTCCGGGATAGCCCGGAGCAGGAGATTTCAGAAAAAGAAGCCTGCAAATAAAAAGTCAAGGCTAAATTTATGAAAATTGAAAATTTTATACA
>URND01000181.1 GCA_900549105.1 uncultured Eubacteriales bacterium
AGCCGATTATGTATCGTATACTTCCATAATTCATAATTATCTCACCGCTCCGTCCAAAATATCTTCCAATCGATTCAAATGGGCGCCCGTAGACACAACCACTACCTTATCCCCGGACAGAATACGGTCCTGGCCGGAAGGTATAATGACCTTATTGGCACGCATGATACTGCACAGCAGCAGATTTGGCTTCAATTTCAGATTCATGATCGGAATATTGGTCACTCTGGACTGCTCTTCTACGGTAAATTCCAAGGCCTCGGCCTTGTTGTCCGCAACCTTGTAAACCATATCCACTTTGCTGTCCCGCTCATTAATCCGGCTGTTCTCCAAATCCCGGACATACTGGATAATATGCTCCGCCGTCAAATGTTTCGGGCTGATGATGCTTCCCACCGGTATACTCTTCACGATTCCCTCGAAGGCAATTTTATTTACTTTAGTGATTAATTTTGCCTTGGACACCTGATGGGCATAAAGGGAAAGCATGATATTTTCTTCATCAAAGTTTGTCAGCGCCACAAAGGCATCCATCTGCTCCAGGCCCTCTTCCAGAAGCAGCTTGCTGTCCGCCGCATCGCCGTGGATGATCAAGCTTCTCGCTCAATTCATTACATCGCTGCAGATTTGACTCTATAATGGTTGTCTTCACCTTTGCCCGGGCCAGTCTCTCGGCCAGATAATAGGCAATCGTACCTCCGCCGGCAATCATGACATTTCGAATCGGACGCGCCTGAATCCCGATAATATGAAAGAGGGTATTCATAGCCTCCGTCGGCGCAATCATGGAAATCTTATCGCCCTCCATCAGCACGGTATTTCCGCTTGGAATAAGAACCTCGCCCTCTCTCTCCAGAATACACACAAGAAAATGGTTGCCATATTTAACCGCCGCATCCATGACACGAAGCTGATGCCATGGAGAACCCTTCGGTATTTCAAAGCTGACCATATATGCCCGCCCTTTGGCAAAGGTGTCGACATCCAGCGCCGAAGGCACCTGAATCAGCCGTTCAATATCCCGGGCTGTTGCAAGTTCCGGATTAATAGAAAGGGACAATCCCAGTTCTTCTCTTATAAATCCAATCTCATCCACATATTCCGGATTCCGCACACGGGCAATAGTCTTGCAGTTACCCGCTTTTTTTGCGATCAGACAACTTAAAAGATTAACTTCATCATGGCCGGTGACTGCGATAAGCAGGTCCGCATCCTCAACCCCGGCTTCTTTCTGCATTTTGTAACTGTTGCCGGTACCAATATAACCGATAACATCCAGTGCATCCACCGCAGCCTGGACCCTCTCCGCCCGCGGTTCAATGACTGTAATTTCATGCCCTTCTTCACTGAGCTGTTCGGCCAGAGTATAGCCCACCTTGCCGCAGCCTGCAATAATAATTTTCATAGCTCTACCTCAAAAATATACCCTTTGTAAATTTAAAGCGCTCCCATACGGCGAATACTCTCCGTAACAAGCTTTTTAAACAGCGGCGCTGCTCTGTCTGCCGCCTCCTGAACTTCTGTATGATTTAACGGTTTTTGGGAAATTCCCGCCGCCATATTGGATATGCAGGATATGCCGCAGATTTTCATCCCCATATGGTTGGCGGCAACCGCCTCGCAGGCCGTGCTCATTCCCACCGCATCCGCGCCAAGGATTCGGCTCATCCGAATCTCTGCCGGAGACTCATAGTTGGGACCGGTAAACTGAAGATAGATTCCCTCTCTCAAAGGAATACCCAGTTCCGCCGCCCCGCTCCGCAAAATTTCCTGGAGATTTTCATCATAAATATGGCTCATATCCGGGAACCGGGGGCCAAATTCTTCAATGTTCTCTCCAATCAGCGGCGAAGGCACAAAGTCCGAAATCTGATCCCGAATCAACATCAAATCTCCCGGCGCAAAGGCTTCATTAACCCCGCCGGCAGCATTGGTCAAAAACAGAATCTCCGCCCCCATCAGCTTCATCAACCGGATTGGAAGCACCACATCCGCCATCGGATAGCCTTCATAATAATGCACCCTGCCCTGCATGGCGACAATCGGAACCCCGGCCACATAGCCAAATAAGAAGCGACCCTTATGCCCCGGCACGGTGGATACCGGAAAACCTTCAATCTCCGAATAATCCAGCGTACATTCCAACTGTATGCTCTCGCCGTAATCCCCCAGCCCGGAACCGAGAATCAGCGCCGCTTTCGGGCGGAAATCCGTTCTGGCCCGCACACATTCCAGACACTTCAAAATTCTTTCATATTCTCTCCCCATGCCACCCTCTCCTTTCACCAACAATTTCATCTGATAGAAGTATAAAGTGAAAAAGGGCGCCCTGCGGCGCCCCAAAATTATGCGTACACACGAATCATCGAGGATATCTCCTGAACAAAAGACATATCATTTAATGTCTGCATGGCCGCTTTAAAATTCTTCTCCTGTACCACATCCGTGATAGCTACGATTTCCGCCGTATCACAACCGGCCGGTTTCTGAATAATCTTTTCAATGCTGACCTGATTGTTTCCGAGAATACTTGCCACGTTGCCAAGAACTCCGGCACAATCCCGGACAATCATACGCACAAAATATTTACTTTCAATATCGCCAATCTGTTTGACAGGCAGTTCCCGGTAACAACTGCAGCCGAACATGCCGAGACAATTGCCCACAATATTCCGGGCCGCTTCCAGCACATCGCCCACAACAGCGCTGGCTGTCGGCATCTCACCGGCGCCCCGGCCATAAAACATAGTGTCGTCCACCGCATCGCCATGCACAAACACCGCATTGAAAACATCATTGACCGATGCCAGAGGGTGTTCTTTATTAATTAATGTCGGATGAACACGCACTTCCACGCCACTCTCCGTATTTCGCGCAATACCGAGCAGTTTAATCACGCAATCCATATCTTTGGCATATTTAATATCCTTTGAAGTGATATGGGTAATCCCCTCCGTATATACATCATCAAATGTAATCCGGGAATGGAAACCGATGGAACCCATAATCGCCATCTTACGGCCGGCATCCAGCCCTTCCACATCCGCCGTTGGGTCTGCTTCCGCATAGCCAAGCTCTGTGGCCTTTGCAAGGGCTTCTTCAAATTCCATGCCCTCCTGGGCCATCTTTGTCAGAATATAATTGGTTGTCCCATTGACAATCCCCATAATCTCAGTAATCTCATTGGCGATCAGGCACTGCTTCAGCGGCCGGATAATCGGAATTCCGCCGGCGCAGGACGCCTCAAACATAAAGTCCACATGATTTTCCTCCGCGGCATCCAGAAGTTCCCTGCCGTGAACGGCAATCAAGTCCTTATTGGCGGATACCACACTCTTGCCCGAATTCAGGCAGCGCAGAATAAAGGTTCTGGCCGGTTCGATGCCGCCCATAACCTCGACAACTATCTGGACACTGTCATCATTTACAATATCTTCAAAATTCTCAGTCAGCAGCGACGCATCCACATCTTTACGTGTTTCAGGAATACTCTTGACAAGAATCTTCGCAATTTCAATATCTGTACCCACTCTCTGGCACATATCCGCCTTGCGCATCTGGAGCAGTTTGTAAACGCCGCCGCCGACAGTTCCCGCGCCCATGATGGCAATCTTAATCGGTTTTATCTCTTTTTCCATGATAAATCTCCTCTGTTTTACATTTCCACGTGTACTATTCTATCATGATTTTTTTATTTGTACACAGGTAAATTAATAAAAAA
>URND01000182.1 GCA_900549105.1 uncultured Eubacteriales bacterium
CGGCGGGCGAAGCCCGTTCATCTTGACCGTTGACTGCTCCGGCTGGTTTTGCTACTTTCATTCATCTAAAAAGAAAATTTCATCTACATGGAGATTTAGCAGTTTAGCAATTTTCATTGCAAGTTCAAGAGTGGGATTGTATTTATCATTCTCAATCGCTATAATTGTTTGACGGCTTACGCCTAACTCATTTGCCATATCTTCTTGACGTAATCCTGCTTCTTTCCTAAGTTTTTTAATCACATTCCTCATAGCGTTTTACGCTTTCAGCAAAAAGTATGTGCCGATAGATAGCAGAATGGCAACAACAGCAATTACACCAACGATAGCCCAAACAAATTTGTTCGGTTCATGGTATTCTTCATCACCAGCAATCATTTTCCGTTTCATTGCCATTTGTGAAAAGCCTTGAATACATACCGCAAAGCAAACAATCAGCCCCGGCAACGGGCTATATTTTGCGCCATTTACAAGAACCTGCCAACAGTCGTAGAATGTCCAAACGGACAAAATCAAGAGTGTGACTTTGTAGCCGATTTCTTCCGAACGCAACTGAATGTTTCTGTCCATTTCATCTAATTTTTTCATATGGATTTACCTCCCGATGTACTGTTAAAGAACCTCTGAAATGTTAAAAGATCTTTACATTTTTTATTATACTCACGGAAACCAAAATGCCAAGATCTTTTAACATTTATTATGCGGAATAGTGTGGGGCTGGCGGTCTATCTCTTATTTTGGGTTTCTGCTTCTTTACCGCACATGAGCATTGAGGACAGGTGTATTTTACTTTTTGCTGTTCCATGAAAAGTTCTAAACCGTACATTTGAACAAAGCGGCTATTTTCCATAAGGCTTTCCTGATACCGCTTGTTATAGCTTCTTTCAAAGTTCGGCTTTTCCAGTTCATAAAACAGAAAGTTATCATGATAGTGGGACGCAGAGAATGTCAGCCTTTTGTGTGTTTGCTGAAATATTTCTGTAAAATGGAAAGACTCTCATCTCGCAGAATTCCCTCCGTCACCTTCGGCTTCCAGAAGGAGTTGTCAAATACTATCTTAGAGCAATTGCAGCCTTTGTTGCCAAGAATATTTTCCAATTCGATATTGCTGGCGCTGTACACAAGCCGCCCCAGCTTTACCCACACCATTGCACCGCTGCACATGAAGCAAGGTTCGCAGCTAGAATAGAGCGTATACTCATGTAAATCGGTGATGGCAGTCTGTGCGCAAAACTCTCGAATCAATCCGGCTTCACCGTGAAAAGTGGGATCATGCTTGGTATAAATCTGGTTTTCATTACTGAATACGATTTTATTTTCCTTTACCAGCACTGCCCCAAACGGCTCGTTCCCATGCTCCACGGCAAGTTTGGAAAGGCGGATGGCTTCGCGCATAAAAGTTTCATCCTCTGGTGTTGTATCGTCGGCCAAAGCGGACTCCACATCCGCGGTTGTTATAAGTGCGTCTCGCTGCAAATATTGGATGGCCTGCAGCGCAGCTTCATGCGCTTTTTCATTGGAGCCTGCTGCCGCATCTGTGACAACACGGATATGATAGTCGTTCTGATGGGCATCTACCGCTGTGTAATGAATACACACATCCGTCAGTCCGCCAATCAGGTAGAGCGTGTCAACGCCTAAACCTTTGAGCAGAATTTCCAGATCTGTGGCGAAAAACGCGCTGTACCGGCGTTTTGTGATTCGGTACTCGCCCTCGAGAGGATAGGTCAGATTAGCGTAGTCATTTTCCGGGCGGTTCTCGATGCAGTGAATACCTTCAGAACCGTCCAGTTCCCGGCCAAAGTCCACCATGTCGGGGCGATGACACTCTTTAATATGAATGACTGGCAGTTTCTTTGCCCGGAACACGTCCAGCACACGCTTACCGTTGCGGATACATGTCCATCTCGGCTCATCCATATTACTTTCGTTCATTTCCGTGAAATCCTCCTGCTGAATGTCAATAACCAACAGGGCGCAGCTTTTATCTAATTTCATTACCGAATACCTCCATGATTTTATGACTGGATGATTTGCCTCCCAGACATGGAACGATTATACCACGGATTTGTGAAAAATCCCACGTGCATTTTGAAGCGATTTATCTACTTTCAGAAGCCAATTATATGCATGACCGTAATTTTTCCAGCACATCATAAGGAATGACCAGTTTTCCCATGCCTTTTCCAATCTGTATATGGGGTTTGACGCTTCCGTGAAAATCTGAGCCGCCGGAGTAAAGAAGGTGATGGCGGTCGGCCAGCCGTTTCATATCCCTTTCATCCGCCGGGGAATAGGTGCTGTAATAGGTTTCGATACCCTGAAGTCCGCAGCGTTTTAAACGCTCGATGCAAATGTCCAGTTGGGCCGGGGTAAAGCCATAGAGCAGCGGATGGGCCAGAATGGCGACACCGCCGCCGTCACAGATGGCGCGAACGGCGTCCTCCGGTGTCACTCCGGTTTTTGGCACATAAAAAGGCAGACCGGGAGACAGGTATTTATCAAAAACTTCTTTAATCGAGGATGCATAGCCGATATGGACAAGGTATCGGGCCAGATTGGCACGGGTAATGACCGCATCGCCTTCCAGTGCCCGGACTTTTTCCATAGTGATATCTACTCCGGCAGACTGCATTTTTTCAATCATCCGGAGATTTCTCTGTTCGCGGATGCGCTGAAAATCGGCCAGGCGTTCAGCCAGCAGGGAATCCCGAAAATCAAGAAACAGTCCGACAATATGAACTTCCCGGTCGCCATAAACCGCCGAGAGTTCAATGCCCGGAATACATTCGATATTTAATTTTTCGGCGGCTTCCATGGCTTCAGATACGCCGCCCATTGTATCGTGATCTGTCAGCGCGACTGCGGCGAGGCCGGCGGCAGCGGCGGCATAACCTCTGTCGGCGAACAGCTCCCGTCAGAAGCATTTGAGTGTGTATGTAAATCAATTCGTTTCATAGATAAACAGTCCTTTCTATTTGTTTAGTATAGCATTTTTATAAGAAAAAAAACATATAGTTAAAAAAAGGTTTATGGACGGGATATGTTTTGAGAAACTATGTAATTTCTATATTGAAGGCGTTGATCATCAGTTATGTCATTTCCGCCGCCGCCCTGCTGGTGCTGGCAGGACTTTTATATTGGCTGGATATTGCGGCATCCCAGCTTCAGGTTGGCGTGATAGCGACCTATATTGGTTCCTGTCTGATTGGCGGATTTTACATCGGCAGAAAAATGAAAAAAAGGGAATTTTTGTGGGGCCTGATTATCGGCGTCCTTTATTACAGTATTCATATTTCGGCGGTTATTGCCATGGAAGGAGTGCAGCCGGAAAAAATCGTGCCGGGGACAGCGTTGGCCCTGCTCTGTATGGGAAGCGGCATGCTGGGCGGTATGCTGAGTTAAAAATAGAGTTGGGGTGAAATGTAAAAAAATATCTTTTAAAATAAAAACAAGTATGGTATACTGTCTGTATTGCGAATAAAATGATAAAAGGAGGCCTTCCCATGAAACATATTAAGTCTTTAAATACTCGTTCTTTAAAGAATTCTATGGTTAAGGGCGGATGCGGTGAATGTC
>URND01000183.1 GCA_900549105.1 uncultured Eubacteriales bacterium
CGTCATCCAGAAGAACACAGTTGCCGTTGTCATAGTTGCAGCACTCATGCACCAGCTTACGCATCCGGCGGTACTGCGGATAATTCATCACCGGAATCTGATTGTGGATAAAAACACCTCCTTCCTACCGTAAAAAAATGTCCCTCTACTATACATTTCATTTTCGGGGGCAAAGTTGCCGTCTGTCAGGATATTTCTTTCAGAAATTTTTCCAGACTCCGCAGACCGGCATTGATAGAGCGGGTGATTCTGCTCTTATGAGTGCCTTCCGCTTTTGCAATTTCCGACTTGCTCATACCGAGAAAAAAGTGTGCGTAAATCCGGTTCCGCTGTTTTTCAGGCAGAGAGGCAAGCGCCTGATATAGCCGGGCATTTTCCTCTTTTTGTTCCAGAATTTCAGCCGGCGTCAGGACGATCACCAGCGCATCACGTTCCACACTGGCATCGTAGTCCAGAGAAAAATATGCCTTATGCCGGTATGTACGCAGAATATAGGAAGCCTCCGCCAGTTTGTATTCCCGAAGCAGATCCGCCACTTCGTCAGGCACTTCAACAACAGTATCCTGTATATAATAGGGATAGTAATCTTTAAGATTGATTTTCTTCATAGTAAATTCCTCCAATTTCGATTTTTTAGTTGACAGGCAAAATCGAAATCAGAGGGTGGGGAACGGCAGCCGGGGCTGTCACACTCGCATTTTCTAAAACAGGGTACAAAAAAACGCGCCTGCAAAAACACAGACGCGCACCAAAACAGAGCATTGTAAAAGCATACTGGAATATGCCGGAATTTGTATTTTTCTGTCGAACCAAAAAACCCCGCAGTTCTTTGACGAATTGCAGGGTCTAATAATTGAATTCTCGAATAAAGACGCGGACTGAGCCCGTAAGGTACTTTCCATAGCATTCCAGATTCTCCCTCCCCGAAAGGAGGAAGTAAGCAAGCTTACTTACAGCAGGTCCCCTTTCTTTGAGGGCATTATATATGGGGAAATTCCATATCCTTACCTGTTTTATCCTATTTCCAACCAAGATGACCGCAAGTTTTGGCATTAGTAGATAGTATTTGTGTAATTAGGACAAAAAAGAACAAAGCCACAAGATAAAACATACCTTGCAGCTTTGCTCATTAAGTATCAAATTTATATCCTACGCCAGTCACACTTTTAATGTAATCCGGCACATCCGGCGAGATTTTCAACTTTTTCCGCATATTACTGATGTGGTTGTTGACAGCTTTTCGTGAGTAGTAGGAATAATCCTCATTCCACACAATCTCAATAATCATCTCATAGGTGAATACCCGCTTGGGATTTTGGATCAGCAATGCCAGTATATCAAATTCTTTAGCCGTCAGATCGACAACCTGATTTTGAACCCGTACAAGTCTTTGCTCCAGGCATACATACAGATTGCCCTCCTGAATCTCAGTTAGCAGTTGGCTGTTATTGTGCCCTCGGATATATGAAGTGAAACATGGTACGCAGATTTTCTCATACTCTTGGACAAACTCTGTCAAATCTTTTTTCTTATCAGCGTTAAGAACTGCAAATAACTTCTCACCTATCTGTCTGCCGGATTCGGATATATCCAGAACAACTAATTTCCCATACTACCACCTCCACACTCATTCCTTCACTTAAATTTATTACATTTAGCAAATTATCTTTTCTGAAATAACATAGTCCTAAAGATAGAAGTAAAAACAACTACCAGTATTGAATGGACTTTTTACCTATATGAAGACTTGATTATATTGAACGCATGTTGTTTTGAATAAATTTACTACTTATTTCGTATCATCAATTTTCCGCAAACTGGGTAGCAAAAATGCAGTGAGGGCAACTATTATGATACCTACTCCACAAATCACAAACCATTTCTCAACTCCAAACTTCTCGGCCAAAGGTCCGGAAATGAGAAGACCCAACGGCATAGCAAAAGATGCGGCACTTGTTAGCAACGAAAAAACTCTCCCCAAATATTCAGGCTTGATAGTTTCTTGAAAAATTGCATTTTGTACACCGTAAAACGGAGCAGCAATTCCCATAGCCGTACAACATACGATAAATATGAGAAATGCACCTGACGGTAAGAGGCCAGAGACGGTAATGCTAATGCCCATAAGAAGGACGGAAAAGCAGATGGTGTGCGTGCGCCTCTTGAAGCCGCCCCAAATGCTCAAGATGATACCGCCCAACAGCATACCAACAGCAAAAGCAATTTCTGCGGCAGAAGCATGGGCTGGTGTTCCTCCAAAATAGGACATACTGATAAGTGGATAAAGTGAACTAATCGGCATATAGAAAAACATATAAATTACGCCAATCCACAACAAGGCAAAAAGCCCTCTGTTTCGCTTTAACACCATGTAGCCTTCTTTTATATCCTGCATAAACTGCTGACTTTTCTGTTCTGTGCATACATCGGGAGTTGGGATGGCAGAGATCGCGACCGTCACGCAAGCCAGGATTGCCCCCACAATATCCAACATAATAATTGCGTTAAGCGGCCAGACGGCATATAAAAATGCGGCGGCGGCTGGACTGATGATAGAGCTTACCGCTTGTATTGTCTGTGCGTAACCAGCACATTTTGTCAGCTCATCTTTCGGTACAATCATAGGCGTTGTCGCACTAAATGCAGGAGAATGGAATGCGGTTCCCGTACTGCGAATAAACAGCACGACCATAATTGCCCATACAGGCAATTCCGTGTATAGTGCGGCCAAAGCCAAAAGTCCACCTGCGGCGGCAATCATCAAATCCGCTCCAATCATTACACCTTTACGGCTGTGACGGTCAACGAAAACCCCCGCAAACGGCCCTAAACAGGCCTGTGGTAAAAAGCCGATTAAAGTTGCAATCGTCAATATAATTGCGGAATTCGTTTTCGCAACCAAATAAAAGATAATAGCCATTTGCAGGATGCCGCTACTGATAAAAGATACACCCTGTCCAATGAGAAGTGTAAAATAATTTCTCTTCCATGAATTGTTGTTTTGAGTCATAATATAAACCTCCTTTTTTATTGCATTGTTCCTTTGTTTTTTGCAATAAAAAACAGGCGCTGCCCCACAAAGAGGGCAAACGCCTGCATAAGAATAAAGCACAAAAGCTACACGATACAGTTCAAAGACCGTTCGTGTCAGACTTACGTGTTTATTATGTATACGCACACAAAAAAAGCCCACTGAGTGGAAAAATACCTCTACTTTTTATTGCATATTAGCGTACACAAATTAACACACGTAAGCCTCCTTCCATTTTCAAACTTTCGATACTATACCATGTATCAGATGGATTGTCAATAGTCTTCTGAAATTATTTTGAGATGTAAAACAAAATTGGCAAGCAATGCAATCTTCCGTAAGATTGCGTATTTAGCAGAAATCCCGTACCCGGAATTTCTGCTAAATGCTTGTTGGTGACATATCCCCCAACCCCTGA
>URND01000184.1 GCA_900549105.1 uncultured Eubacteriales bacterium
CGGCGTTGGCGGCGGCACCCACACACAAAGGCATCAACGGTGCGGAGGACAGCCAGGATGATGATTACTTTGATATACTGCGAAGGCTGCTGGAAAGAAGAAATTTTTCGAAGGAGGAATAATTTCAGTATACAAGAAATATAAAAAATTTCAATATGAGACCCGTCGCGTTGATACGTGCGGGTTTCTTTTTTCAACAGGATATGATATACTGAATTTTGTATGAAAAAGAACGGAATTGAAAATATGTGTTGCAGGAGCGAAGCATGAATTACAGCGAACTGAACGTGCCCGAGCAGATCCACAAGGCTGTGGAGCGCATGGGCTTTACCGAAATGACCGAAGTACAGGAAAAGGCGATCCCCCCTATGATGGAGGGCAAGGACATCATCGCCAAAGCGCCCACAAAAGAAGCAAGTGAAGTAACGAGCATTCCAAGACTTTGGTTTAATGTCTGCCCGATGGTATCGACATCGTTGGTCACACGGGAAAGGATATTCCCCGTGCTCGCCCCGTCAAAATAGCGAAGAGGCAGACGGTTAATTTTTTCAGAAATATCCGTCCGGAGCGTCTTGGAAACCCGCTGCGTAACCGTTGCCATAATAACGCCCTGTAAAACACTGAATAGAAAGCCAAAAGCATATAGGGCAGCCAGTAAAACGGCGATGGATAATACGGCGTCAATATCAATTTCTGTAAACAGCCCCGCTGTAATGAGATTCGTTATATCAGACAGTTTTCCCGGGCCGATAATATTCAGAATGCTCCCTGAAACTGCAAGCAAGGCAGCGAATCCAACCGCCGGGATGTAGCTCCGGCAATAAGAGGCCAGGTCCCTGATTGCTTTTCCAAAATGATTCGCCCTCTCGCCGGCGCCCATGCCTGCTCCGGGGCCGCGTCCGCCGCCGGGGCCGAAACCGCGATTGACAGAAGCAGGTTTTCTTATATCTCCAATTTGATAGTCGCTTTTAGGCATAGGTGATCGCCTCCTTCCCAAGCTGCGACTGTGCGATTTCCAAATAAACGGGGCAGTTTTTCAAGAGTTCCTTATGAGTTCCCTGACCTACGGCGCGGCCTTCCTCCAAGACAATGATTTTGTCGGCATTCATAATGGTTCCAATCCGCTGTCCCACGATCAATGTGGTTACCCCGCCGGTTTCTTTTTTTAATTCGCTTCTAAGAAGCCTGTCCGTTTTGTAATCCAATGCGGAAAAAGAATCGTCAAACAGATAGATTTCCGGCCTGCGGTAAATCGCTCTGGCAATGGCAAGGCGTTGCTTTTGCCCGCCGGATAAATTGGTTCCGCCCTGCGCTACCGATGCAAAGTAACTTCCTGCAAGTTTTTCTACAAAATCTTCCGCCTGTGCGGTCTTAACCGAATGGTACAGCCATCTGACCCCGGCAACTTCTCTTCCATTGTCGCCATAAATCACATTAGAGGCAATCGTTCCGCCAAACATGACCGCTCTTTGCGGTACATATCCCAGCTTGCTTCGGAGTGCCTTCAAGGTATAATCCTTCACATTGATACCATCAATCAGGATTTCTCCTTCGGTAACATCATAGAACCGGGGAAGTAGTTCCAAGAGCGTACTCTTACCACTACCGGTGGAACCAATAAATGCCACAGTTTCTCCCTTACAGGCTGTAAAACTGATATCCTGTAAAGCAGGTTCCGCCCCGTCTGGGTAGCGAAAAGTAACATGGCGAAATTCCACCTCGCCCTGTTCAAATAATTCTGAATCCGTTTTTGTGCCATCAACAATTTTTACCTCCTTATCAAGTACTTCATTGATTCGTTTTGCTGATACCAAAGCTCTCGGCAGGACCATCAATGTCATGGTCAAAAGCATAAACGCCATAATCACCTGCATGGCATAGGAAGAAAAGACCACCATATTGGAAAACACCGTCAGCTTATCTGTCAGCGCCGCATCATTGATGAGATAAATTCCCACCCAGTAAATTGCCAGCGTAAGTCCAGACATGATCAGTGTCATTCCCGGATGCATCACCGCTGTCAAGCGGTTCGTAAACAGATTCGTTTTTGTCACATCTTCGTTGGCTTTTTCAAATTTTTCCTCCTGATAGCTTTCTGCATGGTAGGCACGGACAACCCGGATACCGGTGAGGTTTTCTCTTGTTACCCGGTTCAAATTATCCGTGAGTTTTTGGATGATTGTAAATTTGGGCATACACAGGGATAGGATGGTTCCCAGCATCATTACCAAAACCACGACGGCTCCGCCGGTTACCGCCGTCCATTCCCAGCCTTTTCCCGCAATCTTTAAGACTGCCCATACTGCCATGATCGGCGCTTTGACCATTGCCTGCAGCCCCATAGCCACAAAGGTCTGTATCTGCGTAATGTCATTTGTAGAGCGGGTAATCAGGCTTGCCGTAGAAAACCCGTTTACTTCTTCCATAGAAAATGACATGACCTTGTTATAGACCAGTTCCCGCAGACGCATAGAGAATCCGGCCGCAATTTTTGCTGCTAAATATCCTACCAAACAGGCAGCGGCAAGGCTTCCAAGCGCACAGGCGAGCATCATGCCCCCGTTATATAAAATGTCGTTCATTTCGCTGCCTTCTGTCTGAACAAGCTGTGTAATCTCCGCCATATAGTCCGGCAGCTTCAAATCCAGCCATATTTGAAAAACTATAAACATCAGACTGCATAACACAAGCAGCCAATCCCATGCTCTTAAATACCTCAATGTCTTAATCATAGAGAACCTCCTGACAGCATCATTTTTCATTCTGCAGGAAGCTGCCTGAACAGTTCCTGCATTTCCTGATCTACGGATGCAAGCGTCAGGGCACACTTCAAAAGTTTGTCTGTTTCACTCTCCGTAAACACCCTTCCTGATTTGTAGCGCAGCTCATGCTCCAGACTTGCCCACAGATCCATGGCAATCGTCCGAAGCTGGATTTCCACCGGCAGCTCCATACGCCCTTCCGCAATCATAAAAGAAACATTGACGATCAGGTGCAGGCTCCGATAGCCGTTTGATTTCGGATCTTTTATATAATCCCGCTCCCGGAGCAGCTGGAAACCGGTATTTCCTATGAGCAGCTTCCGCAGATAATAAACATCGTCCACATAGTTACAGATCACCCGAATTCCCGCAATATCCTGAATCCGGTGGAAATTATCCGGGTTTACGTCATAGCCTTTGCGCTTTATTTTTTCTATAATGCTTTCCAGACTTTTTAACCGACACTCTAAATGATGAATGGGCGAGTGGTCGAAGTTTGCGGCAAATTCGTGATCCAAAATATCAAGCTGAGTGGACGCTATCTGCATTGCACTGTTGTAAATATGCCGGATGCGAATAAATTCTCTCGCAAATTCTCTTTCTACTACAATATATTTACGGTTAATATCCCTTACAGCCAGTAAGGAATTACCCAT
>URND01000185.1 GCA_900549105.1 uncultured Eubacteriales bacterium
CGAAGCTTGACGCAGCGCGCCCATGCGAAGCATCTGACATACGGGATGCCCGAAAAGGTATGGTTTAAAACTTGTTTTAAAATGAAGGAACTTTTGCTATAATAAAAAGAGAATGGATTTGGCAGAAGGGAGTTGATACAATGGGGGATATGAGGGATATCATCTTGAAATTTTCTCAGCAGGTTAAAAACATATTGGGAGATAAACTCAAAAAGGTTATATTATATGGTTCCTATGCCCGTGGAGATTATAGGGCAGATTCGGATATTGATATTATGCTGTTAACTACTCTTACTGACAAAGAAATTGGAAAAGTCGAGACAGAAATATTTGATATAGCTTTTGATTTTTTGATGGATTATGGTGTTGATATAAGTGTGATTATAAAGAATGAGGAACATTTTAACTATTGGCTTGGTGCATTGCCTTTTTACGATAATGTACAGCGGGAGGGAGTTGTTCTGGATGGATAATAGACAAAAAGAATTGAGCAGCTATAGATTGCAAGAAGCCGAAGACAGTTTGAAAGTTGCACAAAATTGTCTGGATAACGGGTTCTATAAAGATTCTATTAATCGTTCTTATTATTCTGCTTTCTATGCAATAAAGGCAATTCTTGCTCTTGGAATTATAGATTTTAAACGACATAAAGATGTTGTTGCTTATTTCAATAAAGAATATGTTGCTAAAGGTATTTTCTCTAGGGAAATAGGAAAACGGTTAGGAACATTAAAGCAGCTTAGAGAAAAAAGTGATTATGACGATTTTTATATTGCGTCAAAGGAAAAAGCAGTTGAGCAGATTGAAACGGCAAAAGCAATCTTGCAAGTAATAAAAGAGTATTTATCCTGTACAGATGAAAAGAAGTAAATTTTAATAATGAAACAATATATTCAATTAATTAAATGAATAAAAGTATGAGAAGAAACAAAGGGCTGTCAGCGATTGTGTTGGCAGTCCTTAAAGTTTATGTAACAGTGGATTACTATAATTTGGTTTTTAAAAAATTCTTGTACAAATAGAGGGATATGTTATACTAAAATAGATAAAAACAAAAATGAATTATTTAATCTTACATTATGTGAGGGTAGATATACATATGAAGGTAAAAAATAATAAAAAAGGATTTACGCTGCCGGAATTGGTTGTGACATTGATTGTGTTGGCCATTATTCTGGCGATTGGAATCCCGACAGCGATTAATTATATCCGGCGTGCAGAGTTTCGAAAAAATGAAGAAAATGCAAAAACAATCTATATGGCGTCGGAATCTGTTCTTACATGGTATCGTTCTTCGGGACAGTGGGAGGAATTTCGGGAAGAGGTTCTCGATAAGGGAATTAAAAACACCGCATTTACCGGGGAAATGAAGGACCGTATTTATGCGGTAACTCTGGCTCCGGGAGCCTATGGTACGGCGGAGGGCGATAAAAGCCCGGTGCTTGACTTGATGGATAATCTGACCTATTCCAAGGATATGCTTTCCCAGGGGGCAGTGGCTATTGAGATTGATGTGGAGTCGGGCCATGTCTATTCCGCTTTTTATGGTACTCACTGCAATGGCCTTGATTATGGAACCGGGGATGCCGGCGGCATCCTGGATATGGATGATCGAAGCTATGAAAGCCGCAGAGACAGATTTCTCGGCTATTATTCTGCGGATGATATTACCAATGTGGTTGATTTGTCACCGGTAAGACTGAAGATATCCAGTATCAGCCTCGTAAACAGCGAAACTCTGTATTTGAACTGGTCGAGCAACTCCCGCCATGACAACATGGATTTGGAGTTTAATATCACATTTTATGAGAAGAACAGCAAAAAAGAACTTTTCCAGCTTACTGTGGATATGGCAAAGGCCATAGAAAAGGGATGGAGCGGTTCGGTTTCAGATGTGGGCTCAATCACGCAATTGCCTTTGATTGTGGACGGCCAGGAGATAGCGGGGTGGAGTTTTCCTCTGATTTATCAGGATGGGGCCTTTTCCCTTGTGCTGGATGGAATGATGTCGGCGGATGCGCTGGCGGCTTTGCAGCAAACGGGATTGTCAACGGCTGAGAAGACAGCTTTGCATCAGAGCTCAGATATGAGCATCACCCGCCTTGCACGAATTTCGAAGATTAAGGAAAAGAGCGGCGTTGACCTCAGCAATCCTCAGAATATTTATGCCACCGTAAAGGCTGTATCTACATATAAAAATACCAATGGGGATATGAGTGAATACAGGCAGAGTTCTGCGGTCAGCTCCAATTCGGCCAATACAATGTATGCAGATGGAACGAAAGAAAGCAATAATACGCTTGAAGCCGGAATTTCGACTTTCCGTCATCTTTCAAACATCCGTTATTTTGATGCGTCAAAAAGTGCGGAATTTACATTAAAGAGCAATGAAATGGATTGGAATTCGGCGGGGACAGGTCTTTATGGCTATACGGCCAGCGGGAATGTCAATAAACTGAAATGGACGGAAAATGACGGTAAGCTTGAATTCCCGGTCATTCAGCAGCTTTCTGTGAATCATTCTCTGGATGGCGGTTCTTCCAATAGAAAAATCAGTAATCTGCGGTTAGGAAAGACTTCCGCGGCGGATGATAAGACGACAGCCCAGTATAAAATTGATAAGACCGAATATGTCGGCTTATTCTGCGAGGCGGCCGGTGACATTTCAAATATCACTTTCCATAATCCTTCGATGGTGATGGCCGATGTTTCCGGCAGTACATTAACAGATGTTTCCGGATTTGGAAATATTAAAGGCGTGGGCATTGTGGCCGGCAAAGGCGCCGGAAATTTAAAAAATATTGCAATTACAACAGATTCTTCTGACAGACAGGTGCTGACGGTTTCTTTGTCGAATCGGAATGACAGCGAAAAAACAGCGGGTGTCGGAGGCATTGCCGGTATTCTTGTGTGTTCAAATGGGAATGCGGAAATCAGTAATTTATCCGTATCCGGAAAGATTACGGCAAAGCTGCCGGACCCGGGAAGTGCTTCAGCAGGGCAGACGGAAGCTGTTGCAGAAAATTATAAATACGGCGTCGGCGGATTGTTCGGCTATGCGGATTTGACAAGCGGCGCAAAAATCCGGCAGTGCGAAAACCATGCGGCTGTGTCGGCAAATCTTTTTGGGGGCGGCATTGCGGGGCACGTGTATGGTTCTTTTGTTGCGTCAAATTATAACAGTCAATCTCCGGACAATATGTCTAATCTTATAGATTGCAAAAATGACGGCCTTATTTTATGCAGCGCCGGTCATGGGGATAATGAAAATCGGATTGAAGGCCGGTATTTTGGCGGTATTATCGGTTATGCCAATAAAGTTTTGATTTA
>URND01000186.1 GCA_900549105.1 uncultured Eubacteriales bacterium
CCCTTCGCTTCCATCATGGCATAAAGTTCTTCATAGGTTAAGGCGTAATCCGCGCCGCCCATCGCAATGGAATCGATAACCTCGCTCTTCTTTGCGATACATGGTCCGATAAATACGCAGAGGGCATCCGGGTACATGGCCTTGATCAACCGGGCTGTCGCCTGCATCGGCGATACCGTGGTCGACATTTTATCTGCAAGCTGCGGAAAATGTTTCTTGATAATATTGACAAAGGCCGGGCAGCAGGATGTCGTCATTTTTTCTCCCGCCTTGACCTTTTCTTCCAGCTCGAGGGCCTCATTTTTGGAAACAAAGTCGGCGCCGAGGGACACCTCAAACATATCCGTAAAGCCCAAATCTTTCACGGCCTCCCGAATCATTCCGACAGAAACATCCGCCCCGAACTGGCCTTCAATGGCCGGAGCCACCATGGCATACACCTTCACGCCGCTGTTCATCAGGCGGATAACATCCACCATAAAGGTGCGGTCCGAAATGGCGCCAAAAGGGCAGCCCACAACGCACTGGCCGCAGCTGATACATTTTTTATCGTCAATCTCGACAATCATATCCTCATCATAGGAAATGGCATCCACCGGGCAGGCCCGTTTGCATGGCCGCATCAAATCGGCAATCGCATTGTACGGGCAGGCTTCCACACATTTCCCACATTCTTTACACTTCTTCGGGTCAATATGGGCTCGTCCGCCCTCAAAGGTAATGGCCCCGAAATTACATGCGGACATACATTTTTTTGCCATACACATCTGACAGTTATTTGTCACGCTGAACCGGTTGATCGGGCAGCCCTCACAGGCCGCCGGAAGTACCTGGACAATATTTTTGATATTACCGCCCGGCAGCGGCGTATGCCCTTCGGCCAGCCGTACTCTCTGACGGATAATTTCCCGTTCTTTATAAACGCAACAGCGATAATGCGGCGTATTTCCCGGAATAATATTATAAGGGATTTCATCCGCACACTCTTTCAGTTTACCGTCAAAGGCCATTCGGGCCACTTCCCGGTATACTTCAAACTTAATTTTATTAATATCGGTCATAAATTCTCTTTTCATCTTGCTCTCCTATAGGTCTGCGCCGTTAATAATATTTGACAGTTACGGTTTTTCCCATTTTTTTACATTCAGTTACAAGCTGTTCCACCAGCCTCTGGCGGATACTTAAATCAAAGGGCAGGGCTGCCGCCTGATAGGTCTCATTAATTGCCTTTCCGACAAATATATTCAAATGGTTACATTCTTCAATCAGAATCTTCCCGAGTTTTGCCGCTCCATCTTTGCCATAAAGCCGGTTAAAGAAACCTTCGTCCGCCTTTCCCTCATTATAAGCATTGAGCATCTGGACAGTGCGGTTCAATGTCAGCACGCCCTCAGTCACCAAATCCATACCTTCAATTTCAGCCGTTGGCGGTATATCCGGGTCAAAATAGTCCAAAGATGCTTTAATCGGCTTATTCAAATACCTGGAAACAATGTTGGAGGATGTGCCGCCGCAGACAATCTTTCGCCCCGGCTTCGACATAAAATCCTGCATCGCCCGGACATCGTCCGCCTTATCCACCGGGGGACCGGTAAAAATGTTGACCGTCTTCGGCCGAGTTACCTTGATGGTAATGACCGTCGTATCATCGCCCGGCTCGCCGTCATAAAGCATATTGCAGCGGTTGCTGATCATGGACATCAGCCGGGAACTGGATATATTTGAAGCGCAGACATCCTCCACATAGCGGACGACCTCTGCTCTCGGCCACCCAAAAGCGGATTTTTTGCCGACGCCGGCGTGAATCACGCCGTCGCTCATCATCACATAATAATCTCCATAACAGACATTGAACTGATACTCCCGGATAATTTTTCCCTCGATTTCCCGGACTGAAAAAGGAACATCTCTGTGATGACCGCCCCGGATCAGTATGCCTCCCGGATTATCATATTCCAGAAGCACCGCCCGTCCATCCCTGAAAATCTGAAGGACGCTAAAGGTAGAATAGGCCACATGGCGGGTCTGGCACACCGGAAGTGTCCGGGCAATCGTCGTTACACATTCTTCAATGGACGCACCATTTTTCAGCATAGTACCCATAATCTTTGTTGTCAGAGTGGACAGAATATTCGCCTTAACGCCGCTCCCCATGCCATCGGAAAGCAGTAATATATCCGAATCTTCTGTTTTGATAATTTCCACCGTATCGCCGCACAGTTCTTCCCTTTTTTTATTCAGGCTTTTCCATGCGATATCCAGACTCATATTCATAAACTATCTTCTCCGTCATAAAAGATGCTGTCACGCATTTTTGTCAATGTGACCTTTGTCTCCGCCGTTGTCTCACCAAGCAACCCGGCAATTTCCTGGGCCACCATCATCTGTTTGTCAATAACCTTCTGGGCAATATCTATAGCCTCCCGCCGCATGCGGTCATGCTGTTCACGAATTCTCTCCTCCGCAGTTACATTTCTTAAAATGCCAAGGGCACAATTCAATTCACGAATATAGATAATGTTCTGCATTGTAACCAGGTTATATTTTTCATAGGTTACTTTTTTATTCATAATACTTCGCTTTTCGCGGAAAACCTGCTCAAAGTTTACCGGGTCCAGAATCTTCTCCAGCGGCATGCGGTAAGCTTCCTCCGCCGAAATATTAAACATAACCTCCGCCGCATTATTAAACTGGCGAATCCGCAGTTTCTCATCCACCGTAATAATAAGATTCGGCGTTACAGATAAAATAACCTCAGACATGGAACGGGCCTGCTGGTACATATAAGGAATACACAGATTTAGCTGTCCCTTATTCTGGCAGCGGGCGATGGCCTTATCCCGGCATGTTTTAAAGCCGCAGGCCCCGCAGTTCAACTGCTTTTCAGGGGATGCCTTTCCATCCCGCCGAAGGGCTTCCTGAATCTCCTCCTCCGTCGGAATTACCGCCTTGCGGGATGATTCCGTGAATTCCTTTCGCAAGAGAACTTTTTCCTCCATCTCCGGGATATCCTTCGGAAATTCCCGGATGATCTTCTGATTTGTGTAAATTCGCGCCTTAAAACGGTCGCTCTCCCGGCCGCCGGCCAATGGGCCGTTAATACAGCCGCCGACACAGGAGGAAACTTCGATAAAACAATTATTAATCTCGCCCTTCCGGATACATTCGAACAGCTCCCGCACAGAGTCAATACCATCCACATAGAGCTGTTCATACTTTCCAAAGCCTTCATCGGCTTCAACGGCCGCCAGAA
>URND01000187.1 GCA_900549105.1 uncultured Eubacteriales bacterium
CCCGCCGTTACGGCTGCTGCCTCCAGATGGGCGGTAATGACCAGTGGAGCAATATTCTCGGCGGCGTGGATTTGATTCGCCGTAAAGAGCAGAAACCGGCTTATGGTCTGACCTTCAAGCTTCTCACCACCAGCGACGGCAAGAAGATGGGAAAAACTCAGAAGGGCGCTGTATGGCTTGACCCGAACAGAACATCCCCTTATGAATTCTATCAGTACTGGAGAAATATCGAGGATGTCAAGGTTGAAGAATGTCTCGGTCTTTTAACTTTCCTCCCGATGGATGAAGTTCACCGTCTCGGCTCTCTGGAAGGGGCTGAGATTAATAAAGCCAAAGAAGTTCTCGCCTATGAGATTACCAAAATTGTTCACGGTGAGGAGGAAGCTAAAAAGGCTCAGGATGCCGCAAAAGCCCTCTTCGTTTCCGGCGGTGTGGCCGGTTCCGTGCCGACTTACACTTATCCGAAGGAAACATTGGATGCCGGTGTGGATATTGTCTCCATCCTTGTGGATACAAAACTTGCGCCAACCCGTTCCGAGGCCCGTCGCCTTGTGAAACAGGGCGGAGTTACTGTCAATGATGTGAAGGTTCCTTCCTTCGACTCAGTATACGGTTCCAAAGATTTTAACGATTCCGAAGCCTTCATGGTTAAAAAAGGCAAAAAGGGATTCTATCAGATTAAAGCTGAATAAGCAAGCAAACCGACGTGGCGGTGAGTCACGTCGGTTTTTCTATTGTATAGGGTACAAAAAATACAGTTCCTGTTTGATAAAATTTATATCAAATAAGAACTGTAAATTTTTTAATATGAAATTACAACGAATTAATCCGCGCCGTGATTATCATAGCTTTGTATTTTTCCCGGTCCTCCATCGGTATCTGCAAAGCGTTCATGGCCTGTTCCGCCGTCCATTCCATGGTTTCCATCAATTTTCTTATAGATTCCACTCGTTCCGCTTCTGCTCCAACCTTCTGTCCTTCCGTCAAGCCCAAAGCATGCCCCTTTGTCAGGCCCTCCGCCACGCCATCATCATGACCCTCCCGGCGCGCCTCTTCCAGTTCTTCCCACAACCGCATATACTTTACACCCACTTCCTGGCTGTTTTTCAGCATTTCAATCTGGCCTGCAAGCTTCCGTACACGTTCATCCTGAATATCCTTTTCCTGTTGCTCCGGGTTTTCCGCATAGTGAAGAAATTCAACAAGCCCCGGCGGCACTTCGTCATCATTCTTTCCATGAGTGTTCAGAAAAATCCGCACGGCCCCATCGTCCATCGACAGTCCTGGAACTTCATCACATGTCATCCGGAATGTATAGCGATACTTGTTTTTTCCAAACAAATCAAAGGGCGCAATGAAAATTACATAGACATCGTTCATTTTCCCGAAATCCAGTTCTCCCGGCTCCAATAGATTCACATCAATGGCCGACTGGTACAGGCGGCTGCGCCTCAGCAGAAATTGTTTTCCTTTGTTCTCCTTCTGGGCCTCCGCATCATAAATCACTTCATTCTCATCGACAGCCAGCAGATCCATGCGTACCGCCCGGGAGTCGTAATAAGGTTCCTCTGTCTTCTCGGCAATGCCTATTCGAATCGGCGGCACCTCTTTGTCTCCAAAAATAATTGACAGGATATTACGGCAGATTTCCGGGTCACTCATGGCCGTATCAAAAAGGAAACGGTCGAGCAATGTTAATTTTTTTAACGGCTTACGTACAGGTTTTTGATTATTATTGTTCTTCAATTCTTTTCCTCCTTCATTGTATCATGATTTCTTTTATCTTACAATGAAAGATTAACATAACTCTCCCGAAAAACCTGTCGAAGCGTGATGTAGAAACCAATTTATTTATCGACAGAATTTCCTTCATTGGATTCCGGAAACACTTCCAGTGAAAGCTTTTTAAGCTTTCTGGCCGCTTCCTCCACATCCGGCCGGGCAAATATGCCGGACACCACGGCGGCCCCCTGAGCGCCGGAGCCCTTCAGCTCGCATATGTTTTCCGCATCGATGCCTCCAATCAACACGATTGGAACAGACACAGACTGGCGGATTTCTTTAAATTCTTCCAATGTCATCGGCCGGGCCTCAGTTTTTGTGGAGGAGCCGAACATGGCTCCGCTGCCGAGATAATCGGCCCCCTGCCGAACCGCCTCTCTGGCCTGTTCCACAGTTTTGGCCGTCACACCGATAATCTTATCCGGCCCCAGCAGGGCACGGGCTTTCTCAGCGCACAAATCCTCCTGTCCGACATGTACTCCCGCCGCGTCGCAGGCCCGGCACACTTTCAGATTGTCATTGATAATGAGCGGAATGCCATAAGCATCCGTGACCTTTTTTATTTCTATTGCCTCTCGAATAAATTCCTCATCATTCATGGATTTTTCGCGAAGCTGTACGAGGGTTGCTCCGCCGCGGATGGCAGCCTCCACAACATCCGCAAGGCGCTCTCCCTCTTTCAGCCATTGTCTGTCTGTGACCGCATATAATTGCAATAAATTCTTATCCATTATTTTTCCTCTGTTTTTCCTTTCGCTGAAATTTCTCAAAACGCCGCGTTTTCACGCACAAAGTATACGTCATACCACATCAGGAACATATAAACAACCCAGATTTTCTTACTGTTATCCAGCTTGCCGTTTTTATGCTGGTCGAGCAGCTTTACAAGTTCATCCGTATTGAAAAATGTTTTTGCCGCAGGGCTTGTAAAGGCTTCTTTCACCCGATTGTAATATTTATCTTCCTTCAGCCACAATGTAATCGGCACCGGAAAACCAAGCTTTTTCTTCATCGCCGTCGCTTCCGGGATATGCCGCTCTGCCGCTTTCCGAAGAGCATATTTGGTCGTTCCGCCGGCCAGCTTATGCTTTGTCGGAATTGTTTTGGACAGCTTATAAACCTCTTTATCCAGGAAAGGCACACGGGTCTCCAGGGAATGGCGCATGCTCATCTTATCCGCCTTCAAAAGGATATCGCCCACAAGCCAGAAATTCATATCAATATACTGCATTTTCGTCGTATCATCCACATGCTTCACTTTATCATAGAAAGGCTTTGTCAGCTTCCACGGCGATTTGGCCGGCGTTGCATTTTTAAGAATACGTTTCCGCTCTTTCACAGAAAAACGTTTGGCATTTCCGATAAAACGACGCTCCACATCGAGGGCCCCCCGCATCAGAAAGCTTCTTCCCCGCATACCTTCCGGCAATACCTTTTCGGCAAATTTGCCCGCCAGACGGCGAAGCAGCTT
>URND01000188.1 GCA_900549105.1 uncultured Eubacteriales bacterium
TGGAACCGGGTGAAACTCTATTTTATGCTTGGTCTTCCCGGTGAAACATATGAGGATATCGAGGGGATTGCAAAATTGTCCAATGACATTGCCGCCCTCTATTATACTATTCCGAAGGATAAACGGCCCGGGGCCCGTGTGGATGTGGTATCCAGCACGTCTTTCTTTGTGCCGAAGCCATTTACGCCGTTTCAGTGGGTTGCTCAGAATACAACGGAACAGTTTAAAGATAAGCAGCATTTTTTAAGCCGGAAGATGAAAGAGCAGCTCAACCGCAAGAGTATGCGCTATAACTGGCATGATTTTGATTTAACAGCGCTCGAAGGCTTTCTGGCCAGAGGAGACCGGAAAGTCGGGGAGGTTATTTATAAGGCTTATAAAAAAGGCTGCATGTTTGACTCCTGGTCTGAATATTTTTATTATGACCGCTGGCTGGAAGCCATGGATGAATGTGGCATTGATGCGTCCTTCTATACCGGGCGCACCAGAGAATATGATGAAATTCTCCCGTGGGACTTCATTGATGCCGGCGTGACAAAAGAATTTTTATGGCGGGAATATGTTCAGTCTCAAAAAGAAACGGTAACGCCGAACTGCCGGATGCAGTGTTCCGGCTGCGGCTGCCGGGTTTACGAAGGAGGTGTCTGCTTTGAAGGTGAGAATTAAATTTGCAAAGGAAGGGATTATGCGCTTTATCGGCCATCTGGATATGATGCGCTATTTTCAGAAAGCTTTTCGCCGTTCCGGGATTGATATTCAATATTCTCAGGGCTACAGTCCCCACCAGCTTATTTCATTTGCAGCGCCTTTGGGTGTGGGGCTGACCAGCACCGGAGAATATATGGATATTGTTATGGGAGAGTGCCCTCCATCGGAGGAATTGGTGCGCCGAATCAATGAACAGATGGTTGAAGGCGTACGGATTTTAAGCGCTGTGGCCCTGCCGGATGACAGTAAAAATGCCATGTCCATTGTTACAACCGCTGATTATCGGATAAACTTCCGGGAAAATATGGCGCCGGATTTTGATTTGGCGGCGGCCATTGAAAGTTTTATGGCCCAGGATGAAATTATTGTGACGAAGAAAACAAAGAAGAGTGAAAAAACAATGGATATCAAGCCGATGATTCACTGTTTCAGAGCAGAAGGCGACGGTTGTTTTATGAATGTGGCTACGGGAAGTACCCAGAATTTAAAGCCGGAGCAGGTCATGGCTACTCTGTATCAATTTATGGATAGAGAGTTTGACGGCTTTACAATCTATATTCACCGGGCAGAAACCTACGGCGCTGATTTTAAAACACTGGAATCTTATGGAAGCAGAATAGAGTGAACCGGAATATGTCGAAAGAAGTTATTATTACAAACTATAAAAATCAATATTTAGTCGTATCCCTGGACAACGGAAAGGCTGTGGAGATGTTTTTAAAAGCCCCGGATGCCCTGAAAATCGGCGATATTTTTGTGGGAAAGGTTAAAAATATCGTAAATAATATTCAGGCCGCTTTCGTGGAAATCCAGCCGGGGGTTATCGGCTATTACTCGTTGAAATCGAATCCGAATCACATTTTTTCAAGGCCGTCCAACGGGAAATTAAAAAACGGCGATGAAATTCTTGTCCAGGTGGAACGGGGAAGTATAAAGAATAAAGCGCCGGTGCTCACAAGTAAAATCCAGCTTTCCGGAAGACATATGGTTTTTCTTGGAAATCAGCAATTTGTCGGCATTTCAAAAAAGATTAATGCCGTCGGGCGTCGGGATGCCTTAAAAGAAATGGGAAAACGTTTGACTGATGGGACAGGCAGGGGAATCATATTTCGGACAGGCAGCGCCGATAAGGACGACGCAGTGCTGATGGAAGAATATCATTCTCTTGAGGTTGACTATAAAAAAATTATGTCAATCTATCAGGGCCGAACCTGTTTTTCTAAAATTTATGCCTCCTCAAGAGACTGGCTGAGTTATGTCCATGCCATCCCTAAGCCGTCTCTGAGAATTTTGACAGATATACCGGAAGTCTATCAGGAAATCCGCAGCCAGTATGCGGGAGATGACAGTGCTCCGCTTTGTGAACTTTATAAGGACGATTCTTATCCACTGATAAAATTGAAAAGTCTGGAAACACAGATAGGGCGCGCTTTGTCGAAAAATGTATGGCTCAAATCCGGCGCTTCGCTGGTTATCGAGACAACAGAAGCCCTGACATCCATTGATGTAAATACAAGCAGAACAGAAATCCATAAAAGTAACGAGGAAACTTTTTTGCAGATTAATATGGAAGCGGCGGCGGAAATATGCAGACAATTGCGGCTTCGCAATCTATCCGGCATTATTATTATCGATTTTATCAACCTTTCTTCAAAAGAAGCGGAAGAGAAGCTGATGTCCGAACTGGGAAAACTTTCCAGAGAGGATTCAGTTCAGTTAAATCTGATTGATATGACGCCGTTGGGACTTGTTGAAATGACTCGTAAGCGCACTTACCGTCCGCTTCATGAACAGATAAAGGAGGCCGGGGATTTTGAATAAAGAACGCTATCTTTCTCTGATTCACTGGGCCGGAGAACAGCCGGCACGAAAAAAGATATTTTGTTTTCTGAGCAGAATGCTTCCTATAGTTATTGGCGTTGTCTATATACTTTGTCTGCTCGGCTGTTTATTTGTCTATCCGGTTTTGCTTTTGCGGCTGGCCCTGCGTCCGGCCCTTTGTTTTTTGACAGTCACCCTTTTGAGAAAAATCCTTAAATTTCCAAGGCCCTATGATGTGTATGGCTATATTCCCCTCTGTGATCATCACCCGGGAAAAGGCTGCAGTTTTCCAAGCCGTCATACCGCCAGCGCAGCGATTATTGCTCTGGAAATTTTTCATTTATGGCGGGGAATCGGAGCAATTATGCTTCTTTTAGCCCTGTCGGTTGGATTGCTCCGCATTTTATGCGGGAACCATTTTATAAAAGATGTCCTTGCTGCCTATGGGATTGCCTTATTATTCAATATTCTGTAAATATTGAATTGCATTTTAAAATATTCTAAAAATTTATATATTTAGTTGACATTTTCTGAATATTATGCTATCATATAAGCAAATAAAAAGAATTTTATAATTTATATATAAAGGGGGTTTGTTTATGGGTAATAATTATGTTATTACAATAGGCCGTGAATATGGCAGTGGTGGTTTTGAGAT
>URND01000189.1 GCA_900549105.1 uncultured Eubacteriales bacterium
TTATTCAGTGCCGCTTCTTTTAGTCCAACTTCAGGTGCCTTTTGGGAAACAAGCTTTTCTGAATTCGGTGTCATTTCCGCATTCGATACAGTCTCAGTGTTTTCCTCACTTTTTGTTTCTTCAGCAAATACACATACTGCATTGCCAAATATCAGCGAGGCTGTAATCACTGTACCAATCATATGTAGCATGACATTTCGTAATTTCTTACCCATACTTCACCTCTTTGCTCTCAATGTGGCCGTCTATCGGACACATTTCGTATAAATGTTTCATACAGCCGTATTTTATCAAAATATGCACTTCTTGTCAAATCAAGGGTATCTGCACAAGATTTCGACTTTTTCTATTGTACTTTTACCATATGTTGTACTTTCCCTTTAAAATCTATTAATTTTATTAAATTTTTCTTTCAATTTTTCGTGATTTTTTACATTTTTTGTTAATATTTTTGTAAAAAATCATCAACATTTTTTGCCTTATTCTCCACTTTGGTGCTATTTGCACAGGGATTTTAGCTGTTTTTCTACATTTTCAAGGTCAAAATTGTTGTCAATCACCACATCACACCCATTTAAAAACACTGATTCAGGAAGCTGAGAAGCGAAAATTGCATCCATCTTTTCCTCACTGTAACCCCGGGAAATACGCAGCCGTTCCCGGCGGATTTCCGGTTTCACATAGACATACCAATAGCTTTCGCAAACGCCGATTTCTTTTAATTCATCCATGAGCGCCGCCTCCACCGCAATCATAGAATAACGATTTTCTGTCCGCCACTCACGGACTTTTCTCCGAACCCATTCGTAAACCTGGGGATGGGTACACTGATTCAGAATCTGCCGCTTTGCCTCATCTTCAAAAACAATCGATGCAAGTTTCGGCCTGTCTAACCGCCCATCCCTGTCAAGAACATCTTTTCCGAAGTTCTCTACAATCAGCTCATAACTCTCTTCCCCCGGTTCACACAAATCCCGGGCCACATCATCCGTACGAATCACGCCACAGTTAAATTTTTCCTCAAGAAGACGCAGCACCTCTGATTTGCCGCTGCCTACCCCTCCGGTAATTCCTACAACCTTCATCCTCTTTCTTCCTTTTCTTATATAATAATCAGCCTATTTTGCCTCATACCAGTCCGTACCGGTATTTACATCAATTTCCAGCGGCACCTTAAGCTCTGCGGCATGGCTCATTTCATCATAAAGAATTTTTTTAACCATATCCACTTCATTGATTTCGGCTTCAATAAGCAGTTCATCATGAATCTGGAGAACAAGGCGTGACTTCAGGCCTTCCTCCCGCAGTCTCCGGTCCACCCGAATCATGGCAATTTTTATAATATCTGCCGCAGTTCCCTGGATTGGCGAGTTCATGGCGACGCGCTCGCCAAAAGACCTCTGCATAAAATTGCTGGAAAACAATTCGGGAATCGGCCGTTTCCGATGGAACAGTGTATACACGCTGCCCTTTTCTTTGCCTTCGGCAACTAAGCCGTCAAGAAAGGCTTTAATCTTTGGATACGCCGCAAAATATTGTTTAATATAGACTTCCGCTTCTTTTCGCGTGATACTCAGCCCCTGACTCAGCCCAAAGGAACTGATGCCGTAAATGATGCCAAAATTAACCGCCTTGGCATTGCTCCGCTGCTGGCTTGTAACTTCCTCAAGGGGTGTATGAAATACCTGTGAAGCTGTCATGCGGTGAATATCTTCTGCCTGCTTGTATGCTTCAATCAGATTTTCATCGCCCGACATATGGGCCAAAACGCGCAGTTCAATCTGGGAATAATCCGCATCCACAAATACACAGCCTTCCCGCGGCACGAAAACCTTTCGAATCCGACGCCCAAGTTCTACCCGGACAGGAATATTCTGAAGATTCGGCTCCGTGCTGCTGATTCTTCCCGTGGCTGTAATTGTCTGATGAAACTTTCCATGAATTCTTCCATCCTCGGAAATAAAGTTCGCCAGGCCATCCGCATAAGTCGATTTCAGCTTGGTAAGCTGACGATATTCCAACACAAGCCGGGCAATCGGTTCTTCATCCTGAAGCTTCTCCAATACCGCCGCCGATGTGGAATATCCTGTCTTTGTCTTTTTCCCATAAGGCAAATGCAGTTTCTCAAACAAAATGACCCCGAGCTGTTTTGGCGAAAGAATGTTAAAGGATTCTCCGGCCAGGGCGTAAATTTCCTGTTCCAACTCCTGAATTCTTCCAACCAGATGCTCCCCATAATCTTTCAGCGCTTCACGTTTCACACGGATTCCCACCGTCTCCATTCGATAAAGGGAAAAGCTCAGCGGCAGTTCAACTTCCCGATAAAGCGTCCACATACCTTCTTTTTCAAGCTCATCCTTAAGTATATTCGCCGACTTTAACGGCAAAGCCCCATAATAGCCGAGCCATGTCAGCGCCTTCTCTTTATCCTCGGCCAAAATTTCGGACAGTTTTTTCTTGCCATATAAATCTGCCCTTGACGGAAGGGTCAGCCCAAGATAATCCCGTCCAATATCATCGTAATCATAGGAATCCTTTAAGGGATTGAGCAGATAAGCCATCAGGCTCACATCAAGTATATTATCCGATTCTGCCAGAGGAAAATAATGGAGACCTGATTTCAGTCCCAAAAGAGCCATCTCCGGATGTCCGTCAAACCACCCGGCCATCCCCTTTAAAGCTTCCTCCGAGGCCGCCGGCATCCAAAAAGCTTCCTCTCCATAAGCCAGAACCAAGCCGCAGATGTTATCCTCACAAATTGGATACAGGCTAATCAACTTCTGTCCCATAGCTTCAAAAATTTTCTGACGCTGCTCATTTTCATCCCGAATCTCTCTTGCCGCAGATAAGACGGGAACTGCCATTTCTTCCTGATTAAACCGATTTAAAATATTTTTAAACTCCAGTCGTTTCATCAGCTGATAGGCGGCTTCCGAATACATATGCTCCAATCCTGCCAGCCTGTCTGAAACCTCAATCGGGGCATGGGTATCAATGGCTG
>URND01000190.1 GCA_900549105.1 uncultured Eubacteriales bacterium
GATATGAAGCCGGTGAGGGTCAGCAGTCATGATGAAATCGGTCAGCTGGCTGAGGATTTCAACTGCATGGCGGCCCGTCTTTCTGAGAATATGGCAGCTTTGAAGGAATATGCAGGGCGGCAGGAAATGTTTGTGGGGAATTTTGACCATGAATTGAAAACGCCGCTGACTTCCATTATCGGATATGCGGATATGCTCCGCTCAAAACGGATGACAGAGGAGCAGACAGTTCTTTTGGCGAATCAGATTTTTCAGGAGGGGAAACGGCTGCAGGTGATGTCGGAAAAACTCATGCAGCTTACGGTTTTGAAAAGGCAGGATTTTAAAATGCGGAGAGTGTCGGCAAAACGTTTTCTGACATCCGTGTATGATACGGTGTATCCGGCGATGCAGGCGGACGGGATTCGTTTTACTGCGGAAATTCAGGATGGAAAGCTGACGATTGAGCCGGATTTGATGAAGACAGTCTGCATCAATTTGCTGGATAATGCGAGGAAAGCCATTGACGGCGCCGGCGGACAGGTGACTCTATCAGGAAAACGGGTGAAGGACGGCTATGAAATTAGGGTGGAGGATAATGGCTGCGGTATTCCGGCGGAGGAACTGGCAAAAATAAGCGAGGCATTTTATATGGTCGATAAGGCCCGTTCCCGGGGGCGCGGCGGCGCCGGACTGGGGCTTGCCGTGTGTACGGCCATCATGGAAATCCATCACGGACAGATGTCTTATGAGAGTGCCCTGGGGGCGGGAACCTGTGTCCGGGTATTTTTGGCGGAGGTGAAGCGTAATGATGCAGGTTGAAAAAGCAGGTCCGCTTTTTACAGCGGTTTTGTTATTGGCTTTTTTTATATCTATGCCGGTCCTTTTTACAGGGTTTGAAGAAAAATCGTTGATTAACCGGGTTGTCACAGAGGAATTGCCTGAAAATGTATCGATGGAGTATTCAAAAACTTCTTTATCTGTGGCTGAAAAACTGGAGATGATAGCGAGTGTGCGTTCAGGGAGCAGGAGGATAAGCCAGGTTCAGGGCGGTATTTCCATGGCGGCCAGTGATGAGGAGATTAGGAATCAGGCCTGCGCAGAATTGGAGAAGCTTATAAAAATGCAGGCAATCATAGAGTTTCCGGCGGAAGACTGTGAGCTCATCGGCGGCGACTTTTTTACCTTTGTGGATACTCAGGATATGAGCCGGTCCGTCTATCTTATGTGGCTTCATATGGATGCGGATATAATGATGGTGGACGCACTGATGGATATGGAGACGGGGCAGATTTATGAATACAATCTCTACTATTATGATTACGATATGATTGGCGATTCGGGTGAAGTTTTTGCCGAAGCCGGCGAAGAAGCTGATGGAAGTCTGGATTTGGTGGGGCTGGATGAAATGATTCGGAATTTTCAGCAATATCTCGGATTGTCCTGGGAGGAATTTGAAAGCTATTATGATATATTGAATATGCCCCGGTATATAGGGCTGAAATAAAAATCATCTGAAAAGATGCAGCTTTGATGGGAATTTGCGGCAGTTTTTATGTTTTCTTATTTTACACTGTCTCTATCAAAAGAAAGATGGTGAAAAAATGAGAAGAAGAAAAATAAACAGGCTGAAGGTTTTAGGAAAATATATTTTTGGGGTGATGATGCTGACAGGCGTCATCACGGCGGCTCTTATTATTGGACGTGCTTCTGTTTCGAGGCTGGAAAAGAAAGGGACATCCGGCACCGCGGCAGCCGGCGGGGAAGGTGTGTTGGGCTCGGCAGCCGTGCCGGAGGATGGCGCTGTCCGATGGACAAATACTTCCGGGGATGCGCTTTTGACACTGGTCAATGGGGAACATCCGATGCCGTCGGACTGGCAGCAGGAAATCGTCGAATTGAAAAACGGACAGAGTATCGACAGCCGGGCCTATCCGGATTTGCAGGAAATGATGGATGATGCCCGGGCGGAAGGGCTTGACCCGTATATCTGTTCTTCCTGGCGCAGTTCGGAGACTCAGAAAAGGCTCTTTAGAGAAGAAGCTGTAAAATATGTCAAACAGGGGTATTCAGAGAGTGAAGCGGAAATTCAGGCCGCCCGGTGGGTGGCTGTGCCGGGAACAAGCGAGCACGAGCTCGGTTTGGCGCTGGATATTGTATCTGTGGATAACCAGCGGCTGGGGGAGGAACAGGAGGATACGCCGGTGCAGCGGTGGCTGATGGCGCATTGCTATGAATATGGATTTATTCTCCGATATCCAAGGGATAAAGAGGATATTACGGGCATCAGCTATGAGCCGTGGCACTATCGCTATGTGGGGCGGGAAAATGCCGAAGCCATCCGGGATTCGGGCATGTGCCTGGAAGAATATGTGTTATCAAAGGCGGAATCAAAGAAAAATTGATTCCGCCTTTGGCTGTTTATTCAAGTGTTTTATAAAATTTCAGAATTCGGTCCATTCGGGAGGTCATATTTGCAAGCAGCGCATCCATGACAGTAATGGCCGCCATCGATTCGACCACAACAACAGCCCTCGGAACAATTACCGGGTCATGGCGGCCTTTAATCTGAATCTCAATATTTTCCCCTGCATTATTGACGGTTTCCTGAGATTGAAAAATCGAAGGGGTTGGTTTGATGGCGATGCGAAGACGGACTGGGGAACCGTCGCTCATGCCGCCGAGGGTACCGCCGGAGTGGTTCGTTTTCTTTGCCACATGGCCGTCTTCCATATAAAAAGCATCATTATTTTGGGAACCATAGGCAAATGCGGCGCGAAAACCATCGCCGATTTCCACTCCTTTCACAGCGCCGATGGACATCATTGCTTTGGCCAGATTGGCATCCAGTTTTTCAAAAACTGTTTCTCCCAAACCGACAGGCAGGCCGGTGATTTCACAATCAATAGTACCGCCGATGGAATCTTTGGCGGCCATCATTTCTTTGAGAAGAGCTTCCGCTCTGACGGCGGCTTCTTTATCCGGCAT
>URND01000191.1 GCA_900549105.1 uncultured Eubacteriales bacterium
TGAATCTTGAAGAAAAACTTTCAGAAGATGGATTCCCACCAGAAGAAGGATTAGACAAATCATAAAAGTTTTTGATTTCCGGATTTATCCAGAAATCCGGCGCCGGATAAGTTTCCCTTGAGATCAGCTCCTTCACCAGCGGAATATGCCGGTCATAAATATGGGCGTCGGCAATGACATGCACCAGTTCGCCCGCCTTCAGGCCGCTGACCTGGGCAATCATATGGAGCAGCGCCGCATATTGAACCACATTCCAGTTATTGGCCGTCAGAATATCCTGAGAACGCTGATTCAGCACGGCATTTAATCTGTCATCCGTCACATTAAAGGTCATGCTGTATGCGCATGGATAAAGGTTCATTTCATGCAAATCCTGATGAACATAAATATTCGTCATAATCCGGCGGCTGTAAGGGTTCTCCTTCAAATCAAAAAGCACCCGGTCCACCTGGTCCATCATGCCTTCCTTATACTGGTGCTTCACGCCGAGCTGATAGCCGTAGGCTTTGCCGATGGAGCCGTCCGCATCGGCCCATTCATCCCATATATGGCTCTTTAATTCATGAATATTATTCGACTTTTTCTGCCAAATCCAGAGTATTTCATCCACCGCGCTCTTAAAGGCCGTACGGCGCAGGGTCAGCGCCGGAAACTCTTTGGACAAATCATAACGGTTGACCACGCCAAACCGCTTAATCGTATAGGCATAACTTCCATCCTCCCATTTCGGACGGACCTTTTCTCCTTCCGTGCTGTATCCGTTATCCAGAATATCCCGGCACATATCTATAAATAATTTATCTGCGTAACTCATGATCGTCCCCCTTCTGAGTATTTTTTAAAACTATACCATATCGGGCCGATATTCGTCAAACCTTATAATTATGAACGCTTATTTTTTATTACCCAAACTAATAAATATATGGTAGAATACTTATATATCTTAAATTTTAAGAACGGAGCAAGGCTATGAATGAACAAGTATCAACGATTATGTCTGAATACTACCAGAATATTGACATTTACAAAAAACTTTCACATGATGTGAACGACATAATCAACACCCTGCTGGAAGTCAATCATATCAAGATTTCCAACATGGCTATCCGAATCAAATCGGAAGACGCACTTCGAAATAAAGTTATGTATAAAAATAAATATTCCCACCTCGATGAGATTACCGATGTCCTCGGCGTCCGCATCATTACCCTTTTTGAAAATGACGTGGATACGATTTTAGACCTTTTGGAGAAAACCTTTGAAATCTGTGAGATTGTGGACAAGCGAAAAAAAGAACGGGGCAGCCGTATCGAATTCGGCTACAATTCTCTCCATGTGGTTGTCAAGTTTACGAATAATCGGTGTGAACTGGTGGAATACCAGAAGTTCCAGGACATCCGTTTTGAAATTCAGATCCGTACCGTCCTCCAGCATGCCTGGGCGGAAGTGGAACACGGTCTCGGCTACAAGTCCTTTTATGAACCGCCGATGAGCGTCAAGCGCAAACTGAACCGTTTGGCCGCCACCCTGGAGATTCTGGATGAAGAATTTGAAAATATCCGTTATGACATCGCCTTATATAATAAGAGCTTTGACAAGGTGGAAAAAATATTAAAAACAGATATAAATAAAGATTCTCTCATTGCCTATGTAAACAACAGTGAATTTTTGAACCAGCTTGTGGAGCGGATTGCCAGAGAACAAAATTATGAAATCATTAAGGACCCAAGCTTTATCAGCCATCAAAAGCTGGCAACCAAGCTGACCATGTACGGTTATCAGTATATACATGAATTGGACGCCGATATTCACCGCTATGAAAAGACGATTTATCACATCGGCCATGAAATGTGCGACCGCATTTATCACGATAATACCTGCATTAATCTCTATAGCTGCATCATGTGGTTTACCTTCATCCCGGTCATCAAAAATCTGATTTCCGGTATGGATTCCACCTCAGATGATGTGCTCGAGGATGTCATTTTCGAAACATTTAAAAAGAATAACAGCTCAATTTTCGAAGTATTTAACCAAAAAACCATGCCGGAAACGATTTAAAAGTTACCGCAAAGTATTCAGACACAGGAAAAGCCTGACAGTGACTGCCTCTCAGCTTCACTATCAGGCTTCTTTATGTCTATTCATGTCTATTCAGTTAAAATTCCAACTGGGCGTAAACATCCTTCGGCACATAGGCCCGTACAAAAATGCCGTCGGCCCGGTATTCTTCTTCCAGAAGCTGTCCATACTTCCGAATCACAGCGATATCTCCGGCCCGCGGATAGGCAAACACCCGCTCGATAAGTATCTTACTCTGGCGCAAAATGTCTTCCAGCGCCTCTTTCACATCATCCAGGCCAAGTTCCTGCTTCGCCGAAATCCTTAATGTTTTTTCCGCACGGAAATCCTTCATCACCGTATCTGCCTCTTCAACACAGTCCATTTTATTAAACAGGGTAATGACCGGTTTATCGCCGACTTCCAACTGATTCAGCGTATCATAGACAACATGCATATGGACATCCATCCGGGGATTGGAGGCATCCACCACATGCAGAATGATATCCGCATATTTTGCCTCCTCCAGCGTACTCCGAAAGGCCTGTATCAGATGATGGGGCAGCTTTCGGATAAAGCCAACCGTGTCCGTCAGCAAAATCTCCTGGCCGCTGTCCAATTTCAAATTCCGGGTTGTCGGATCCAAAGTGGCGAACAGCTTGTCCTCTTCCAGGACATCCGACCCTGTGAGCTGATTCAGCAGAGTGGATTTTCCCGCATTGGTATAACCCACGATAGCGGCAACCGGAACCGGATTCCTGCTGCGCTGCTGTCTTGCGACTTCCCGATGGCGTTTCACGGCTTCCAATTCCTGTTTTAACTGGGAAATGCGGTCACGAATGAGACGCCGGTCCACTTCCAGTTTCTTTTCACCCGGCCCCCGCGTGAAAAGAAACTGG
>URND01000192.1 GCA_900549105.1 uncultured Eubacteriales bacterium
TTTGTTTTTCCATCGCCATATGATTGACCTCTTCGCCCACAAGGTTCTTAAAGAAACGCGCCATGGACTCCTGATCCGGTGATTTGCGGTACATCTCCAACCCGGTTTCGGCATAGGCCTGCATGCGTTCCTGTCTGCCGTTCTCTTCATACAGCTTCTCCATTGCCTCTTTTACCGCCGCAAAATGATCCCGGTTCCGCTCTGCCGAATACAGCAGAAGTTCTCCGCCGCTATGAAAAAATTTCCCTGAGAGACAGAACCGGCACTGCCCGTACATCGTACGGAGGCTCTCATAACCATCAAACATCTGGCTGCATCCGATCGTCACACTGGTCTGAAAATAAAGGCGGAGCGTCTTCTGGATTTTTGCCAGGAACTGTACAAAGGCACGTTCCGCTTCTGCCTTCTGCATGTATTTCCCATGTTCCGCTATCATGATATAGCTTGTCTCTTTCTCTTCTATCAAAAATCCATTTCCATATTCCCCCATTAACTCATTAAGGACATTGGATATGGCGGAAGAAACCAGAAGCCCATATTCATCCTTAAACCGGCTCTGCAGTCTCCCGTAATTGTCCACCTCCAAAATGGCCATCAGCAGGTTCTTCTGCCCAAAAGGCAGCGCCAGGCGTTCCAGCCTTCGCTTTACGGATTCCATATCATAGCTGTCATAATAAAAAAAGTCCAAAAGAACGCGTTTTTTCTCTTCCGGAGATACCTCTCCCTGCTCCTTCCGGCTTCCTCGTATGGACTCCAGCTCCGTCCTGACCTTCTGCAGAATCTTCTCCATATCCTCCGGCGTCATTGTCAGTTTCAAAATGTAATCCGATACTCCCATAGAAATTGCTTCTCTGACCAGCTGGAATTCTTCAAGACAGCTCAGAATCACAATCCTCGTCTCCCTGTCCCGCTCCCTGATCCTGCGGATCAGTTCCATTCCGTCCATAACCGGCATCCTGATATCCGTCAATATAATATCCGGGTGTTCCTTCTCATAGATATCCCATGCCTGCTGCCCATTCGCAGCATCGGCAATTACCCGCATGTCCATTTTCTCCCATTCCACAGACATTTTAAGCCCCAATCTTACAAACACCTCATCTTCTGCGATCAACACCCTGTACATATATGCCTCCGTTTATGCTGTGATAGTGTTACTGATATGTAGTAATCAATATTGTTATTGTAACATATTCGTGTGATATACTCAAACTTCGCGGGTGGAGGGCCTTTTGGCACCTGCGAAGTTTGGGTGATATAGAATACTTCCAACGCAGTAAAGCTGTCTGATAATCCAGGCAGCTTTCTGTTTCCGCTATATTATTTTTTCTGATGCTTTCTGTATACCTTTATTGTTCTCGAAGCCAGGGAAGAAAGAGAGACGAGTCCCATGCCATCCACACCGGAACGAATCTGATCCCTCAATGGAGCCGTCCATTCAGCAGGAATATTATCCGCTCCCAATATCATTCCCAATACGGATCCTGCCGTCGCACAATTACAGTCTGTATCAAAAGCAGCAGTCAGACATATATGCATCGTTCTGGAAAAATCAAGATCTCCATATAATAGTCCGGTACATACAATCATAGCATTCGGAATCACGTGGCACCAATCATAGCCCAAGCGCTCATCAAACCGTTGTCTGATGCGGCGGGCTGCTTCCTCTGCATCCACGCTCTGCATGTTCCAGGAAAGTATTTCTTCTATTGCTTCCGCCAGCCTGCTCTTCGGAGGAATCTGCAAAAGAGCAGTCCTGATGATTTTACGCATATCGGTTTCCTTCGCCGCCTCTGCCAGCATAGCAGCCGCGAACATTTCTCCATAAATCCCGTTCTTCGTGTGGCTGATGCAGGCATCCTTCCATGCCAGCCGCGCCGCTTTTGCCGCGTCGCCGGGACAGACATATCCGTAAAAATCTCCCCTGATCTGCGCACCGATATATTCACGGTAAGCATTTCTGTAACCTGCTGACGCAGGCGGTGAAAGATTGTTGACCATATTGATATAGGCCACTCGTTCTGCAGTGCATACATGCAGAACCGGCAGGCAGTTCAGCCAGCACTCCCCCACATCATCCGGTGTAAAATTATAACCCTTTTGTTCCATCAGCTTCAGCGCCAGGATCGTATAATTAGTGTCGTCATCTTCGGGCATACATTCAATATTGTTGACCCAGTTCACCATACACCCGCCGTAAACTTCCTTCTCATCCACGATATCGTACTTTTTTCTTATTTCCCCGGACACATCGGAGGACATGTATCCGTTCACAGGCAGATTCCCGCTTTCTTTCAGAAAGCCCAGAAGTCTGTCCTGATACCACCCCTCCACCGGCTGTCCCAGAAGGCAGCCGGCGCTTCTTCCGAGCCATGCGCCATATACCTTGTCATATTGGATATCGACACTACTTATATCATTACGTCTGCCTGCCGCCGTCAGACTTTCAATCTCCTCCAGCCCGTCCGGCTCTTCATAGGGAAAGTCCGACCTCACCGGCAGGCTTTCCCACCGGTCCAGCAGAGCCGCCGCACGTTTCTTTTTTTCCGGATCTCCATATGCCATGTCCGCAATCGCTTTCATCCGTCCATAATCCGCTTCCACATCCTTTCCCTCACACAGACATTGCCTGTATGCAATGGGAAGCGCCTCTTCATAACGAAACCACATCTGCTGTTCCAGCATTTTCTTCTCCTTCTATAACCCCGATATCTCCTTCACCTTCGGATACTTCTCATCAGGATCTCCGGCTTCCTCCTTCAGCAGCTTCAGTCTTTCCTTCAGCTTTTGCACCACGCTCCGGTATTCCGGATGATTATATACATTATTCATCTCAAACGGATCCTTACGCAGATCATACAGTTCCCATCCCGGCGGCGTCTGTTCCGGCAGCGCTCCCGGCGCATCCAGCGCCATTCCGTAATAGAAT
>URND01000193.1 GCA_900549105.1 uncultured Eubacteriales bacterium
TACCCGCTGCCATTTTTTTCATATTCATTTCCTCCGTTCTTAACAATAGTCATCTCCGACTTCACTTATAATACGATTGAAAATGAATTATCCATTCAAAATTTTTAAAAATTTTATTTTAAAATGTCCATTCTGCTTCCTTGAAGCCGACAAGCACCCGGTTATCCTCCACAATAATCGGACGTTTTACAAGCATACCGTCACTGGCGAGCAGTGCAATCTGTTCTTCTTCGCTCATCTCGGGCAGTTTATTTTTCAGCTCCATATCCTTATATTTTTTTCCGCTTGTGTTAAAAAACTTTTTCACCGGAAGTCCGCTGCGGGCAATCCATTCTTTTAATTCTTCCCCAGTCGGATTGTTCTCAACAATGTGCCTGTCCTCAAAATCAATTTGATGTTCTTCCAAATACTTTTTTGCCTTCCTGCATGTAGAGCATTTTGGATATTCAATAAATAAACGATTCATAATCTTCCTCCTGCTAAATATTATTATTACCCTATGATACCATTCATTTCGACACTTGCAAAGCCTGAACTTATCCGATATAATAAACTCCGTAATTTTGCGAAGGAAAAGGTGTTTCTATGATTTTAAATGTAAAAAACCTAAGCCACGGTTTCGGAGACCGGGCTATATTTAATAATGTATCTTTCCGTTTGCTGAAAGGGGAACATATCGGCCTCATTGGCGCCAACGGCGAGGGCAAATCCACATTTATGAACATTATCACAGGAAAACTTATGCCGGATGAGGGAACGGTCGAATGGGCAAAAAATGTGCGGGTTGGTTATCTGGATCAGCATGCTGTTCTCGAAAAGGGAATGACGATTCGTGATGTCCTCCAGTCCGCCTTCCAGTTTTTATATGAACTGGAAGAAAATATGAACCAGATGTTTGAAAGTATGGCTGAAGCTTCCCCCGAAGAAATGGAAAAACTCCTTGAGGAAACGGGAACTATTCAGGATTTGCTGGAGCAGCATGACTTTTATCAAATCGATACAAAAGTGGAAGAAATCGGACGCGCTCTCGGCCTGACGGAAATCGGCCTTGACCGGGATGTCACAGAGTTGTCCGGCGGCCAGAGAACCAAAGTTCTTCTCGGAAAACTCCTCCTTGAAAAGCCGGATATCCTTCTTCTGGATGAGCCGACCAACTACTTAGATGAACAGCATATCGAATGGCTGAAACGCTATCTCAATGATTACGATAATGCCTTTATTCTGATTTCCCATGATATTCCGTTCTTAAACAGTGTTATTAATCTTATTTATCATATGGAAAATCAAAATCTTGACCGCTATCCCGGGGATTATGACAAATTCCAGGAAGTCTATGCCATGAAAAAAGCCCAACTGGAGGCCGCCTATAACCGTCAGCAGCAGGAAATCAGTGCACTGAAAGATTTTGTTGCCCGCAATAAGGCCCGTGTTTCCACGCGAAATATGGCTATGTCCCGCCAGAAAAAGCTGGATAATATGGAAATCATTGAGCTGGCCAAAGAAAAACCAAAACCGGAATTTAATTTCAAAACTGCCCGTGCTTCGGGGAAAATGATTTTTGAAACAGACGACTTAGTTATTGGTTATGACGAACCATTGACCCGGCCCCTGAACATCCGCATGGAACGGGGCGATAAAATTGCTCTCACAGGGGCTAACGGAATCGGAAAAACAACTCTTTTAAAGAGTATCCTCGGATTGATTCCGGCCTACTCCGGCAAAGTCCACCTCGGAGACTATCAATATATCGGCTATTTCGAACAGGAAGGGGAAAAGGATAATCGGACAACCTGCATTGAAGAACTCTGGAAAGATTTTCCATCCTACACCCAGTATGAAATCCGCTCCGCTCTCGCCAAATGCGGCCTGACAACAAAACATATCGAAAGCCAGATTCGGGTTTTAAGCGGCGGGGAACAGGCAAAAGTCCGTCTCTGCAAAATCATCAACAGAGAGACAAACATCCTGCTTTTAGATGAGCCAACCAACCATTTGGATGTGGATGCAAAAGACGAATTAAAACGGGCTCTCCGGGAGTATAAAGGCAGTATTCTCCTTATCTGCCATGAGCCGGAATTTTACCAGGATGTGGTTACCCAGGTATGGAACTGCCAGGAATGGTCCACAAAGATTTTCTAAAAAGCAAAGACGAAATCTGAACATTCATCGGATTTCGTCTTTTTATCTTAAGTATATTCATACATCTAATTCTCCTCTGACGGGTAAATCAAACTGTAGAGGTCTTCATCGTCCGCTTCCGGATGACTTCTTATCGCAGATGCAATCTTTTCAATACTATCTTCCTCTTCATCCATGAATCGGGCAATATCCGACACAGATACACCCTTAGACAGATTACTCTTTACAAGAGAAATTGTATGGATGTACATTCCTTCCTCCCGCGCCTCTTCCTTATCGTAAATTCTTTCTTCCCAGGCCTGCATATATCTCACCCCGACTTGTTCATTTGTTCGAACCTTACATACCCGCTTATGTATCCGATGAATACGCTCACTTTCAATAGAAGCCACTGTCTCATCCGTCGAACTCTCCACATAACGCAGAAAATCAACAAGTTCCTCCGAAACTTCATCTCTGTTTTTCCCTCTTGTATTCAAAAATATCCGCGTAGCCCCATCTTCCAGCAGATATTCCTGAGCCTCCTGGCATTGGGCTTTAAAAGTATATACATATTTTCCAAGGTCCAAAAGGTCAGACGTCATAATTAAAATAATATAACTGTCCTTCAGCAAATTATAATCCGTAATCCCCGGCTCCAAAAGGGATGTGTCCATCAGAGACTGATAATATCGACTTCGTTTTTGAATGTCATTCCGCCTTTTTGGCTGCATCTCCGTATTATATGCCGTATCATTTTCATCAATGGCAAAAACATCCA
>URND01000194.1 GCA_900549105.1 uncultured Eubacteriales bacterium
CTTTTAGAACCTAAAAAGTCTAGTGCTTTTGAGGTTTTTTGTATATATGCGATGGTGGATTCAGCGAGAGAATATCTCAATTGGTTTGATTGTTTTTTTAAAACCGGTATATTATAATGAAATCAGGTATTTAAAAATGACGACAGGAGGAAATGAGTATGAATGAAGAAACAAACTGCTATTCAATGCCTTTGATTGGTGATAAAGCTCCGGCTTTTACAGCGCTTACAACCCAGGGAACTGTAAATTTTCCGGAGGATTTTAAAGGAAAATGGGTGCTTTTCTTTTCCCATCCTTCGGATTTTACCCCGGTATGCACGACGGAGTTTATGACACTGGCATCCATGGAAGAGTCCTTTAAGGAAATCAATACCCAGTTAATAGGGTTGTCCGTAGACTCTCTGTATTCCCATATTGCATGGATTCGGAAGATTGAAGAATTGGAATGGAACGGGATTTGCAAACCGAAGATTAATTTCCCGGTGATTGCCGATTTGAATATGAAGGTTTCTAAAAAATATGGTATGCTGCAGCCGAATGTATCCAGCACACAGGCAGTCCGCGCCGTATTTATTATTGACCCGGAATCGGTTATTCGGGCGATAATTTATTATCCGCTGACAACCGGCCGGAATTTTGAGGAAATCCGCCGGGCGATTCTTGCCCTTCAGAAAGCGGATGCGGACCATTGTTCTACACCGGCAAACTGGGTTCCGGGAAAGGATGTCATCATTCCAACGCCGACAACCTGCGAGGAGGCCGAACGCAAAATGGCTGAAAATTCGGATACGGAATACAGTCTTGACTGGTTTTTGCGTTTCCGCAAAGAATCCAAATAATTTTTATTGAAAATAAAAAAAGGAACATGAAACTCTGGATGGGTTTCATGTTCCTTTTTGCTTATATTTCCAGGTGATAGGTGACTGAGGCTGAGTAATCGGTAATTCCCTTTCCTGTATTCGGATGCTTTGAGGAATAGAGCTGGTCGCAGCTATACAATATAATCAATGCGGCGCACAGCGGGATAAGGATATTGCGCGATATTTTCTGAATCAGATTGTCAAGGATCGGCGCCAGCACATAGACAATAAGCATTCCGCCGAGACCGAAGGTGAGCAGACCTTCAGCGCAGATGCGGCCATCCAGATTCAGATAATACCCGGTGTAATCCCACCATTTTTGACCGTTGTGGGTCATTTCCAGATGATAAGCGGTAAAATATTCCACACAGCCGCAGAGGACAGTGGCTGAGATAAATTCCAGCATCGGATATTTGCGGAGTTTATTTAACAGAAGCAGAATCAGCACACTGCCGGTTCCATAAATCGGAAGCCATGGTCCATGAAGAACTCCCCGGTTGACAAATTCTCCATCGGTAATTAAATGGAGACTGACTTCCCACAGCCAGCCGATAAATGCGAGGGTGAAAAAAATCATGATAACTGACCATACAGAATAATGACGTATATAGTGGACACTGCCAATCCATTCCCGCTTTTCATCGGAAGGGAAAGGGGAAAGCCGTGTCGGATAAGCCTTCGATTCCAGCGCTTCAATTTCCCGGGCAACACGAATCCTCCGGGCCTGATCCTGGCGGTAGGCCTGTTCTTTTTTGCTGCTGTGGAAGGTAACGCCGAAAACATCAGCAATAAATTTCTGGATACCCTTCAATTCCGTGAGCTTTGCCGCCTGCTGCGCCGTTGCGGCAGCCACATCGGAATAAACCCTTTCAAGAGATTCCCTGTCCGCTTTTCTGTAGAGATAGTCGTCATTTAGCAGATGGCTGTTTTCAATCTGATTATCCTTTGCAAGCTGGCGAAGCTGGGCGTAATATTCTGTGAAAAAAGCAACCTTGTACGGATTGGTGAAAAGGATATTGGACAGTCCCAGCGTTGCAAAGCCGAGTATGTTCCAGCCGATGAAAGTCAGCGTATGAACAAAACATTCCCATTTATGCCCCTTCATCATCCGGCATGAAAGTCTGATGGCCGTCCGCGGCGGAATATCGGGATTTTCAGCGACAATGTAAGGAACCATATAATATGAATAATGTTTAATGATGCCGCCGATGATTGTTATCCACCATAAATATTGAAAAATACGATAAAGGAGCATGGTTGACGCTGCGCGAATCCATCGTTTGATTTTTAATAAAAAGAGTGAGCGGTACACATGTACTTCCTCATAACAGCGTCCTTCCAGAAACATTCTCCTTGAAATCACCGGATATACATTAATGGTCAGAAACCATCCGCCGCAGAAAATTAATGCTCCAAACAGAATTAAAATAGCTACTGTGGCATTATGGGATTTAATAATGGACTGGACAGCCATGGCAATGTTCACGAGAAGAGAGCCGGAGGTTACGCTGTTGATCAGCGATGAAAATACGCCGCGGCTTCGGCCGAGAACCGGATTTCCGTTTTCCTTGGATTGTTCGACGATACTGGCTGTTAGGCTGGACGCCTTTTGACTGCCCTCTTCGAGATTTCCGGAGAGAATATCAGCTATGACATCGCCCATTCCGAGTTTCGGGCCGATAACGGTTTCGGAGGATACATCGGATGGGGCGGCTTCTGAATTTGTCGAACTGATGATGGTGAGAGAGGAATTGAATTCACTCCCGATAAAACCCGCAATCAGACAAAGGGCTGCAAAAATAAGATAGTGCTTTTTGAGATTAAGTTTAGCCTGTTGCTTTAATGATTTTCTGGTTTGCATAGAGTTCTCCTTTGTACATAGAGTATTTATATTAGAGGCATCTGATGCAGGAGATGCCCGATAGGTAAAAAATAAAAGTCTGGGAACGGTGAAATTCTCAGACTTTTCA
>URND01000195.1 GCA_900549105.1 uncultured Eubacteriales bacterium
GGATCTGCTCAGATCAGTAAAAGATAAAGACTATTTCGTCCTCACCACCAATGTGGATCACTGTTTTCAACGCGCTGGATTTGACAAGCGCCGCCTCTTCTACACCCAGGGCGATTATGGCTTGTGGCAGTGCTCCGCGCCTTGTCACCATCAGACTTATGATAACGAGGAAATCGTCCGTCAGATGGTGGAAGCCCAGGGCTTTCGCACGACGAAGGAAGGGCTGAAGGTGCCCGATGGCATTACGATCAGCATGAGCGTCCCCTCCGAACTGATCCCCCGCTGTCCAAGATGCGGCAGGCCGATGTCGATGAACCTGCGAGCCGACAACACCTTTGTCCAGGATGCAGGATGGTATGCCGCCGCCGAACGCTATGATGCGTTTATCCGCCGTCATGATCATCAGCCTATCCTCTATTTGGAGCTTGGCGTTGGCATGAACACGCCTGGCATCATCAAGTATCCCTTCTGGCAGATGACTTACCAGAATCCGGAGGCAACGTATGTGTGTATCAATTACGGAGATGCGGCGGCGCCGAAAGAGATTGCGGAGCGCTCTGTCTGTATTGACGGGGACATTGGCGATGTATTAAAAAAATTAAAATGAAAAGAAGCAGGTTCAGTTTCTGCTATGGACGCTGTGTATTGATGAAAGAAATTCAAAAGAGCCAAATAGCCGAAAAAGCAACTGCCAAAATGCCGAAAATGTATTTGCCAAAATGCCGAAAAACAGGTATGCTTTTGGGTGAACAGGAGAAAATATAAATAGGTATTGTGTGGCAGGAGGCTCAAGTTAAATGAGAAAATATAAAGCAAGAATTGCAGATAAAATATTAGAAAAACGGCTGCTTGGAAAAGGTGCTGTTTTGATTGAAGGGGCTAAATGGTGTGGAAAAACAACAACGGCTGAGCAGATTGCCGGCAGTATTCTTTATATGGCAGACCCGGAAAAAGAACAACAAAATCTGACAATGGCAGAAATTAGTCCAGGGAGACTTTTGAAGGGAAAAGTCCCGCGGCTGATCGATGAATGGCAGATTGCGCCGAAGCTGTGGGATGCCGTCAGATTTGAGGTCGATCACAGGGATGAAATGGGACAGTTTATTTTAACAGGATCTGCAGTTCCGGCTTCCCATGAGCATATTCATCATACCGGAACAGGGCGCTTCTCGTGGATATTGATGCGTCCGATGAGCTTATATGAATCTCTGGACTCGACTGGAGAGGTGAGTTTAAAAGCACTCTTTGAGACACCGGAACAGATCGAAGGCGAAAATTCGCTTGACCTGAATCAATTGGCTTTTCTGGTGTGCCGCGGTGGCTGGCCCAGGGCAACCGACCTGAAAGGAGAGGTTGCGCTTGAACAGGCCTTTGATTATTATGATGCGGTTGTAAAATCTGATATCTCCAGAGCGGATGGAATCACAAGAAATCCGGAGCGGGTAAAGCGCCTCATGCGTTCTTATGCCAGAAACCAGGGCTCACAGGCAACAAATACCTTGCTTAAGGGTGACATCATGGCGAATGATGCGGAATCTCTTGACACAGACACGGTATATTCTTATATCAACGCATTACAAAAAATATTTGTAATTGAGGAAATGGAGGCCTGGAATCCGAATCTTCGCTCTAAAACAGCAATACGGACTTCGAATACCCGCTATTTTGTGGATCCTTCCATTGCAGTTGCCGCACTGGGATTAGGTCCCCAGGATCTGATTGGAGACCTGAATACATTTGGCTTGTTCTTTGAAACAATGTGCATCAGAGATTTAAGGGTATTTGCGGATGCACTGAATGGGAAAGTATATCACTTTCGGGATAAAACGGGATTGGAATGTGATGCGGTGGTTCATTTGAGAAATGGGTCTTATGGATTGATTGAAGTGAAACTTGGCGGAGATAAGCTGATAGAAGAAGGAGCAGAGAATCTTAAGACATTAAAGAACAAAATTGATATAACCAAAATGAAAGCCCCCTCTTTTTTGATGGTTCTAATTGGGGTTGGAGACTATGCGTACAAAAGGCAGGATGGAGTATATGTAGTTCCGATCGGCTGCCTGAAGGACTGATTGAATGAAAATATGGTGCGCAATAAACATGATCCCCCTGGGATAGTGAAATTTTCCTTCTGGAGGATGACCGCGGAGAATCCTAAGGCGGTCTATGTCTGCATCAACAAAGGAGAAGCTTATGCGCCAAAAGAAATTGCAGATCGTTCGATCTGCATTGACGGGGATATTGGCGAAGCATTAAAAAAAATGAACGCCCCCTCTTCGCTGTTGAGCAGGCACATGGCTCCCTTCCGAGCTATGTCATGATTTGTAAAACCATCGTAAAAAGGATTGTCTTCCCTTTCTGATTCTGGTATCATGATCCTGCTTAAGGGAGTAGCTGGCTCTTTCGGAGCGATTAAGTCAACATCATGATTTCCAGTTGAGGGGAAATCTGGCTTAAGATGAAACAGCGAGACTTTTGCGTGTTTGTTGAACACGCAAAAGTCTCTTTTTTTCAGGGGAGGATCACTTATGTCATTATTTTCTGTCTTTCTGATCGGCATCAGCCTGAGCATGGATGCCTTTGCCGTCTCCATCGCCAAGGGCATGTGCGTAAAAGGAAACCGGCTGCGCTGCGCGCTGATGCTCGCGTTCTGGTTCGGTGCTTTTCAGGCACTCATGCCGCTGCTGGGATGGCTGAGCGGCTCACTGTTCGAATCTTTGATTACGGCCATCGATCACTGGATCGCCTTCATCCTGCTGGGTCTGATTGGCGCGAACATGATCCGGGAATCGCGATCCAAGGAGGTCG
>URND01000196.1 GCA_900549105.1 uncultured Eubacteriales bacterium
TGATCCAGCCGGTGGCGCTGGTGTGCATCGGCGGTCTGCTGTACGCCACCCTCATGACGCTGCTGGTGGTGCCGTGTATGTATGACCTCCTCAGCCGCCGGGAGTTGCGGAAGGTGGAGGAGACGGACCTGCAGACGCTGGATATCTGATGGGACGGGGCACTTTTCCGGAAGAATTTTCTCTTATAGAACTCCCTTTTAAGTTAATTGTTGCTACTGCTTGGGTAGCCAATCTTAATGTAGATTTATTCATCAGGGGACATAATGAGAGGCTCTCTCCTTACCAGAGTGAGCCTCTTTTATTGTTCATATGTCTAACGATATTTGCTTGTGTTTTGTTGATTTAGCCCGGTCTCAATTTTAATCTTACTAGTAGGTATCTCAAGCCCCCAGTTATCCCATCCAATATAATTGTTGCGAGCAAATAGTTCTATTTTCATTTGTTCTGGGAACATTTTAGTTATTCCGTCAATAACTTCCACAGGCTTTACACTATGCTCACTCCTGTGAACTGTAACCATCTGCCTAATATTTCTTGCGCCACGTGGTTGAGGGAACTTTCCCCGCTTGAACGCTAAAACAAACTCTGTTTGACTAAGTGTATACCTACCAGGGTTATGTACCATCTTGTCCCATACAAATGCTACTGTTTTATATTCAAATCCCCATGCTTTCCCGAGTTCAATAGAATTGGCCATTTGTGGGCCAGTAGTCCACATAAACAAAATGCAGTTGTCATCTGAAATAGAAGAAACATCAAGTTTTTTAAGATCCTTAAGTTTTACAGTCGGATATTTGAACTCAGCCGCACTTAGGAAAATCTTTTTTTCAAATCCCTCGTTCGTTTCCTTCATTACGGTCTTGTCATACTGCATTTTCCCGCCATAATCCCATGGCGGATCTGCATAGATAACTTGATATTTTTTATCTGGTAAGTGCGGGTAAATATCTTCAAGAGGATTAATTTTAACCCTTTCTTTTTGTTGGATGCTATACAGTGAATATGCAGTTACTTCCTCTTTTTGCTTAATTATCATACTATTTCTCCATTCGCTCAACCACGGTCTATTATAGTTGATTATAATGTGTAGCCCACAAAAAGTCAATGCATTTGTTACTTATAATCCGTTGCCGTAAATACCACTAATGCATAAAATCATTATTAAACAAAGAGGTGTTTCTATGATTACAAAACAATTCGGTGAACGCATTAGAGAACTTAGAAATGTTAAAGGCTTGAGTCAAGAGAAATTTGCACTATCGATAGATATGGATAGAACTTATTATGCTTCTGTAGAGAGTGGTAAACGAAATGTCTCTATCAATAATATAGCTAAAATTGCTCAAGGTCTTGGTATATCACTTGAAGAACTTTTCAAAGGACTATAGGAGGTTACATATGGCTGGTAATGCATTAAGAAAAAGAGATAATTGGCAAACAGAATCTGGCCCCGGAGGACTTGCGGGTTCCGCAGAAAAAGATTTAATTGCAGCACTTAATGCAAATCTTGATTTATCCACTTATGAGGTCAATGATCATCCAACAGATTTAAAGCATTTATATGAACATGTAGTATTATCGGATAAAACATTATCTGAAATATTCAATCCTAGTGAAGCGGCTATGAAAAATGCTCAGAGCAGAGGTTGGGGTGTATCTCCAGATTTTTCTATCCGAAATAAGAAAACCGGCAAGACTCTTTTTGGCGAAATCAAACGTCAAGATGGTTGGGTCGAAGGAAAAGAACCAAGTGCTGGACGAGGCAACGCACACGAAAGAATGTGTAAACTGTTTACCCCTGGTCTTATAAAGAAATATAGGGAATTAAGCGGCATCACAAGTGAGGATATATTACCATTTTGGGTTGTGCTAGAAGGAGATATTACTCGTGATCCAAAACGTAATCGTGAAATAGCTTTTTGGTTTGATAAGTATGACAAAAATTACTTTATGTGGCGTCCTCAGATGACGGATAAAGAAGTAGTTGAACACTTTGATAAGTATTTGAAGCAATATCTTGATTAAACATAAACCTCGTTATTAGTAACTGTGACCACTTGTGGAATGTGGCTGTCGTAACTCATATAGTGCTATAATGTGCAAAAACACCCAAACGCATCTGATGCGATGTTTGGGTGTTTTTGTGTAGCTATTTTCGCTCTTTAATTACTGACTCAATGATATTGATTTCCTCTGGTGTCAGCCCATATTTTTTGTAGAGTTCAGCATCTGTGAAGATATGCTTGCCCTCGTCCATCTATGGTATTCTGAACAGAAAAAACAGGAAGGCGGCCCGGATGGGCCGCCTCCCTGTTTTTTGATCCGCAGATAGATGGCAGCGAGGAGGCTGCCGCCATTATGCGGTGCGGTGGATGTTTCTCCGCCGGAGCACCAGCAGCAGGAGCGCCAGACCGGCGCAGGCTGCCAGCACGATCACCCACAGCGTCAGGGGTGCTTCGTCCCCGGTGGGGGCGGCAGGCAGCTTCTCGGTAACGGTGTCCGCCTGCTGAAGCTCACGGCTGGCCTGTGCATCGGCAAAGTACTTGCCGCAGGCGGCGCAGTACCAGTACTCGATGTTGCCGGGGGCCTCCGTGGTGGCGGCCTTGGCCTCCACATGGCGCAGATCGGCGTGACGATGGGCGTCCAC
>URND01000197.1 GCA_900549105.1 uncultured Eubacteriales bacterium
CGTGCTGGGCAAGGAAACCATCGACAGCTACAATCAGAGCGAGAACCGGGGCGCACAGACTTCCCACGGACTGAACTATCAAAAATTGGGAAAGGAGTTGATGTCACAGGACGAAATTGCAACAATGGACGGAGGCAAGTGTATTTTACAGGTGCGCGGGGTAAGGCCGTTTTTCAGTGAGAAATACGACATTACAAAGCATCCCCGGTATAAATACCTTTCCGACGCCGACAAGAAGAACACCTTTGACGTGGACAGGTACTTATCGTCCATGCGCCGGAAGAAAAAGCGCGTGGTATCAGAGGCGGAAACCTTTGAGCTGTACGATATTGACCTGTCGGATGAAGATATGGCCGCCGAATAAGGCGGCTGGCATAGAAAGGAGCCTGACCCTATGGAACACTCGGACGAACTGACATTTGCGGAATACTTCAAATCCAGATATGACCTATTCCGGGGATTGATTACTTTTGTTGTCGCTATGCAATGGTTGATCGACCATGATTTTGCAGAACCGACAGACAACGATGCCCGGCTGATGGACATTGAGGTGTCCAGACAAATGTGTGACGTGTGGGGAGAGCTTTATGTTCTTACCCTGCGGGAATGGCTGGACGGCCAATAACTCCGGGCCGCCTGCGGATTGTGACGTGCTGCTGGATATGACCGGCAGCTTTTTTGTATCCAAAACCACATCACAATCTGAATTTATGGAGGTAAATGTATGGAATTTTTCAATAGCGCAGTTGATACTTTGCAGACTATCGTGATCGGCCTCGGCGGTGCCCTCTGTGTGTGGGGCGGCGTGAACTTGCTGGAAGGTTATGGGCAGGATAACCCGGCATCCAATGCTCATGTGCCATAAAGTAACACAAATAAGAGAACAGACAGCTACCCCACTGTTCCGTAAAATATTTTGTGGCTGACTGGTGGAAATATCATTCCGAGGGTGCTAAAATGAAACATAGGAATGAGCGATAAATCGGAATTTGAAAACTATCATCCTGAATTGCCGCTTCGTAAAGCAGCCGAAAATCTTGGGGTATCTTTAAATACTGTAGAAAAGAGGAAGGAAATAATAAATGGCTAAAATGAGAATATCACCGGAATTGAAAAAACTGATCGAAAAATACCGCTGCGTAAAAGATACGGAAGGAATGTCTCCTGCTAAGGTATATAAGCTGGTGGGAGAAAATGAAAACCTATATTTAAAAATGACGGACAGCCGGTATAAAGGGACCACCTATGATGTGGAACGGGAAAAGGACATGATGCTATGGCTGGAAGGAAAGCTGCCTGTTCCAAAGGTCCTGCACTTTGAACGGCATGATGGCTGGAGCAATCTGCTCATGAGTGAGGCCGATGGCGTCCTTTGCTCGGAAGAGTATGAAGATGAACAAAGCCCTGAAAAGATTATCGAGCTGTATGCGGAGTGCATCAGGCTCTTTCACTCCATCGACATATCGGATTGTCCCTATACGAATAGCTTAGACAGCCGCTTAGCCGAATTGGATTACTTACTGAATAACGATCTGGCCGATGTGGATTGCGAAAACTGGGAAGAAGACACTCCATTTAAAGATCCGCGCGAGCTGTATGATTTTTTAAAGACGGAAAAGCCCGAAGAGGAACTTGTCTTTTCCCACGGCGACCTGGGAGACAGCAACATCTTTGTGAAAGATGGCAAAGTAAGTGGCTTTATTGATCTTGGGAGAAGCGGCAGGGCGGACAAGTGGTATGACATTGCCTTCTGCGTCCGGTCGATCAGGGAGGATATCGGGGAAGAACAGTATGTCGAGCTATTTTTTGACTTACTGGGGATCAAGCCTGATTGGGAGAAAATAAAATATTATATTTTACTGGATGAATTGTTTTAGTACCTAGATTTAGATGTCTAAAAAGCTTTAACTACAAGCTTTTTAGACATCTAATCTTTTCTGAAGTACATCCGCAACTGTCCATACTCTGATGTTTTATATCTTTTCTAAAAGTTCGCTAGATAGAGTTCTATATTAGAGATGTAAAGAGTTTTGGTGAAGAGGTTTGTGAGTATGGCTTTTATAACCAGGGTGCAATGAGAAGCACTAACAGCAGCTAGCTTAAGAACGCATAGGATATACTTTTTATGGAAGTCACAGAGGAGGAATAAAATTTGAACAGGATTAACAGAGTAACCTCTATTCTTATTCAGCTGCAATCAAAAAAAATAATTCCTGCCAAAGAAATTGCACAGCGATTTAATATAAGCTTAAGGACAGTTTACAGAGATATCCGGACACTTGAAGAAGCCGGAATACCAATTGGATCTGAGGCCGGAAAAGGATATTTTCTTGTAGAGGCCTTCCTCCTCCCGCCGGTAATGTTTACAGCGGCGGAAGTGGGTGCATTGATTACAGCAGGGAAATTTTTAAATTGCCATGGAGATGAATCATTTATAAAGGATTTTGATTCAGCTATGTATAAAATCACACGACTTCATCACTCAAATGTAATTCTTCTATCGGCGTGTTTTCATATTTCC
>URND01000198.1 GCA_900549105.1 uncultured Eubacteriales bacterium
GGTTTCCGCCGTGGCAGCTACCCTGATTGGCTTTGTCTTGATGATGCTGATAATTTCCCGTTCCCAGAAGTATTTTGCAAAACAGCAAAATGAACTGGGAGCAATGAATGGTCATATTGAGGAAACTTATGCCGGGCATAGCGTAGTAAAGGCGTATAACGGTGAGGAAGCGGCCAAAAAAAACTTCCGGAAGATGAATGAGACGCTTTATGACTGTGCATGGAAAAGCCAGTTTATGTCGGGGCTTATGCAGCCGCTTATGTCCTTTGTCGGGAATTTAGGATATGTGGCAGTCTGTATCGTAGGTGCGCTGTTGGCGCTGAACGGTTCCATTTCCTTTGGCGTGATCGTTGCGTTTATGCTGTATATCCGCCTGTTTACACAGCCGCTTACCCAGCTTGCGATGGCGGCGGCCAGCCTTCAATCTACTGCTGCAGCCAGTGAGCGAGTGTTTGAATTTTTGGCGCAGCCTGAAATGGAGGATGAACGCAGCAAGAAGGTTTTACTGGCCGGAGCCAAAGGAGATGTGGAATTTCGGAATGTCCGTTTTGGGTATAGCCCTGACAGGGCGATTATCCACGACTTTTCCGCAAGGGCAAGGGCCGGTCAGAAAATTGCGATTGTCGGCCCGACCGGCGCCGGTAAGACCACGATGGTCAACTTGCTGATGCGGTTTTACGATGTGCAGGGCGGAGAAATCCTGATTGACGGGACGCCGATCCAATCGCTTCCCCGTGAAAATGTGCGGAGCCTGTTCTGCATGGTTTTGCAGGACACATGGCTGTTTGAAGGAACCATAAAAGAAAACATCGTGTACGCCAAGCAGGGCGTTACCGATGAAGAAGTGATTACCGCTTGTAAGGCCGTAGGGCTTCATCATTTTATTAAGACGCTGCCAGAGGGCTATGATACGGTATTGGGCGATAACGCCAGCCTTTCTGCCGGCCAGCGCCAGCTTGTAACGATTGCCCGCGCCATGATTCAGGACTCACCGATGCTGATTCTGGACGAGGCCACCAGCTCGGTCGATACCCGCACGGAGGTTTTGATACAGAACGCGATGGATCGCCTGATGGCCGGACGAACTTCTTTTGTAATTGCCCACCGGCTTTCTACGATCCGCAATGCCGATTTGATTCTCGTGATGAAGGACGGCGATATTATCGAAAGCGGAACCCACGAGTCTTTAATGAAACAGAACGGCTTTTATGCCGATCTTTACAACAGCCAGTTTGAACAGGCGTCATAAACAATTTGTGAAAGGAGCTTAACGATGTATGATTTTCAATTTCCCTCTTCGGGAGGTAATATGGGCGGCATGGGAAGCAGTATGATTCTGAACTATTTGGTAATTGCCCTGCTGTTGATTTTAATTGTTTCTATTGTAACGCTCTGTGTGATCCTTATCCTGCGAATGAGGGCGATCAGGAAAAACGGCGGAATGCCCGGTAGGAATGGAATGCCCTGGCCTGCTGGGATGGTGATGCCTCCGAGAGAGGAGCTTACCAAAACGCAGGCGGCCAGAATCCTGATGGAATGCATGAAGGATGACGACATTCCGGAGCAGACCATCCGGGAGCGAATGATCGGCCAGTATCAGATAGAGCCTGTTATCGTAGATGCGCTGCTGGTGCAGATTTCCCGGCAGGAACATCTGTAAAAGCCAGCCCTTTGATTTGGCGCGGGAAGGAGGCCTGACAATGAACAAAATACTTCTGATAGACGATGACAGGGATTTCCTGAATCTGCTGGCGATTATTGCGGGCGATTACGGATGGGAACCGTATAAGGCTGCATCCGTGCAGGAAGCAAGGAAATTGCTGACGCAGGATAACTATCATACAGTGTGCATTGATTTTTCTCTGAGAGACGGTACGGCCATCGATGTTTTAGGATTTATGAAAGACCGTGGAATTGGCGGACGTGCGGTTATACTTTCGGGACACAGTGAGGACAGCGTTCGCAGCGCCGCTCTTCAGGCAGGAGCTATGGAATATGTCGAAAAGGGCGGAATGGGCTTTCCTGAAGCTATTTTCGCTATAAGCAAGGAATAACGCAGCTCTGAGAATAGATGTAGATGCCCTTCAGGAGAAAGAAGATGAACTTACCCAACCGATTAACCGTTTTACGAATGATATTAGTGCCTTTTTTGGTATTGTTCCTATTGTGCGGACAGATTCCGTTTTCGATGATATGGGCGCTCCACACATTTGCTGCCGCCTCTATTACAGACTATTAAGACGGCAAGATCGCACGCAGCAAAAATCTGATAACGAATTTCGGAAAGTTTCTTGATCCGATGGCCGATAAGATTTTGGTGATCAGCGCCATGATATGTTTTTGTTATATGGATCTTTGCAGCCCGATTGTTCTGATTATTGTTGTAGCCCGCGAGTTTATGGTGAGTTCTTTACGACTGGTTGCGGCGGCTCAGGGAATTGTACTGGCCGCCGGACTGTCAGGAAAGGTTAAAACTGCGAGCCAGATGGTTTCCACC
>URND01000199.1 GCA_900549105.1 uncultured Eubacteriales bacterium
CGAGCTTTTCAGATTTTGGGTGTTTCCCGACTGCACATTTCTTGACATTTCCAGAGGTCGATGTCCAAATACACACTTGGGCATCGACCTTTCTATGTAAAAGAGAAATCAATCAACTTCTGAAAAAATACCAAGAATTGACCAAATTATGTTATATGCGAGTTCAGCCATATGTGTTGCTCGGGCATCTATATCCTGTTCTGTCCATTCTGTCTTTGATCCATATCGTTCTACAAATTTTTTTACAGAAACAAAATTGGATTTTTTATACTGTGAAATCTTATCAACAAACAAATCATCGCCAATACTATTATTTACTCCCGCTGCCAGAGGAAGAAGATTCCCTATTCTACAATGGCTTTCTTCGCCGTTATCACACCCAATGTGCTCAATGGTAAATGTTTGCACACTGAGTTCATTGTTTTTGGCTTGCCAGTAGTTTTCAAGTGCTCGTAAGATATACTGTACATCATGCTTCTTGGCCGGGGTTTTGTATGACTTTACCTTTTGAGAATACCCGACAAGCTTAAATGCAGTCAAGAATTGTGAATATGGCGGGTAATATGTCCTAAGTTTTTTGATAAAATCTATAATTCCGGCTTTTGCATCCTCGGTTTCTATTTTCTTTGCATAGTCAGTTACAGTATCATCCAGTGCGTTTGATTTGCCGCCACAAATTACCCCGTAAGCAAAGTAGAAGTTTTGCAAAAACAAAAAGAACTTCTCGGCCATTGTAATATCAATTTTTTCTTGGTTAAGTGCGGAAATGACTGACAAAAAGATCGGCCTGAATTGGCGATGATTGTTGTCCTTGAAGAATTGCAGCGCTTGTCTTATTACAGCATTATTGCATTCGCCAGGAAGATAAAACCATCTGTAAATTTTGGCCTTTTGAATCAGATCCTCCAGTAATTCGCTCATTTCATTCTTGCTGCACTTTGCTTTAATAATTCTAAACTCTGAATTATCTTTCGTTGGCTTTTCATAGCGATGCGTGACATAATGGTTGAAGAAAGTTGTTATAACTGGGCGTTTATCAACAAATAACAGATCCTCTAACTTATCCCACTGGATTTTTGCCCTATCGATGTCCGAACGCGGTTGAACATATTTTAAGATATAGTTTTTTATCAGTTCATGCTGTTGCAGATCAACACCTCGGGCATTAAGAATTTCAAAAATATTATAGCTTTCTTGCTGATTGGTGGCTAATATCTCAATTACATCAAGGGCTAATATTTTGTCTTTAATCCGTGATAACTCGATAATTCGTTGTTCTGCGGAGTCAATCATTTCAGAGAATTGTGTATAAAAGAAGTTAAAACACTGTTTAATATTCAAGTTATCTTTAGGGGTAGAAACAAGGTATGTGCCTGAAAAAAGACTGCTTTTGGATTGCAAGGAATTGTATGAGGTAGCCTCATCTACAAGAAGTTGAAAATTGGAAAGGTCTGCATTTCCAACTCGGCTATAAGGCTTTCCTAAATCATCGGTTCCAAGGATGTACTTTGTTACGCCGTTAAATCGATCCTGTTCACCAGCTTCATTAAAAAGAACACAAATAGCGCAAAGCATGATGATAATGGTTGTAAGGCGTTGTTGACCATCAATTACAACCAATTTATTATCCTTTTGGTTCTTTTCAAAAACAAAACTCCCAAGGAAATGTGTCCAATCTTGGACTGAAGAAATATTTTCATTCTCTAAACAGTATTTAAGATCATCCAACAATTCGCGCCATTGTTTTTCTTCCCAAACATACTTGCGTTGATAGCGCGGGATGGTATATTGCCAGTCGCCAGATAATATCGTACTGATTTTTCTCTGCTCTGCATTAAAAGCCACAGGTACACCCCCTAAGTGATAATGATTAGAATATTTAAATTATATCATACAGGTGCCAATGTGTATATACAATGTGAGACTAAATGTCGAATTTATTTGAATGTAATACCGCCAAACGGGACTACGGGCGGCGTTTTCATATATAAAACCATGAAGGGAGGTCACTTTCACCCGGCCAGTCTGCGGACTGGCTTTTTTCATGCCACGAAAAGGAGGTTTGCAAATGGCAGATGATAAGAAAAACATTCCCGAGGCAACCCCGCCCGCCGAGGCTCCTGCTCCTGCGGTAGAAAATGCCGTCGTGCCGGAGCAGCCCGCTCCCGAGCCTGCGCTGACCAACGCAGAGGCGGTCATGCTGGAACATGAGGGGCAGGCGGTGCTCTTTGAAATGGGCGAGGCCGTGCCTGATCCCGCTGACGCTGTTACCCACGCCGAGGTGGAGGAGCCTGCCGCTCCCGAAGCTCCCAAGGCTGAAATGGATCAGGCACAGCCGCCTGATCCCGGCAAGGATGCACCCGCCCCGGCACATTCCGGCAAGGTGGTGGATTTTTCCGCCGCCCGTGACGAGGCGGCCAAGGAGGAGAAAAAGGCGGTCAAG
>URND01000200.1 GCA_900549105.1 uncultured Eubacteriales bacterium
TTCCTCCTTCATTGTATCATGATTTCTTTTATCTTACAATGAAAGATTAACATAAGTCGCTTGAGAAACCTGTCGAAGCGTGATGCAGAAACCGGTTTATTTGTCGACAAATTTCACGAAAAGCACCCCTTCGTTATCCAAAGCCGCATCCTGAAATACCCGCCGTATTTTCATATCCATCACATCAGGATTTTCTATCCGGATGGCCACGGGTTCGGCAATTTCCGTCAGCAGATCATAAAGGGCATCCATATTTTTGCCATAATACTCCGGAAAATCAAGCATTTGCATTAAGTATAAATGTCCCGCCTCGGTTCGCTGCAGATATTTCCCATCTAATGTGATTTCTTTCACGGCTATTCCTCCCCGTAAAGCTGTTCAAAGGTTTTATAATGATCTTCCGTATAATAAATATTTCCTGTGTTGGAAAAAACAATCCGCTTTGCCCCTCGCGATTTGCCGCCCACGGTGTCGATATCGCACTCGGTATAGGTCACTCCGTCTTCTTCCGGAAGCAGGCCTTCATAATTTCCGAATCGGTCGCCGCCAATTGCCATGCCCGGAGCATAAGGCTCCAATGAACCGCCATCCCATCCGAGTTTTTTCGCCTCTTTTTTCGTGATAAAATTTTCCGGCAGCTTTCCATAGGTATAAATATAGAGCGCCACATCCTCCTTCGATGTATAGGAGCCGCTTTCATCCAGGGCTGCTCCATCCTCCGTTTCGTCCTCTGATGCGGCGTTTGTCACTGCTGTTTCCGCTGCAGCCGCCGTGTCTGACGGAGTTCCTGCCGCATTATCTTTTTTTGAACAGCCTCCGCTCAGAAGAAGCAAAGTGCTTAAAACAGCCAGTATGATATATTTTAAATATTTTCTCATAAGTCAACCTCTCTCTTAAAATCCGTTCTTTTTCCACTGTTTAAATTCGCTGACAGCCAGCCCAAGAGCCAGAATAAAGACCAGTGTATCCGTCACCGGCGCAGCCATCAAAGCCCCGTCAAGGCCAAATTTTCCCGATAAAATAAGGGATAAAGGAATCATGAGCACAGCCTGGCGCGCCACTGAGATGATAAGGGCCCTCGATGGTTTCCCGATTCCCTGAAAGAAAGAAGCCGTCGTCATATGGAGACCATAAAGGAAAAATGCCATCATATAAATCCGAAAACAATGGATTGCGCATTCTGTATATAAAGGATTGCCCGATACGAAAAGGCCGGCAATCTGACCCGGCAGCAATTGGTAAACAACAAACCACACAGCCGAAATAATAATTGCAATGGCCGCCGCCGTTTTATATGTCTTTCGAACCCTGTCATAATGTTTCGCGCCGAAATTATAGCCGTTGATTGGCTGGGTTGCGGAGGACACCCCGACAAACATGGCATGGGCAATCTGATAAATTTTCATCATCATCCCATACACCGACAGGGCAATATCGCTTCCAAAGACACTCTGGGCTCCGCAAATCCGCATCAGGTTATTCATAATAATCTGGACAACCGCGGTCATAATCTGGGTAATTAAACTCGGAAAGCCCAGTGAAAGTATGTTTCCCACCAACGGCCCCGTCAGCTTCAGAGCCTCTTTATGTATATGCACTGTTTTTAATTTTCTCAGATAAGCAAAACAGAGACTGCCGGACACAATCTGTCCGATGACTGTGGCAAGTCCGGCGCCAAATACGCCCATATGGCACGGAAAGATAAATAACCAGTCCAGCACAATATTGATAAATGCCCCTGTCATCATGCATTTCATTGTATACTTAGGATTACCGTCGGCACGAATAATCGCCGTAAGCGATGTACACAGCATTAAAAAGGGCAGACCCCAGGCAATTGTCCGGGTGTATGTCAGAGAATTCTGGAAAGCTGTCTCCGTCGCGCCCAAAATGCGAACAAGCCCCGGCGCAAACAGGCTGCTCACAAGCCAAAGTGACACACCGGCAATAATAAGCATGGTCACTGCATGGCCCGCAATTTTATCGGCTTTTTCCTGCTCTTTCCGCCCCAGGCAGAGACTGATGTTCGCCGCGCCGCCGTCTCCGATTAAAAGCCCCAGCGCCGTGGCGATAATTGTCAGAGGAAAGGCCACATTGGTCGCCGCCATTCCCGTAATTCCAACCCCCTGGCCGACAAACATCTGGTCGACAATATTATAGAGATAATTGACCATCAATGTCAGGGCCGTAGGCACCGAATATTTTAAAATCAACCGGCTGATTGGCTCCGTTTCCAATGGATTTTTTAGTTCTTTTACTTCCTCCATTTAAACACTCCCTCTCCTTTTCGTAAAAGATGAATTATCCGAATATAATCTTAATCGTATCCGCACACAAAAATATCTATATACAGAAATATTCATACCTTGTCGCGCGAAGCCTGACGAAGCGCGCCCATGCGAAGCATCTGACATGCG
>URND01000201.1 GCA_900549105.1 uncultured Eubacteriales bacterium
ACCACAAGGATACAAATGGTGCTGACCAACGTCTGATGGTAACGGGCCGCATACCATTTTTTATGTAATTTACCCTGCGCTTTTTCCAGATTTTCCTTTAGTTTTTCATTTTCCTCCATCTGCGCAATGAGCATTTCCAGAAGCTCCTCGCGTCCCAAATGGTTTAAATCCTTGCCCGTCATCTTTCCTCAGCTTTCCCCATACTCCGGCAGACAGCTTCCATCTGGCCAGAACAGCGCTCTGCAAAGGTCCTTTACCTCTGCGCGGCCGCCTCCCTGGGGTTTTAAGACTTATCATATGTCAGCTTTTTACCGCATAATTTATATTATGTTGTAAAGGTCATATCAAAATCTGACTGAAAGAACACTTCGAAGCGCTTAAACGGCAATTGTTGGGATATAAGCGGGTTAAAAATAGTTAAAATAAGTCTGCAACAAGTCATCCCTGCCGGATTTCTGAAAAAAATCCTGGAAGGGCCTATTGTCATGCATTTAACTTTTAAAATACTTCGCATGCAAGCTAAAAAGCATGAATCTCTATTGACAAAAAATCAGCCTGTGAGTAAAATAATAATATATGTAGGGAATATTTTTTTATCCTGAATTGTTTTTACAACATAATATAAATTATGTTGTTTCTTGATATCGGCGCAGATGCAAAGCATCTGCTTTTTTTGTGCCCGTCAGCATACAAGTTCCAGAGCATCGAGCCGGCGGCGGTGTTCCCTTCCGCTGGTAATAATATAAATCCGCGTAGTGTTGATGCTGCTGTGCCCCAAAATATCTGCCAGCTTTGCGATATCCTTGTCAACGGCATAGAAACACCGGGCAAAAAGATGCCTCAGATTATGGGGGAATACCTTTTTCCTGTCCACGCCCGCATCCCGGCACAGTTCCTTCATCATCTTCCAGATATTGCTTCTATCCAATGGCCGCCCGGTTCTCGTAATAAAGACCGGCCCGTCTGCAATCTTCTCCCGGCGCATATAGTCCTTCAGTTTCCTTTGCAGCTTCTTTGGAAGCAGTATCGTGCGGGTCTTTCCCTTCAGCCGAATCACTGCCTCTCCCCTGCGAACTGCTTCCACTGTGATATACTCCACTTCAGATACCCTGATGCCGGTACCGCAAATCGTCTGCAAAAGAAGCGCCAGCTTCTCATTTTTCTTCTCCTTTGCCGCCTTAACCAGCCGCATATACTCCGCCTTGCTCAATTCCTTATCGGCGGAACAATAAACGCTTTTCTGGATTTTCATAAATTTCAGTTTCAAATCACTTCGCCCAATAAAGCCAAAGAAACTGTTCAGGGCAGACAGCTTTACGTTGACACTGGCAGGCTGATACTTCTCTTCCAATTCCTCTTTATAAGAAAGCGCTGCCGCCTTAGTCAGTTCTCCGTCATCCAAAAAGGAAAAGAAACAGAGAATATCACGCCGATACTGTTCGATGGTAACCGGACTGCGTTCCTCATTTCGTAAATAATTTAAATAAGCCTCGATTTGAATTTCATAAGTAGTTGTTTTCATGATAATCTCCTCCTGAAAGCTAGTTTTCCCGTTTTTTCTCAAAACATTGGATTACATCTCCATTATCCATTCTTTCAAGAAGACAATAAAAAGTTTTTTGATTATTCCAATAAAAAAACCGGAAGATTTTCAAACAAGAAAACCTTCCGGCCAATTAAAAAAACTGTCAAAGCGTGATGTAGAAACTGGTTTATTTATATTCTAATCTATGCGCCTTTCGTGCGATACACTAAAAATAAAACTCCCCAGAACCGAAATCCTGAGGAGTTGTGAGTCGTATTGAATTGTCCTGAATCACAATGATCGTTTGCTGAACTTCAGCCCCCATAAAATAAGGCTTTTCAGTCTATTTGTGTGCTACAAGTGTGTTACGAAAAAACATTTTTATCTATTTTTGAACACTTATAAACACTCTCTTTCCCTTTGCCCAAACATGGCTTCTAACTGTTTCTTTCATCAAAAATACCTATCTTTATACTATAATTCAGATAAATGAAAGATATTAAGGGGGAGCCTGAATGTCAAGCCTCGACTTCTTTTTTAATTTATCACAAAATCGCCTTTTTGTATATTTCATAAATTTTTAAGACTAGGCAGCAGGACAAGCCTTTTTAAAAATGCCGGCAGAAGAACCAACTAAGTAGGGGCTACACACGTTTTTCATATAGACCTCCAGGGTAATATATACTAATAAAGAAAGCAGCGCGTTTCAGCCCTGCAATTCTTCTTTCAATTCCCTCTTGTATTTATAATATGTGTTTCTTGCAAGCCCTGTCAGCTTCATGCAATCTACATCAGATAGAGCACCGCCAAAGTCTTTGCTATACTTTGATTTTGTCAAGATTAGTTGACACATTTTCCTCAAAGATTTTATATCCTATGCA
>URND01000202.1 GCA_900549105.1 uncultured Eubacteriales bacterium
TTGCCGCCGGTCTTACCACAAATATGATTGCCAACATGGGTAAGGGAAAGAATATCAGTATGGAAACGCTGGTTCGTATCTGCGAAGCCCTTAATTGCGGTATATTAGATGTGATTGAACTGGAACAGGATGATATTTCTGCTGATACAGCAGAGTGTTAAGTCATGAACTGCGGAGGTGTCTAATGATGAAGTGTCCAAAATGTGAAAAGGATATGCAGGCTGGATTTTTACAGGCAGGAAACATAATTGCATTTAATAAAACCAGACACAAAATTTCATTGAATCCTAAAGATAAAGATGATGTTATGATAGCGAGAAAGTCGTTCACAAGTACAGATTTTCACGGATATATTTGCAAGGAATGTGGGTTAGTCGTTTTTGATTATAAGAGTGCCCTTTCACGCTTTTAATTTTGAAATTATCTGTTGCGTTATTTCAGCCAGCCGTTCCCGGCTGGCTGTTCTGCTACTCCTTATGCTCCAACACTGCTTTTATCATGGCAAGTGCAAGCGTCTGTTTGCTGGGAGAAGTATCTTTCCAGAGTGCTTCTATCTCCCGGATGGTACTGATTTCGTTTTCTTCCAGTTCGTCTTGCAGAAGATAATCCGGCGAGATTTTCAGAGCCTTGCAAATGTCTATGAATACCGGCAGACTGGGCATTTTTACGCCACCCTCAATCTGCCGGAGGTAAGTAGCGTTGATATTGCACATTTCCGAGAGCCGGTCAGCAGTTAAGCCCCGGTCTTTCCTTACTGCGTTGATACGCTTCCCTAATCCGTTCTTTTCCATAATCCACACCCATCTATTAGCTATCAGTTATCATTTTGTACACTTTAAGACTATAATATGATTGCCGTTTTCAATAGCTTCTGATAGACTATAAGATATTAGCTTATAGCTTGTTGGAGGGTATGGATATGAAAAATGTTTGGAGAAAGCTGCGGGATAGTTGGCTGGACTTTTGGGAAGATGATGAACTGGACATGGACAAAAAGCATTTGAGCCAGCATGACAAACGTTCCCTGCTCTATGGAGGTTTTATGATAGGGGCTGTCACATTCGCTTTTATCTCAATTAGTATCATGGTAGGAAATGTATGGACGAGCCACCAAAACCAGAAAGATATGGAAGAATTTTTAAGGACAGTTGTTACCTACATGGCAACGGCCACCGATGATGAATACGAAGAAATCGCCCAGACTATCCGGCATGATTTAGTGTACAGCCAGTACGGGCAGGATATCGAAAATCTTATCCGTTATATCCCGAATACGGCTGATGGCTGCTGTCTGGAACGGGGCTTCCCGGAGCGTGTCAATCTGGTTTTCCTGAATACCGGCGAAGCCTATGGGCTGGAAATATTCGATAATACCGAGCCGATTGAAAGCCAACGAGAAAGAGGCGGCACAATGATTACCTCTGGTTACGATGAAATCAGCGAAGCACACTTGATGATGATGTCAAATCCCAATATGGACAGCGCCACCGCTTCTATTGACCGGGGACGGGGCATTGTGAGCGCCCACAAAATGAAAACGCATTTTTGTGATGATTGTATCCGGGAAATCCTGACTACTGTTGAAGATGAATTTATAGACGAAGCTGTGATTTATGACGCCGAGGAAAAGACATTCTACCCTGTCACAGAGGGAGATTTACAAATCGGGGACTATTCTTTCCACACCTACTATGAGGATGGCGGCTATGAGATAAAAATTGCATATACCGGCGAATAAAAAACGCTGCCGTTGCAGGAACACTCATTCCCACAACGGCAATTTTCATTTCCTCTTGCGCCGGAAGTTGAAGGGGCTGTTTTTGATGTTCGGGGATTTTGACAGTATCCTTTTCAATATCTTCTGTTCATCCGGCGGCAGCTTGTAAAAGTCAATGCCGAGCATATTGAAAATGACCGCCCACACCTTTCCGAGATAATCCCCGGAAGATTGAATAGCCTTTCGGATTTCCAGAGCCATCTTCTTTGCAAGGGAATAATCCGGCGTGCTGTCAATGTCATGCTCATGGGCTTTCCGTATGTCATGGAGAATGGCGTCCCATGTTTTGTGCGTCACATGGCAGAAGAAATCTTCTTCCTTTACCTCTGCGGCAAGGATGGTCTTTGAATAGAAATCATTTTCCGCCTGCTTGTATTTCTGGATGATGGTCTGCCGCTGTTCTTCCAAAGACTCATAAAGGGTGCGGAAGGTGGAGGTTGCATGGCCGTCTATGTATATCTCCGTGTCGGTCATAAGCTGCTCAAATTTATCATTGGTAGCAATCTCACACAGGAGCCGGTTATTGATACGGCCGCTTTTCAGCAGTGCCACCATTTCATCCGTCAAGTGTAATTCCATTAAAGGCGTGTTTGCCTGTTCCCGGTTCTCTGTCCGGCACAGCAG
>URND01000203.1 GCA_900549105.1 uncultured Eubacteriales bacterium
GGACGGCTCCGGCTGTTCTTTCCCGGCCCCGGTGGTCTGCTGGGGCAGCTCGGCGGCCTGTTGGGGCGCTTCCCCCTCGATGGTGTAGCCGGGGAGCAGGAGGCCGTTTACCTTGAAATAGTCGGCGTACTTCTTGGGGATGACCGGGGAGATTTCCGTAAACAAATGCTGGTGGGCTTTGATTCGCCCATTCAGATATTTGTCCAGTTCTTCCCGACTGGCAAATACTTTCCGATCCTGTCCGGCAATCCGGGCCTGCCGGTAGCTTCCAGGCGCATTGGTATAAATGCTCCAGCGCAGTGTCCAGGAGTAAGGGACAGATTTCTTCGCCGTGCTGTCATACCGGGTATTCTCGGAAATGGAATAGGTCATTTTATAGACCGCGTTGCTTCGGACACGGAGGAAATCCCCCTGCGCCTCCCACTGGTTGGAAGTGTGGGTGACGGGAAGCGTCCGGGCATATTCCAGGGCTTTGTCAAGAAACAGGGTTCTTCCGGCTTGTTCCTCCCATGCGGCGGCCTGTGTCTTTAAGCGGTCAAAGATTTCCTGTTCTGCGGCGGCGCTTTCCGCCCGCAGGGAAAGAATCTCTGCAAGAGGCAGCTTTACCACTTCGGAGAGATCGGCCTTGCCGCTTTCAAAGTACATCCGGCGCTCAATCCGCATGATGTTAGCCGGTTCTAAGTTATCGTGGTCGTAAGAGCTATAAGACATTTGGTTTCACATCCTCCTGAAAAATGGCATAAGAAAAGCAGGAAACCGTTTCAAAGATTTCCTGCTGGGTGGTGCCGCCTGTGGGCGGCTGGTATTCAGTTGTTGATAGGGGCCTTACAATCGCTTCTGTTTTATTTGACCTTCCAGATATAACGCCAATATTTTAAACTTAATAAAATGCCGCAAATCGCAGTAACTACGTCTGCCAGAAGATACCTCACTCCAACCTGCTCCAAAGGAATGATGCGGGGCAAAAAGAAAATAGAGAAAATCATAGCAAGACCAATGATGCTCTGCAATGCTTCAAGCCTATGCTTTTTCCCCATATCCTTTGATGTGATAAACAGCAATACAAGACCAACCGTCAAAATGGCTAACCAATGGTACGGGTACGGGAAGTCTGTACCATACAGGCCGGAAGAATAGCCGTCCCAGCCAGCGTTTAGCAGTATGACACCACCCCACCTTCCAAAAAGCATCTTGGCATTTTGCTGCTTATCCCTAAATTTTTGTTCCTGTGCCGCTTGTTCCTCGGCATAGGTTTGAGGATCAACCAATTCAGAAATGCTGATTTCAAAGAGGAAAGCCAATTCCGATAAGTTTTTAGATGTCGGTTCACTGGTTCCTGCTTCCCATTTTGCAACAGCTTGACGGCTGATGCCCAACTGATCGGCAACATACTCTTGGGACATTTTTAGTTGTGTACGCCTGGCTTTAATGTTTTCGCTCAGTGCCATGTTCACGCCCTCCTTTCCGGTTTCATCATACATCAACACCCCGGTTGCGTGCCACCAACTAAAATGCAACCGTAGGTTGCAAGAGCCAGGCCATACAGAAATTTAAGAATCCGGCAGCTCACTCAGTATGTTTATGGTGCGGTAAATTTCTCCGCAGGCAGGGCACTTCCAGTCCATATTACTCTTTTTTGCTTTCTTATGAAGATGCACTAATTCCGCTTGGCGGCATTTGGGACATATGGTTGGAAGCCCTGCCCACAACCGTTTCAGCAATCGCACTTCGTTTTCTCTGCTGTCCGTATACATTGTCCCTCCTGGTCTAAGCCGTTCTTAAAATCAAACAGATCGACTTCCTTTATGTGTCGTATTCAATGAGATATATTTGATTGGAGCTTTGGTCATAAATGGCAAAGGTAAAATTAAAGGAAAAACGCTGGAACAGCTCGGAATCATCATATGGATTTGTACTTTCCGAATGGCGGTCATAGAAATAATAGTACCCGTCCTGTATTTCCGGTATAGATACTTCATCATCGTATGGCTGGTATAGGAACGTGTCTAAGTTTTCGGGAAGAGGAAGTTTTTGCCAGATTTCACTTTCTTCCATTTGTTCACCGATGGAATCATCGGGATATTGTAACACTGTGTAGGAAACTCCATCTCCATGAAATCCACCATGCGTATCCTTGTGGGAAACAACTTTCCCTATCGTTAAGTCAATCCCGCATTGTCTGGACAGTGCTGCCAGATTATTTTCCTGCCTGAATAAAATAAAGGATAGCGAAAGCAATAGCAATGCGATTGCGATAGAAATAATTATCCATTTTTTCATAACCGTCCACCTACCTTTTCGTTGTCATATTTCCAAAGCCAGCCAATGAGGTTCCCATCAAAAGCCCCAGCGGGATGTTCTCCAACAAAATCCCGAACAGCAGACCAAGCCCCATCC
>URND01000204.1 GCA_900549105.1 uncultured Eubacteriales bacterium
GCGTCACCGAGGAACTGAAAGCCCGTGACCCCATGCGCTGGGTGGGGCTGATGAATACGCTGAAAGCACAGGCGGAGGAAGTTATTTTTAGCGAACTAATTTGGACATAGATGAAACAGCAGAAGTTTTTTACTTATTATCTGTACTTCTTGAGGCAACGATTGACAAATTGAACCCCTCATAGTATTATTAGAATCGAGAGTTGTACCTCTCAAAAGGAGATAAAGGCATGACTATGAATTTTCATTTGACCGATCAGCGTAAAAAGAAAATCAACTCTGTACAATCCATACCGATGAAACATTGTGCAGAGTATAGCGTATAAACGACGCATTTAGATTTCATCGGGAAGCCATCAAAGGGGATTTTATACCCATTTTTAGGAAGCGGCTTCCCATGCAGTTATAATGTGTATGAGGCTATGGACAATGTTTTGTCCATGGCCTTTTGTTTTTGAGCTACTATGCCAGAGGCAGAAGGCAGATACACTTATGTATCTTTGCTTTCTGCCTTTTTCTTTTGCCCAGAATATACAGGAAAGGTTTGATAAACATGAGCTTATTAGAAATTGACGGACTGACACACTCTTTTGGAGAGAATGTGCTATACAAAAATGCAGGCTTTACACTCAACAAGGGGGAACATATTGGTATTGTCGGACAGAACGGAACCGGCAAAAGCACTTTAATCAAAATCTGTACGGAGCAGATCATTCCAGACAGCGGGCGTATCGTCTGGCAACCAAATACTACGGTTGGTTATTTAGACCAATATGCGGAAATTGACCATTCCCTAACGATGAAGGAATTCCTTAAATCTGCTTTCTCAAAGCTATTTGATATGGAAGCACAGGCAATGGAGCTCTATGAAAAAGCTGCTGACGGCGATATGAAAAGCCTTGAACTGGCCGCCCATTATCAGGAGCAGCTTGAAGCCCACGATTTTTACTCGATAGATACAGCCATTGAGCGTGTCGCCAATGGGTTAGGACTTCTGGCTATTGGCCTTGACCGTTCGATTGCAGAAATGAGTGGCGGACAACGAGCCAAAGTAATTTTAGCGAAGTTGCTGCTGGAAAAACCGGATGTTTTGTTGCTGGATGAGCCGACCAATTTCCTTGATAAAGACCATGTGACATGGCTGGCAGAATATTTATCTGCTTTGGAAAATGCTTTTTTAGTAGTTTCCCATGATTATGGCTTTCTGGACAAGATAGCGAACCGCATTTGTGATATTGATAACGATACTATCACGAAATACTATGGCACATATTCCGAATTTTTGCGAAAGAAAACTTTGCTGCGGGAAGATTATGTAAGACAATATGCGGCCCAGCAAAAGGAAATTAAAAAGACGGAGGAATTTATACGGAAGAACATAGCGGGAAGAAAAGCAAAGATGGCGAGAGGACGACAAAAGCAGCTTGACCGGATGGAAAAGATGGAAGCCTTAGACCAAAAGGAAATTATTCCGTACTTCCATTTTCCCGTACTTCCATTAACCAATACAGAACACTTGTTGGTGAAACATCTGGCAGTTGGCTACCATTACCCCGTTTTATCAAACGTTGAATTTAGCATTAAGGGAGGACAAAAAGTTGTTATTACTGGATTTAATGGGATTGGAAAATCGACACTGTTAAAAACCCTGATTGGGGAAATTCCATCTATGCAGGGCCATTTCAAATTTTCCGATCAGGTTACTATCGGATATTTTGAACAGGATTTAGAGTGGCAAGAACCTGAATTGACGCCCATTCAAATTGTTGCCAATGCTTATCCCAATATGGTGACAAAAGATGTCCGCAAACATTTGGCACGATGTGGGATTTCCAGTAAACACGCTATGCAGGCCATAGGAACATTAAGCGGTGGAGAGCAGGCAAAGGTAAAAATGTGTCTGCTTACTCTGACTCCCTGCAACTTCTTAATTATGGATGAACCTACAAACCATTTAGATGTACAGGCAAAAGAGGCTTTGAAAACAGCCCTTTCAACTTTTGCGGGAACGGTATTGCTCGTATCGCATGAGGAGGCCTTTTACCGGGATTGGACTCAGCGGATTATCAATATCGAGAAAAAATAAACAATAGAATAAATATAACTCACAAACGCTCCTGCCCCGTAAACGGGGAAAGAAAAAAACCGTAACCGGGCAGGCTGCTTTTGTGCGCTCAATTTACATTTTTATCCGGCGGCGGTTTTGAAAGACATTCAAGGCCGCCGATTTCTATTCTCTCATAGGAATGAGGTTCTAATACTAACAAGAACGGCGGCTTTAGGAGG
>URND01000205.1 GCA_900549105.1 uncultured Eubacteriales bacterium
CATAAGGACCCTATTTATGAAACAAAGTGTTATTCCATTTGTAATGGCTGTGGTGGGGATATAACTGGTTTTGAGTGGGATCATTCTTATGAGGGCGCTCTTGCCGGAACGACTTGTGCTAATGGTTTTTGGACTAAATATGAACAGGTTATCACAGGTTACAATGAGTGGGATGAATGGGTTGAATATTAGAATCAACTCCTGAAAATTAAAAAGAACAGCTATCTGTGTACAAATATAGTACTACGGGGGCCTCTTATGATAAATGCTTTCAGGTTATATTTGAAATAGGCCCTGAGCAAAGCACCAGAACGGTAAGCTATGCTCAGGGTTCAATTTTTTGATTTTCATTTCGTTACACTTGTGTGTATTTGGATGGTTACACACTTGGTTACACTCACAAGGACGATGTGAAAAACCCCCTTTCTATCACGTTTTTTTAAGGGAAAAAGGTTCGAGCCCCTGAAGGCGCATGTGAAAGCACTGTTTTTGCAGACATAAGCGCTGTGGGGACGGTGCTTTTTTCTTGCCTTGAAAAGCCGGTAAAATGAAGACTTTGTTGGAATTTCAGCCCTTTTTATTTTACAAAACAGGGAAATAGCGTATAATATTAAAATGTGATGATAAGGAGGAGAAGGATGTCTTGGAAAAAATCGACAGATATGCTGGAAGGCTCGCCGCTTTGGTCGATGGTCTTTTTTGCCATGCCGATGATTATAGGAAATTTGTTCCAGCAATTTTATAATATGGCGGACTCTGCGATTGTGGGGAAATTTGTCAGTGAGAATGCTTTGGCGGCTGTTGGGGCCAGTTATTCTCTGACAAATGTGTTCATTTGTATTGCCATTGGCGGCGGTGTCGGCGCATCGGTTTTAACCAGCCAGTATCTGGGCAGCCGGGAATATCGTTTGATGAAAACTTCCGTGTATACGGCGCTGACCAGCTTTTTTGTGCTGAGTGTGATTCTTGCCCTGTTTGGAGCAGCTGCCAGTCCGGCCATTATGGTATGGCTGAAAACGCCGGAGAATATTTTTGCTGAAGCTGTATTGTATTTACGGATTTATTTCGTAGGCCTGCCGTTTTTGTTTATGTATAATGTGTTGGCCAGTGTGTTCAATGCTTTGGGAAAGTCAAAAATTCCTCTTTACTTTTTGATTTTTTCTTCTATATTGAACGTCATTATGGACCTTTTTATGGTTATCGTTATGCATATGGGTGTTGCAGGGGTAGCGTTGGCCACAATTATTGCCCAGGGAATTTCCGCGGTGATTTCATTTTCTGTTCTTGTCCGCTATTTGAAAAGGCAGCCGGAGCAGGGCGTATTGTTTGATGGTGAAATGTTGGGACGGATGGTTAAAATTGCGCTGCCGTCCATATTGCAGCAGTCTATCGTGTCCATTGGCATGATGCTTGTGCAGAGTGTTGTCAACAGCTTTGGTTCGGCGGCTTTGGCGGGATATTCGGCAGGGATGCGTATTGAAGGAATATGTGTTGTGCCGATGGCGGCCATGGGAAATGCGGTTTCCACATTTACGGCCCAGAATATCGGAGCGGACCAAAAGGACCGGGTGGTGCAGGGTTATCATGCGGCTTACGGCATCGTTGCCTTTTTCGGAGTACTTATTCTGGTGATTTTGGAGACCTGCAACCGGGGAATCATCGGAGCCTTTCTTGGTGCGGATTCCACGGAGATTGCTCTGTCCACCGGGGTATCCTATTTAAGATTTATGGGGCTTTTCTTCACAATGATTGGCCTGAAAATGATAACGGACGGCCTGCTTCGGGGAGCCGGAGATATGACGGTATTTACTATTTCCAATTTGGTGAATCTCGGAATCCGGGTGGCGTTTGCCTTTGCAATGTCTCCGATTTTGGGAATGCCGGCCATCTGGTATGCGGTACCGATTGGATGGACAGCCAATTATCTGATTTCATTTTGTGAATACCGCACCGGAAAGTGGCGTCAAAAACAAATTCGATAAAATAATTCATAAAAAATAGTGTATGGAGGAGAAAATAATTATGGTATGCAGAAGATGTGGAAAAGAAGTTGACCCTAATGACCGTTTTTGCCGGTCCTGCGGGACACCTGTAAGAAAAGAAGAGAATAAGTCCGGAGAAAAACAGCCGGGGTATAAAGATGATATTGAAAGTACAATGGGCCGTTTTGACGGAAAATATATGCTTATTGCAGGGGTGATCCTTGGCGTTTGCATTATATTTGCCGGCATAAGAAAACTGACTTATACACCGCCGGCTTCCGGTGAAACGGCGGCGG
>URND01000206.1 GCA_900549105.1 uncultured Eubacteriales bacterium
CGATGAATTTTCTCTGTTACGCGGCAATAAGTTTACATAAAATATTCTTTTCCAACCTTTTATGTTTCATCTCTTTTGCATCATCTCCTTTTTTATCAATAGAACGGTAATAATAAATGCTATAAAATCAGAAATCGGCGCTCCAATCCATATGCCTGTCATACCGATAAAATGGAATAAAATCAAAATAAAAGAAATAGGAAAAATAAGCTGCCTCAATGCGCTCAGAATCACAGACTGTTTAAATTTTCCGATGTATTGAAAATAGTTGGCACCGATCATCTGAAATCCCACAATGGGAAGCGATAAACTGAACAGACGCAGCCCGTAGGATGCTGCTGCAGCCAGATTGGGATCTGATTTTCCGCCGAACAGAATAACAATAGAGGGACTGAAAAGTTCAATGCCGGCAAACATCACTGCACAAAAAACAGTTGCATAAATGATGGAATATGTAAGGGTCTGTTTTGTGCGCACATAATTTTTAGAGCTGTAATTATATCCGATAATGGGCTGAACCCCCTGTCCAAGTCCCAATACAGGCATATAAACGAGCATGATAACACTGTAAACTATGCCATATGCAGCAACTGCCGCACTTCCTCCGACTTTATTGGCCACATGATTACAAGTCAGCGACAGGAGACTCAAAGCAATCTGTGTAACACAAGCCGGTGTCCCGATGCTTATAATGGTCTTTGCCGTACGGATTTCCGGCTTCATATTGCAGAGCTTCAACCTTGCCGGACTCTTCCTGCAGAGGAAGTGAACTGCTAATACCCCACTTACCGCATTCCCGATTACCGTGGAAAAAGCGGCACCGAACACGCCCCACCCAAATACAAAAATAAATACCGCATCCAAAATCGTATTGACAATGATACTGACGAATACGTTAATAAAAGCTCTTTTTGCATACCCCATTCCTTTTATGATGCTGTTAGCCGTTTGCGCCAATAAGAAAAATACAGCGCCCGCAATAAGAACGGTGGAATATTCCATTGCATAACGGATATTTTCTGCATTCGCTCCATACATAATCATCATTGGCCTGGCCGCCGGCAATCCGATTACTGTTAACAGAAGAGACAGCACAAAAGAAAGGGTCACAGAACTGCCCACTATTTTTTCAGCGCCTTTTTTATCATCTTTTCCCAGTCCAAGAGCGATTGCGGATGCGCTTCCTGCCGCCAGCAGGAGCGAAAAACCCTGCAGAACCAGATAGACTCCCAACGATACGGTTACGCCGGATAATGCTAAAATTCCTGCTCCTCTGGCGACAAATATCTTATCAATCGCCATGTTGACAGAATTGATAAGCATACTAAGAATTGCCGGGGCTGAAAGTGTTCCTATTAATTTGGGTATGGACTGCGTCTGCAGCTGTTCTTTTTTTTCCATGATATATGCCTTTCTATTATATGAGTAATAACTCGTGTTTATTACGTGAGTATATACTCATATTATTCACTTGTCAATATATTTGTGAGCAAATACTCATTTTTATCTTGACGGTTTTTATTAACATATATACAATGAAAAAAGGGAGGGATAAAAATGGATAACGAAAAAACAGTAAGACAGCCCAAACAAAAACGCAGCATTCAAATGAAAGAAAAAATATTGAGCGCTGCCATGCAGTTAATCTGCGATATGGGCTTTTTTGAAACAACCACGAATGAAATAGCAAAAGCGGCGGGAATTTCCATCGGCAGTCTGTACTCCTATTTTTCAGATAAGGACACCATACTTGCCGAACTTCTTGAAAGGCATCACCAGCATTTCATGTCCGTTTTTGAAGTCCTGAGTACGGAAATGAATGTGCAGCTGTATTCGGAGAATCTGCATGAATGGCTTCGCCGCCTTGTCATGAAGCTTATTGATTTACATCTTTCGGTAAAGGATTTTAACAGAGCGTTAAGCGAGCTTTATTATGCAAAGCCTGAAGTGGCAGCCATACTTGATTCGCATGAAGAAGAGATACGCAGAGCTGTGTTGGAATTATTGCGTGAAAATGTGAGCAGAGTACAAGCAGATGATTTGGAAGCCGCATCTGTCGTTATTGTCGATTTTATCAATGCGCTTGTTGACCGTGTTGTTTTTAAAAGCACTTCTATAGAAAATGAGAGAATTCTTGATGTGGGAACAGATATGCTGTATACGGCATGTTTCCATAAGGAGAACTGAGCCAAAAGCCAAATGGTTAAATAAAGAATTCAACGAAAAAAGCCGGCGTTTTCGCACCGGCCTTTCCAATAACATATTA
>URND01000207.1 GCA_900549105.1 uncultured Eubacteriales bacterium
TTCTAAAATCCTTCATCAACGCTTTTTCCCGCGCCAAAAGATAGGATGGCCGGAAATGCACCGGCGGTTTTATCTTCAGCATATAAATAATGACGCTCAGACATTCGGCCACATGGGCAATCACCGTGGCGCAGGCCGCACCGGAAACACCCATCGCAGGCACAGGCCCCAAACCAAAGATGAATATCGCATTAAAAATCACATTGATAACCAGCGATACGGAATAAACGAGGGTGGATATAATAACCCGTTCCACGCTTCGCATAATATTTAAATAAACAATGGCCGCTGCCGCCAATGGATAGGACCAGGAGACAATCCGAAGGTATTTGACGCCCTCCTCGATAATCATCTGCTCCGATGTAAAAATCTTCATCAACGCCTCCGGCATAAGCTGTGCCGCCGCAAAAAAAAGAAGCCCAACGCTCAATCCGACACGCATCGATATGCCAAGGACCTTTTCAATCGTCTCTATATCCTTCTTGCCCCAATATTGGGCCGTAATAACCGCCGCCCCGGAAGTCAGGCCAAAAAGAATCAGAGTCATAATGAAATAAATCTGCCCTGCCAATGAACTGGATGACAGGGCAATTTCTCCAACTTTTCCAAGCATGATTACATCCGCCGATGTAATTCCCACGTTGATGAGATTCTGCAGCGCCATAGGCAGCACCAAGGCGAAGACATTTCTGTAAAACAGGGCTTTGTCATCGCAAAATCTCTGTTCTCTCATCGATATTTTAACCTCCTGCAAGTGAAACTATTCCCACACATTCTCCGAATCTGACTGTCCCTTAAAAGTCAGCTCCGGACTCTTCACGATAACTTTTGTTCTCGGAGGCACGGAACTCGTAATAAATGAGCCGCCGGCAATCACCGATTCCTCACCGATAACCGTCTCTCCGCCAAGAATGGTCGCACCGGAATAAATCGTTACATTATCTTTAATCGTTGGATGCCGCTTCACGCCGGCCAACTGCTGGCCGCTTCGCGTGGAAAGCGCGCCGAGAGTAACGCCCTGATACAACTTCACATGGTCGCCAATGCAGGTCGTCTCCCCAATAACAACGCCCGTGCCATGGTCGATAAAGAAATATTCGCCAATCACTGCGCCGGAGTTGATATCAATTCCTGTCCGGCTGTGGGCATGCTCCGTCATAATTCTCGGTATAAACGGAACATTCTTTATATAAAGTTCATGGGCAATGCGATAAATGAAAATCGCATAAAGCCCCGGGTAGGAGAAAATGATTTCCTCTTTACTCTTCGCCGCCGGGTCGCCATCGTAGCCCGCCTGCACATCCTTTAAGAGCAATTTCTGAATATGGGGCAGACGCGCAAAGAAATAACTGCAGATGTCCTCCGCCTCGGCTGCGATTTCCTCCTCGCTTTTATTTTCCTCATTCTGATAGTTCAGCGCAATCTCAATCTGCTGCTTTAAGACCACATAAACCTCAGTCAATGTATTTCCGATAAAATATTCCGGCGCCGTGTCCGTAATATTCTCTGTTCCAAAATATCCCGGAAACATCACGCGCCGCAAATCCTTGATCACTCCGATAATCGCGCCCCTGTTAGGCAAATGTTTCCCGGTTTTTATAGCAAACGACTCTTCCGATGAATAATACTGGGCAATCTCGCGAACTGCCCGGCCAATCGTCATTTTAAATTCTCCGCTCATAAATCTCTCCTCTCCATTCTGATTCAAATCGACGTCTATTCTATAATTATACAAGAAAAAAGGGTTGTTTCCAACCCTTTAAATATCTACGCCGGCTAATAATTTTAAATGTGATTTTAATGTTTCAGCGTCTTCCTTTGAAAATATCGACATTACTTCATTGTTGACTTCCTCAATCGCATTTAAAACGTCTTTTTCAAGGCTCGCACCTTTTTTTGTCAAAAGCACCTGAATAAATCGCCGGTCCTCTTTACTGATGCTCCGCTCAATAAGGCCTTTTTTCTCCATCCGCTCCAGAATCCCGGATATTGTGGAATTTTCCAATTTGAGACGCTCGGCAATCTCCTTTGGACTTCTTCTGTCATTTTCCCATAAACAATATAAAACCGAATACTGAACCGGAGTAATATCAAACGTTGAAAGTTTTTCCGTCGTTTTCAAAAAGACAGAATGTTGTGCTGTTGTCAGCAGATAATTCACGCATTCCTCCAGCTGCACCCTTTTCACTCCCT
>URND01000208.1 GCA_900549105.1 uncultured Eubacteriales bacterium
TGCGCCGTTCATCTTGACCGTTGACTGGCTCGGATGTCTTTGCTATCCATTTGTGTTATTGCTCCCAGTTGTTTTCTTGAAGTAAAGAATATAATAATGTTGAATAGCTGCTGAGTGTATTTTGGACACGTCCGCTATATTCATTTTCAATAAAATCCAAATCATCCATATCTGTATGCATTATCAATCCATTCTTTTCTGTTTCGACAGGAGAACCATTTTCCCAGTTGTTTGCTTCAAAATATATGTACGGAATTCCTATGTCATTAAACGGTGCGTGGTCGCTTCTTTTTTGACCTGTAGGATAGGGATAATCGTTATTTCCGTCTGGTGGTAATTGTATGTTCAAGCCAATTTCCTTAACAATTTCGTAGGCTTTAAATACTGCTTCGGTATTATCAACAGTGCCGTTATCATTCACCTTACCGCCATACAAATAAAGATAATCCCCAGCGAGGACAGTATCAATGTTTATCATCAATATAATATTTTCTCTTTCCTTTTCGGAAAGTGATTCAACGTATGCCCTTGAGCCATACATTCCCGGTTCTTCTGAACCGAAAAATACATATTGAATAGTATAGTATGTTGGAGTGTTGACCATTCGCAGGGCATTTTCCAAAGCAACAGATACGCCGGAGCCATTGTCATCTACACCATGTGTTCCAGCACTATCATAATGTGCGCCAACAATAATCGTTTTTTCGCTTTCTCCTTTTTTGGTTATCAAAATATTTTGACTTGAATTACTTTTTTCACCTCCATCGAATACATTTTGTATGGCTTCATCCATCATAGGCGTGGAATCATCTATTTCAAAAGACTCTATAGCTATGTCGCTTTCCGCATATCCACCATTTAAGAGGACGGACAAAATAAATACAGCCATTTCCGTTTCTTTTTCAGTGCCAGCAACGCGCCCCGGATAGTTTGATTGAATATGTTTTAAAAAATTATATGCGGGTATTCCATAATCATTTTGTTCGGGGGTTATCGAAATTTCTTGGGAAAGTGTTAGGTCTTTGGCTTCTTCAATCAGCTCTGTTTTTTTACTACCACACCCATATAAACCCGTACATAAAAAAGCACATACTAAAAAGCATGAAAGTATCTTTTTCATAAAATCAATCTCCTTTTTTCTCATCACTATCTTTTGACATTTGCGTCATCATTTTCTTCGCCAGCTGCTGGAATAGGTCGGCAGTTTCTTCGTCCATCGGCGCAAGCTGTCCGATCTGTCCGGTTATCATTGCTGTTACATCGTCAATGGAAAGCGGGTTTTGCTTCTGCTCCGACAGTGCGTCCCGCATGGCTTGGAACATAGCGGCGGTCACAGCTTCTCCCGGCTGTTCCCCGTTGTCAATGTCTTTCTTAATGTCCCGCAGGATAGCCAGGAACACATTTTTGATTTTTTCAATCTCCGCTTCATGTTCCCCCATCTTTTGGGCGTTCAAAAGCTGTAAATCCTGCTTCGCTTCTGCCCGGTGTTCCGGGTGTTCTTTCATCAGGTCGGACAGGGAAGCCGTTGCCATCTCGATAAGCTGGTTTCGTGCCATTATCCCCTTTGCCGCCGTGTCCTGAAAATAAATCCGTATCAAATCTATCAGCTTGGGAAAATTCCTGTGTTCCAGTAAGCGATTGAGTATTTGCACATCAACAGCACCCGTCACAAGCCCCCTCACGGCTCCCTCTGACAAACCTAATTCAGAAATATCGTAACTTTTACGGACGCTCACGGTGGACAAGCCCAGTATATAGTCTGTCGATACCTTAAATTCCTTTGCCACTCCTATGAGAATATCACTGCTGACCGTTCTCGTTTCGCCGCTGACAATGCGGCTCAACTGGGAAGCGGAAACGCCTATCTTCTCTGCAAGTTCCTTTTGTGTGATATGGTTCCCGTTGCATAAATCGGAAATCCGCTGTCCGGGTGTTCCGGGTAAAGCCATAGATACGCACCTCCTCCACACACTTCCATTATACAGAATGATTGCAAAAATGCAATTTCCAAAGTGTAAACTTCATCAAAATGCAATTCTCGCAAAATTCCGGGGATTGCATTTTTTTCGTGTAGACTTAGGGTAGTTCATCGATGGACAGCACCTTGAAAACAGAATGACCGTCCGAAAAGGAATATCCGGCGGGGG
>URND01000209.1 GCA_900549105.1 uncultured Eubacteriales bacterium
CGTTTCACTTCCTCGACAACCTGGGCTTCGATACATTTTTCAGTCACAATGGACTGCTCGGAAGCACAAATGGTTCCATTATCGAAGGTTTTACTGTCAAAAATCCGGCGGACTGCTTCCGGTATATTGGCTGTCCGCTCAATAAAGGAAGGGCCGTTGCCAGGGCCGACGCCAATGGCCGGATTGCCTGAACTGTAAGCGGCATGAACCATAGCCTCGCCGCCGGTAGCCAGAATAACTCCGATATTTCTATCCTGCAAAAGTGCATCCGTGGCTTCCATCGTTGTCAATCGAATGACTCCGATAAGCCCTTCCGGCGCCCCGGCTCTTCTGGCCGCCTCCTGAATCACATTTACTGTCTCCAGAATACAATTCTTTGCACCCGGATGGGGGCTGATCACAATCGCATTACCCGACTTTAATGATATTAATGTTTTATACATTACTGTGGATGTCGGATTTGTCGATGGAATCAGCGCGGCAATCACTCCCATCGGAACGCCGACTTCCATAATTCCCTTCGCACCGTCCTCCCGAATCACACCAATGGTTTTCATATCTTTGATGGATTCATAGGTAATGGTACTGCCAAGAAGATTTTTCAGTACCTTGTCCTGCCAGACGCCAAATCCGGTCTCCTCGACAGCCATTTTGGCCAGCCGTTCCGCATTGGCCGCACAGGCTTCCGCAATCGCCTTGACAATCGCATCCACTCTCTGCTGGTCAAAGGTTCCGAAAACTTCCTGGGCTTTTTTTGCATCCCGAATCAAATCCCGGACTTCCTGGATTGACTGCAGGTCCATATCAAGTCCCATATATATTCTCCTTTCCCGCTTATTTCTATGAATTAATAAATCAGCGGATTATCCGCAATATTATTGACGCTTTCCGCAAAGGCTTCGCAGGCGGCTTTACAGGCAGCCTGTTCCCCCGTGAGCAGACCTCCGGCAAAATTTGTCTCCGATGGCGGCCCATAAAACACCTTCAACTCCACCTGGGCAGCTTTCAGAGCCGCATCCAGGCCAACCATCGCCTCCAGCGGGGGCGCGATCAGATAGGCCATCGCCGTTCCCTCCCGAACACCGGCCGCTTCCGACAGATAACTGCCTGTCCTGGAAATACAGTGGGCAAAATAGACAATGGAATCCTCCGCATTGGCGCTGTAAAAACAGGCGTCCCGCTCGATATACTGAATCGCCGCATCCAGGCCGCTCCGCACTTCCGCCGGGTTTCTTCCGGCCAAAATACCGATAAACTCACCGGCCAGCTTTGTACTGGCGTTGGCCGCACCCGCATACATACTCCGGGCATAGGCCACCCGGACCTCCGCCTTTTTTGTCGCTTCATCCAGCGCCGCATAGGAAACATCATCGCAATCCGTCGTAATCAGCCCCAGGCTTCGCTCATCTTCCTTAAGATTTAACGCCTCTCTCAGCATCAAATCTGCATTTGGAATCATCTTCACACTGAGGACCGTCGTCTTTATTTTATCATGTTTCATATGAGGCCCTCCTATTTTTTCAGTTCAACACCGCTGGCTTTGGCTTCCAAAATCTTCTGAATAACATCCACGATGTAGGCTCCGGCTTCCACCGCCGGGATTCCCCTCGAATGAATATTGGAAACAACGGTCCGCCGGGCTTCCGGCATTCCCACCGTCGCCTTATAGGCGATATAAGCGCTCATACTTTCCGCCGTTGCCAGTCCCGGACGCTCCCCCAAAAGAACACAGGTTACCGTGGCATTCAGCGCCTCCGAAATCTGGTCCATCGCCGCCACCCGGCCGTTTTTAACAAAAAACGGCGTTCCGACTTTCAGCCCTCTGGCTTTCAGGCCATCGGTTATAATCGGCAATATATTTTCAAGGTTTGCTTCCACCGCCGTGGAGGACAAACCATCGGAAGCATATATCTGCACATCCACATCATGAACACATTTGGATTTAATGGTTTCCAGCCCTTCCGGCGGGAAAATCCGGCCCAGATCCGGCCGGGTCAAAAACTGGGTCTTATCCGTACACCGGGTTTCCACGGTGAAAAGGC